>NZ_NVAP01000033.1 GCF_002567495.1 Bacillus cereus | reverse complement strand
TTCCTTATGTTAACATCTTCGTTAGTTAATGTCAACTAAGTTTTTCATTTTGTTTTTCGTCTTCTGCGTTATTGCATCGGCGACTTGTTCTATATTACACCTCTAATTCCTAATCGTCAACATGTTTTTCTAAAAAAATATAAAAAGGCTTATTTCTTTTAAAATAAACCTTTTTATCATATATCATTCTATTCATTTGTTATTTTTCTATAATTGGTAACGAGACGATAAATTGGATAATACCATCCCTATATTCTGCTCGAATACTACCACCTTGTAACTCAACAATACTTTTCGCAATCGCAAGCCCAAGTCCAGAACCTTCTGTTACTCTACTTCGAGATTGATCTTTCTTATAAAAACGTTCAAACAAATTCGCTAACTCTTCTCTCGTAAATTCTTCGCTATGATTCGCTATAACAATTTGTATATCCCTACGCTGCCTTTGAAGGGAAACTTTTATCTCTCCATCATCTTTACTATATTTAATCGCATTCATTAGTAAATTATCAAATACACGGACCATCTTTTCCGAATCAATTGATGCATAAGCACGTTCCTCAGGAAACTTCTTAACAAACGTAAGTCCATGTTCTTCCGCCTGCGGTACTAACTCTTCTATTAATTGCTCGAGTAACTCATTTATACAAACTTCTTGTTTTTCTAACACAACTTGCTCATTTGTTAACTTCGTATACTCAAATAAATCTTCTATTAAATTCTTTAACTGCTCCGACTTTGCAAAAGCAATTCTCGTATACTCATCATGTTGTTCTTTATTTTCATATTTAGAATCTCGAAGTAATCGCAAGTAACCCATAATGGAAGTAAGTGGTGTACGTAAATCATGAGATACATTTGTAATAAGCTCGTTCTTTTGCTTCTCTAATTTACGTTCTTTTTCTATATTATTCATAAGCTCTTCCGCCATATTGTTAATATTCTCAGTTAAAGCTGCAATCTCATCTTCACCTTTTTTCTCAATACGATACGCTAAGTTTCCTTTTTCTATTTCCTTTACACCCTGTGCCATCGCTTCAATCTGCTTCATCTTCCTCTTTGTTATATAGAAGAAAGAGAAAATGAATACGAGTACACCTATGAAAAACGGAAACGGTCCTTCTTGCGTATCGTACATTACTACACCATCTGGTATTCCACTAACGAACATATATAAATTCTTATCTTCTATTGTAATAGGTGAAAAAGCTATAAATTCTTTTCTCGTATTTTCAAATACATCTCGACCATTTGAATAGTTGATTGCAAATGATGCTGCATTACGAATCGTATTATGCAAATCGATTTGCTCTTCTTGCGCCTGCTTCGTTTTATATAAAACTTTACCACTCTCATCAGTAACCAATATTTTTAAAGCTCTATTTCCTCGCTCTAAATTTTGATTCTCCATTTCGATCATATTGGATATAGCTTCTAATTTATTTTCATGAACCGAACTATTCGCTGCTCTTTGAGCTTGGTAATTAATTTGTTCCATACCAGCCCGATAATCGATAGTCGCTTGGCGATTCGCATTCTCAAAAAATGGCGCAGCTGCCTTTGCTGACAAAACTCCTAATAACGCACACGCAGCAAAAGTAGTAATCAATTGAATTCTTATACTCTTCCGTACGCTCTTTACTAATTTCTCAATTAATTCTCTTGTTTTCCTAACAT
The DNA here is from genome assembly GCF_002567495.1 of Bacillus cereus. Taxonomy (GTDB): domain Bacteria; phylum Bacillota; class Bacilli; order Bacillales; family Bacillaceae_G; genus Bacillus_A; species Bacillus_A cereus_AQ. The sequence continues at coordinate 14,132 of NZ_NVAP01000033.1, read as the reverse complement.
AAGTAAACGGATTAAATATCTTTTTCAATCTTATACCCCACTCCCCATACTGTTTTTATATATCTAGGTTTCCTTGGATTCTCCTCAATCTTTTCACGTACTTTCCGAATATGAACCATTACCGTGTTATCCGACTGGAAAGACCGTTCGTTCCAAACCTTTTCATAAATTTGCTCTGCACTAAACACCATACCTGGGTTTCTAGATAACAATTCTAAAATCGAAAGTTCCCTCGGGGTTAGTTTCACTTCTTCTCCCTCTACAATGACTTTATGGGTTGAGATGTTTATTTTCATCTCTCCAATTTCTAACTCGTCCTCATTTTGAATAACAAAACCATTCATTTTCATATAACGGCGTAACTGAGATTTAATTCTTGCGATTAACTCTAACGGATTAAACGGCTTCGTTACATAATCATCTGCCCCTGTTGTTAATCCTAAGATCTTATCCATATCTTGCGTTTTCGCTGAAAGCATAATGATTGGCATTTCTTTTTCTTCCCTTACTTTCATACACATATGAATACCGTCTACTTTCGGCATCATAATATCTAATACGACTAGATGCACTTCATTTTCTTCCAGTAAACGTAGCCCTTCTTCTCCGTCCCCTGCTTGCAGTACTTTATATCCTTCATTCTTTAAATAGATTGTAATTAAATTTCGAATTTCTTTTTCATCATCTACGACAAGTATTGTTTCGTGTGCCACAATATCTCCCCCATCACTTTTTTAATCCCTAACTTCTATTATAGGAAAACTTCTGAAGAAAAACGCTCGGAAATCCTTAAGTTTTTCTGAAGACGCAAAAAAGGTCTAGACTCCCCTTAAGTCTAGACCTTTCAAAAAACCCCTTTTATCCCGCATTAACGGGCAGTAAGACTCCCACTTCAAAAAACTGCCCAAAACAACAATGTTACGCGGCAGATCAACTGCCAGTAAAAGCCCGATTAGTTGAACTTTATTTACGAACGTAGATGAAGTATAGTACGAATAAAACTCCCATAACATACATAATCGGATGAACCTCTTTACGACGACCACTCACAACCATTGTAATTGGATAGAAAATAAATCCAATCGCAATCCCCGTTGCGATACTATACGTAAGTGGCATAGAGATGATTGTAAAGAATGCTGGTACTGCAATCTCGAATTTCTTCCAATCAATTTCCCCTAAGGAAGAAACCATCAAGATTCCTACAATAATTAAAGCTGGCGCCGTTACAGCTGGTGTTACAACACTTAGTAATGGCGAGAAGAATAGTGCCAATAAGAAGAATCCTGCTGTTACAACTGCTGTAAATCCAGAACGTCCTCCCGCTGCTACCCCTGCAGACGATTCAATGTAAGACGTTGTTGTTGATGTACCCAAGATCGCACCAATTACAGTTGCAATCGCATCTGCAAATAATGCTTTTCCTGCACGTGGTAATTTATTGTTCTTCATTAATCCTGCTTGATTCGCAACCGCTACAAGCGTACCTGCTGTATCAAAGAAATCGATAAAGAAGAACGTTATAATAACAATCCCCATTTGAACAGTGAAAATATCTCCGAAGTGCGTTAACGCCACGCCGAACGTTGGTTCTAGGCTCGGTATTGCTCCCACTACAGCTTTCGGAGTATCAATTAATCCTGTTGCCACTCCTAAGATTGCGGTAAGAATCATACCGTAAAATACTGCACCATTAATTTTCTTAATCATGAAGATGATCGTAGTAACAACCCCGAAGATTGCTAGTAACGTTGTGCCCTTTGTTAAGTCCCCCAACCCAACAAGAACCGCATCATTTTTCACGATAATTCCGGCATTTTGGAATCCAAGGAAAGCAATGAATAATCCGATACCTGCCGCTACTGCAAACTTTAACTCCGATGGAATTGCATTAATGATTTTTTCACGAATACCTGAAGCTGTAAGAATAATAAAGATAATACCTGACATTAACGTTCCAGCAATTGCTGTTTGCCACGGAATCCCCATCGTTAACACTGCTGTATAAGCAAAGAACGCGTTAATTCCCATACCTGGCGCTAAAGCAATTGGATACTTCGCGAAAATCCCCATAATTAACGAACCGATCGCTGCTGCTAATGCTGTAGCAACGAACACTGCACCTGGATCCATCCCTGTACCTGCTGGTAACCCTTTAACATTTCCAAGCGACAGCGTAGCAGGATTGACAAATAGTACGTAAGCCATAGATAGAAATGTCGTTAACCCTGCTATGAACTCAGTCTTATAATTCGTACCGAGTTCATCAAACTGAAAATAGCGTTTCATCCTACGTTTCCCCCGTTATATGATTACTCGCCGTATTTCTCCTAGCCCTTTTTTATCCCGAGAAATAAAAAAGGCTTCCATTGCATATATACATGGAAGCGTTCTATAAACAAAGACAAGTTTCCCCTCATCTTTATACAAACGCCTCGTAGTCAAGCCATTTACGGTAGCTAGGTAGAAACTTTCGGGCCATATCCCCGATATTATACGACGGCATAATATTCACTTTTCGTTTGAATTACATACTCATATTAACTCGAGGTGGTGGTTTTGTCAATTTAAAAACGAACATTTTTATAAACTTTTATACTTTCGTTCGTATTAATGGTAAAAATAAAAAGATCCATCTATTCACGAATGATAGATGGATCTTTTTTATTACAATACTATTCCCACTCAATAGTTGCTGGTGGCTTACTCGTTACATCATACACGATACGGTTAACATGTTTTACTTCGTTTACGATACGTACAGAGATTTTCTCTAATACGTCCCAAGGGATACGTGCCCAATCAGCTGTCATACCGTCGATAGATGTTACCGCGCGGATACCTACTGTGTAATCATAAGTACGCTCGTCACCCATAACACCTACGCTACGCATACCAGGAAGCGCAGTGAAGTATTGCCAGATTTCGCGGTCTAATCCTGCTTTAATAATTTCTTCACGTAAAATCGCATCAGATTCACGAACAATTTCTAATTTCTCTTCTGTGATTTCACCTAATACACGAATACCAAGACCAGGGCCTGGGAATGGTTGACGCCATACGATTTCATCAGGAATTCCTAGTTCAGATCCTAATACACGTACTTCATCTTTAAATAACGTATTTAAAGGCTCAATTAATTTGAACTGCATGTCTTCTGGAAGTCCACCAACGTTATGGTGAGATTTAATTGTTTGTGCAGTTGCCGTACCACTCTCAACGATATCTGTGTAAAGTGTACCTTGTGCTAAGAAGTCCATACCTTGTAATTTAGATGCTTCATCATCAAATACGTAAATGAATTCGTTACCGATGATTTTACGTTTTTGTTCTGGATCTTCTACACCTTTTAACTTGTTCATGAAGCGTTCTTTTGCATCCACTTTGATAACGTTCATGTGGAAGCCTTCGCTGAATGTTTTCATAACGCCTTCTGCTTCATCTTTACGAAGTAAACCGTGGTCAACGAAAATACATGTTAATTGATCACCGATTGCTTTATGAATTAATACTGCTACAACAGAAGAGTCTACGCCGCCACTAAGTGCACATAGTACTTTTTTGTCTCCAACAGTTTCACGAATCTTTTCTAATTCTACTTCGATAAAGTTCTCCATGTTCCATCCTTCAGAACAACCACATACGCCGAATACGAAGTTTTTAATTAAATCGTTACCGTGCTCAGAGTGACGTACTTCTGGGTGGAATTGTACACCGTATAAGTTTTTCGCTTCATTGCTCATACCAGCAATTGGGCAAGACTCACTTGTTGCGTCTACTACGAATCCTTCAGGTAAACCAGTTACTAAGTCACCATGGCTCATCCATACAACTTGCTCTTCTGGAAGGTTCGCATATAATTTTGATTCGTTCTCTACTTTAAGAACAGCTTTTCCGTACTCACGGTGGTTAGCACGCTCTACTTTACCACCGAAGTGTTGTGTCATAAGCTGCATACCGTAACAGATACCGAAAATCGGTAATCCTAGTTCAAAGATTTTTTCATCACAATGTAATGCACCTTCACCGTATACACTATTTGGTCCACCAGAGAAAATAATCCCTTTTGGATTCATTGCTTTAATTTCTTCTGCAGTAATTGTATGTGGATGAAGTTCACTGTATACACCGAACTCACGAATTCGACGTGCTATTAACTGATTGTATTGACTTCCAAAATCTAAAACGATAATTGTATCGTGTTGCTTCTTCAAAATAATCACCCCAACGTTAGTTCTCGTATATAAATATTTTCACCAATTTGGCGAAAAGCATTACTAATATAATAAAAAAAGCCAGTCCTCCGCCTCTAGTCTCATAACAAAGAAAAGGCAGGGGTCTGGCTTTATAAAGAAAGATAGTCTCCGCTCTTTATAAATATAAGACACACTGCCTTCATAGTCAGGTTGTTTACGGTAACCCGGTAGAGACTCTCAAACCATATCATTGAGGATATATGAAGGATCGTTTTATATTATCTTCCTAGATTCTAACAATGAAGTATCTATATGGTCAAGAGAGAAAGCGACAAAATTCTACAGAAATTCATTTCCTTTTCTAAAAAACATAAAAAAACATCCATTTCTATATAGAAATGGATGTTTTTTAGGGCAAACGGAATTACATCATTCCGCCCATACCGCCCATGCCCATGCCGCCCATGTCAGGCATTGCTGGTGCATTTGGTTCTGGCTTGTCAGCTACTACAGCTTCAGTTGTTAAGAACATAGCTGCAACAGATGCTGCGTTTTGAAGTGCAGAACGAGTTACTTTAGCTGGATCTACGATACCAGACTCAAGCATGTTAACCCATTCGCCAGTAGCTGCGTTGAAACCAACGCCTACTTTTTCGCCTTTTAGACGCTCTACAACTACAGATCCTTCTAGACCAGCGTTGATTGCGATTTGACGAACTGGCTCTTCTAGTGCACGAAGTACGATGTTGATACCTGTTGCTTCGTCGCCTTCAGCTACGATAGAAGCTACTTTCGTGTATACGTTCATAAGTGAAGTACCACCACCTGCAACGATACCTTCTTCTACTGCTGCACGAGTTGAGTTCAGTGCATCTTCAATGCGAAGTTTGCGCTCTTTTAACTCAGTTTCAGTTGCTGCACCGACTTTAATTACTGCTACGCCACCTGCAAGTTTCGCAAGACGCTCTTGTAATTTTTCACGATCGAATTCAGAAGTTGTTTCTTCTAATTGCGCACGGATTTGACCGATGCGAGCTGCGATTTGCTCTGTATTTCCAATACCTTCAACTACAGTTGTGTTTTCTTTTGTAACAACAACTTTACCAGCGCGTCCTAAAGATTCAACTGTAGCAGATTTTAAGTCACGACCTAATTCTTCAGTGATTACTTCGCCACCAGTTAAGATTGCGATATCTTCTAGCATTGCTTTACGACGGTCACCAAATCCAGGAGCTTTAACAGCTACTACATTGAATGTACCACGAAGTTTGTTCACTACTAATGTAGCTAAAGCTTCGCCTTCTACATCTTCAGCAATGATAAGAAGTGGTTTACCTTGTTGTACCACTTGCTCTAATACTGGTAAGATTTCTTGGATGTTAGAAATCTTTTTGTCAGTAATTAAGATATATGGGTTATCAAGAACTGCTTCCATTTTGTCAGAATCAGTAATCATGTAAGGAGATGCATATCCACGATCAAATTGCATACCTTCTACTACGTCTAATTCTGTTGTGAATCCTTTAGACTCTTCTAAAGTAATAACACCGTCGTTACCAACGCGCTCCATTGCTTCAGCGATTAATTGACCTACTTCTTCGTCAGCTGCAGAAATAGCAGCTACTTGTGCGATAGAAGATTTACCTTCGATTGGTTTAGAAATCTCTTTTAATTCTGCAATTGCAGCAGTAACAGCTTTTTCGATACCTTTACGAAGACCCATTGGGTTAGCACCAGCTGTTACGTTTTTAAGACCTTCACGAATCATAGCTTGCGCTAATACAGTTGCAGTTGTTGTTCCGTCACCAGCTACATCATTTGTTTTGCTAGCAACTTCTGCTACTAATTTCGCACCCATGTTTTCGAATGCATCTTCTAATTCGATTTCTTTTGCGATTGTTACACCGTCATTTGTAATAAGTGGTGAACCGAATTTTTTCTCAAGTACAACGTTACGCCCTTTTGGTCCAAGCGTTACTTTTACTGCGTTTGCAAGAGTGTCGACACCGCGAAGCATCGAACGACGTGCTTCTTCACTAAATTTAATATCTTTTGCCATAATAATTGACCCCCTTGGATTTTTTAAGATTTATATAATTAACCGATAACTGCTAAAATGTCACTTTCACGTAAAATCAAGTAGTCAGTACCTTCGTATTTCACTTCAGTACCTGCATATTTTGAGAAGATGATAAGATCACCTGCTGCTACCTCTAAAGCAACACGCTCACCATTTTCAAGCACTCGACCAGTACCTACTGCAACAACTTTACCCTCTTGTGGTTTTTCTTTTGCAGTGTCTGGTAATACAATACCACTTGCTGTTTTTTCTTCTGCTTGAACAAGCTCAATTACAACGCGATCACCTAATGGCTTTAGCATGAACAATAACCTCCTCATTTTGTTATGTAAATTTTATTTATTAGCACTCAAGTCACCCGAGTGCTAACACACTTATAATAATAAATAATCTCAATTTCTTTTGCAAGTAAAAAAATCATAATTTTTTCGCAAATTACTATATAAACTTTCTATATAGAATACCGCCTTTACTATATGAAGCATTGTTTCCACTGCTCGTATGTTACAATATGAAAGGACACCCTAAGTTGTTTTCGCTACACACACAACTTTCTCCTGTCTTCTATTATAATTTCAAATAAGGATTTACGAAAAAAACATAATTTAAGTGAGGTTTATATCGTAGGTAGCATATTTACATGTTATCCTAACTTATCTCATACACTATAGTTAGAAAGGATGGTTAAACCATTTGAAAAAACAATATTGGTGGGTTATCGTTACATACATTTTAATGCAATTATCTGGCGCTGTTGGATTACCACTTCTCCTAAAAACAGGACTCTATGATAATAGAGGATTTACCATTGAGGAAAAAGGACAAATCATAATGGGACACTGGGCAATTATTAGCTTCTTTGTTGCATTATGTATCGTACTTTGGTTACTTAGAACAGATATTCGTGACAGACATTTAGATGCAACACGCTCTTCTGTTCCAGCTACAATTGGGTGGATTTTCATCGGATTCTTCTTAGCAATCATCTCACAATCCATTGCAGGTATGATTGAAATGTATGTATTAGGGGTTCCACGTGGATCTGAGAATACAGACAGACTAATGGACATCGCAAGAACGATACCTTGGTTCCTTATTGTTGTATCTATAATCGGACCTATCTTAGAAGAAATCGTATTTAGAAAAATTTTATTCGGTGCACTTTATAAGAAGTTCAACTTCTTTATTGCAGCTATCATTAGTTCGCTTGTATTCGCAGCAATTCATTTTGATTTTACTCACTTATTGGTATACACTTCTATGGGGCTCGTATTCGCCTTTTTATATGTAAAAACGAAGCGAATTATCGTTCCTATTGCAGCTCATGTTGCGATGAATACATTAGTCGCTATCGGGCAAATTTTTATGAGCAATGAGCAAATTCAAGAAATGATTAAAGAAGCTGAAAAAATGCAAGGCTTTATCGGAGGATTTTTTGTATGAGAAACTCACCATTGTTCATGGCTGCACTATACTTCCTTCTTGGATGTATCTTTACACGCTTCGCCATTACGAACGTAACAGATACAATCTGGAATGTGTGGACAATACTATTTGCAGTTATGGCAACAATTGATTTTAATTTGGCACTTCGCCTTATATTAGTTAAATTCACAAAGAAGAAACAATAATAAAACGCAGAGGTCGCTTCCTCTGCGTTTTATTGTGGATAATTTTTCAAAAAGTAAACTAATGTTTGTAACTCTACAGCTAAATCAATATGATGAATTCTAATATTCTCTGATACGTTTAATCGTGCTGGTGTGAAATTTAAAATACCGTGCACGCTCGTTTCAGCTAATCTATCTGCTACAGCTTGCGCTACTGTAGCCGGTACTGTTAATATTGCCACTTGTATATCATTTGATAATCTCTCTTCTAATTCATCTAAATGATATACAGGAATGCCTCCGATTTCTGTTCCAACTTTCTCTTCACTAACATCAAACGCCATTTCAATTTTTGTATTATTGTTTTTCGTGAAATTATAATGTAAGAAAGCGGTCCCTAAATTACCTACTCCAATAAGTGCTACACGCGTTATATCATCTTGATCAAGTGTTTCGCGGAAAAATGATAATAAATAATTTACGTTATATCCATATCCCTTTTTCCCTAACGCTCCAAAATACGAAAAATCTCTTCGTATTGTTGCGGAATCTACCTTTACCGCTTCACTCAATTCGGCCGATGAAACACGCTGCTTACCAGAAAGAGATAAGTTTTGGATAAATCGATAGTATAGAGGCAATCGTTTAGCAGTGGCTTGTGGAATCTTTTGCTGATCCATATGACCTCTCCTCTCTTCCTATCTTCATTCATATACTTTAATCAAATACAGAAGTTTAGTACTCATTAAATTCCTTGTATAATAAAGAGAAGAAGTATTCTCTCTTTATTTTAAACTATACACTATTTTTAGTATGATTGAGAAATATAAACATGGCAAAGTTAAGAAATTATTTGAGGTGAAAACATTGATTTTATTACAAGTAAATGGACTTTCGAAATTATACGGCGCAGAAACAATTCTCGCAAACATAAAATTGGAAGTACAAACAAAAGATCGTATCGCATTAGTTGGAAGGAATGGAGCTGGAAAATCTACATTATTAAAAATTATCGCTGGTGAGTTATCTCATGATGGTGGCGAAATTATAAAACCGAAAGATGTCTCAATAGGGTATTTAGCTCAAAATACCGGACTAGAAACGTCTTTAACAATTTGGGATGAAATGTTAACCGTCTTTACTCACTTACAGCAAATGGAGACAAAACTTCGAAGGCTAGAGCAAGAGATGGGAAAAGAAGAAAATTTTTCAAACGAAGCTACATACGAAAGATTGTTAGCTGATTATGACCAATTGCAACTCAATTATAAAGATCAAGGTGGATATCAATATGAAGCGGATATTCGCTCCATTTTAAGTGGCCTTGGCTTCCCAGTGGAAACACACCAGACAACGATTTCTACATTAAGCGGTGGACAAAAAACACGATTAGCTCTCGGGAAATTATTATTAACGAAACCCGACTTACTCATTTTGGACGAGCCTACAAACCATTTAGACATCGAAACATTAACATGGCTTGAGCAATATTTACAAGGTTATCCTGGTGCAATATTAATCGTTTCACATGACCGTTATTTCTTAGACAAACTCGTTACACAAGTATATGAAATTTCGAATAAAGAGAGCAGACGATTTGTTGGTAACTACAGTAAATATTTAGACTTAAAATCTGCCTTATACGAGCAAGAAATGAAACGTTACGAAAAACAACAAGATGAAATTGCCAAACTTGAGGACTTCGTCCAAAAGAATATAGCTCGCGCTTCTACAACGAAACGTGCGCAAAGTCGTCGTAAACAACTAGACCGAATGGAATTATTAACGAGACCATTAGGGGATTCTAAGTCAGCATCCTTCCACTTCGATATTGAAAAGCAAAGTGGAAATGATGTTTTACAAGTAAAGGATGCAACCATCGGCTATGATAAGGATCCTATAATTGAACATGTAACTATGCGCTTAACTCGCGGAGATAGTGTTGCTTTAGTTGGACCAAATGGAATTGGAAAATCCACATTGTTAAAATCTATTGTGAATAAGTTACCACTATTAAATGGTGATGTTTCTTTCGGATCAAATGTATCTGTTGGTTATTATGATCAAGAACAAGCGAACTTAACATCTTCTAAACGAGTTTTAAATGAATTATGGGATGAATATCCACTTCAACCTGAAAAGGAAATCCGTACTATACTCGGGAACTTTTTATTCACAGGAGATGACGTACTGAAACCAGTATCTTCTCTTAGTGGTGGACAAAAAGCTCGATTAGCTCTTGCAAAACTTATGATGCAAAAATCCAATTTATTAATTCTCGATGAGCCAACGAACCATCTTGATTTAAATAGTAAAGAAATTTTGGAGAATGCTTTAATTGATTATCCAGGAACTCTTCTATTCGTCTCACATGATCGTTACTTCATTAATCGCGTAACGACTACAGTTGTCGAGTTATCAACAGAAGGTGCGCAAGAATATTTAGGTGATTACGATTACTATGTGGAGAAGAAAAATGAAATGATTGAACGCGCAGCATTTGAACAACAAGAACAGCAAGAAAATCAGGCACCTGTTCAAAAAACTGTAGCTCAAGAAAAATTAAATTATCTCGAAGAAAAAGAGCGTAAACAATTAGAACGTCAACGCACTCGAAAAATTGAAGAGCTAGAACAAAACATCGTAAGCTTAGAAGAAGAAATTGCTACGTTAGAAGATCAACTTTGCTTACCAGAAATATATGCAGATTATGAAAAAGCTAGTGAAATTACAACTAAAAAACAAACGCTACAAGAACAACTTGAGACTTGTATGGCAGAATGGGAAGAGCTGCATGTATAAGATTATTTAAATAAGAAAGATGTCTCATCAGTCAGGATTTTTGACTATGCGACATCTTTTTTCTTTAAGTACATGAATAATTTTTTGAATATATCGATCGTAACTTGGAATATATCAACGATTTTTCAAATGCATCTATCGCAACCCTCTATATATCAACAATCCGACACGAAATATCGATTTATCGACAAGGATTGACAATATCAGCACTCTCTATAATGGAGGGATATTTCAAAATGTTTTTCGGAGATATCTTCTTGCTTTTTATTTCCCGAAAAAGAATACATTCAAAGGTCAGACTTCATCCAACTTATCCACAAGTTTATACACATATCCACCTTTATAAAAATGACTATTAAACCAACTTTTCCACATTATCCACAATCAACAAAAAAGTTGTCAACATTTTATATACACAATAAAACCCATATTATCAACAGATACTATGGGTTTTATCCACAAGCTGTGGTTAATTATGTGCATAACTATGCTTCAATATCTAATCCTGGATTCGCATTTAAGGCTAATGTTGCACGCTTACCTTGTTCATAAGCAATTGTCCCTGCCGCTGCAATCATTGCTGCATTATCTGTGCATAAAGATAGCGGTGGAATAATTAGTTCAATGTTTTCTTTTTGTGCAAATTCTGCTTCTAATCGCGCACGAAGTCCTTTATTAGCAGCTACTCCACCAGCAAGAAGTAATTGCTTTACATTATAAGCTTCTGCTGCACGAGCTGCTTTCGTTACAAGTACATCTATTACACTTTCTTGGAAACTTGCCGCTAAATCTTCTGGTTTAATTTCTATACCGCGTTGTTTCGCGTTATGCACAGTGTTGATAACTGCTGATTTCAATCCACTAAAGCTAAAATCATATGAATCCGGTTCTAGCCATGCACGAGGCAAATCAATTGTTGGTTCTCCTTCATGTGCAAGGCGATCAATATGAGGGCCACCTGGATATGGCATAGATAACGTACGAGCTACTTTATCATATGCTTCTCCAGCTGCATCATCTCGCGTTTCACCAATTACTTCAAATGAACCGTGTTCTTTCATATAAACAAGTTCTGTATGCCCACCAGATACAACAAGTGATAATAGTGGGAATTGAACTTCTTTTACTAAACGGTTCGCATAAATATGACCAGCAATATGATGAACACCGACTAGCGGAATATCATGTGCAAAAGCTACTGCCTTCGCTGCATTTACTCCGATTAGAAGTGCCCCTACTAAACCAGGCCCTTCTGTTACAGCAATTGCATCAATATCATCAAATGTGATGTTTGCTTCTTTTAAAGCTTCTTCTAACACAACTGTAATTTCTTCTACATGATGACGGGATGCAATCTCTGGTACAACGCCGCCAAAACGTTTATGACTTTCAATTTGTGATGCAACGACATTCGCAATAATTTCCGTTCCATTTTTAACAACCGCTACCGCTGTTTCATCACAACTTGTTTCAATCCCAAGTATAATCGTATTTTTTTCCATTATATATTCACCCACATTACAAGACCATCTTCCTGATTGTCTGCATAGTATCGTTTACGAATTCCACCATTTTGAAATCCATATTTTTTGTATAACTGCTTTGCTACTTCATTTGATACACGTACTTCAAGCGTCATTGTTTTTACCTCTAGTTCTTTCGCTTCTGAAATAACTGCTTTTAATAAGGCATCTCCTAACTTTTGACCTCGGTATTCTGGCAAAATAGCTATATTTGTTATATGTGATTCATCAATAATTATCCACAATCCACAATACCCGATTACACGACCATCTTTTTCTAACACAATATAATGTGCATGTTCATTCATCGTTAATTCACGGTGAAAGGCATCTGAAGTCCAAGGAGTTGAAAAAGATGCTTCTTCAATAGCTACAATTTGAGCAATATCATCAAGTTCCATCTTTCTAAATATCATATCCATCTTCTACAAACTCCTACTTGTTTTGACTTTCTAACCACTTTGTTTCAGCTTCAGCTAAACGAAGGTAGCTTGGAACAAACGTATGCACATCTTGTTCTTCTTTTTGTAATCCTAAGAATGCTAACTCACTTGGTCTTGGGTTATTTTTAGTGAAAGGAGCAAATATAGCTTGATCACCTAAATGTTCTATAATTGTTTCTTTATGCAATTTAACATCGTTACCGATAAATAAAACAGGCTGTCCTTTATCTTTTAACATTTGCAACCAGTCCACAATAAGAATAATTCGGTCTTCTTCTATTGAAGTTAACTGCTCTCCTTCGTATGTATATAATCCAGTATAGATTTGCCCACGTCTTCCATCAAATAAAGGACAAATTAATCCATTAAAGTTAGCACCGTTTGCAGCTACTACCTCTAAACTTGATACACCTACAATTGGTATTTGAAGTGACCAAGCTAATGTTTTTGCCGCTGTCACACCTATGCGAACACCTGTATATGATCCAGGTCCAGCAGCTACAACGATTTTAGTTAATTCCTTCGGTTTTACACCACATTCTTTTAACAGTTGCTCTACAGCTGGCATAAGACGTACAGAATGGTTTTTCGTTAAATTTGTAATGATTTCCCCAATTACGTTTCCTTCCTCAATAAGGGATACACCCATTACGTAATTTGAAGTATCAATTGCTAGTACTTTCATCTTGTAATAGCTCCTCACATAATCTAATATAGCGATCTCCAATTGGCTCGAGTATAATTTTTCTTGTGTCATCTCCAGCATGGAATAAACTAATTTGTAACTTTTCATTCGGTAAATATGCTTCTATTAAATGAGCCCATTCCACTACCGTAATTCCTTCACCGTAGAAATATTCATCAAAGCCTAAGTCCTCTTCGCTTTCTGCTAAGCGATACACGTCCATATGATATAGCGGTACTCTTCCTTTATATTCTTTAATAATATTAAAGGTAGGACTATTTACAACTCTTTTCACTCCAAGACCTTTTGCTAGTCCCTTTGTAAAAGTCGTTTTACCAGCTCCAAGATCTCCTTCTAAAATAATTACATCTTGTGCCTCTACGAGTTCACCTAGTTTTTCTGATAATCTTTGTGTTTCCTCAGAAGATTTTGTTGTTACTTCATATTTATTCACAGACTTCACCTACTTTACTCACAATGTTCTCTGCTCTTTATTATACAGGTTTTGAATATATAAAAAAGTCCTTAGGAGTTGTCCTAAGGATAGTTTGACTGTCTTTATTAGTTTTTTGTTAAAACAAATAAAAAAATACGAAACAACTTGTTTCGTTCTTTTCTTTATATAAAATGGCGGTCCCGACCGGGGTCGAACCGGCGATCTCCTGCGTGACAGGCAGGCATGTTAACCACTACACCACGGGACCATTTGGTTGCGGGGACAGGATTTGAACCTGCGACCTTCGGGTTATGAGCCCGACGAGCTACCGTACTGCTCCACCCCGCGATGATATAA
>NZ_NVAP01000032.1 GCF_002567495.1 Bacillus cereus | reverse complement strand
AAAATAAAGACGTTAAAAATCTAAACCTACGTGAATGGGACTGTCCTTCTTGTCGTACACACCATGATAGGGATATTAACGCAAGTATCAATCTAAAGAATGAAGCGATAAGGCTTCTAACCGCAAGGACTGCGGGGTTAGCCTAATCAATTAGAGTTCGATAGAACTCTTTACTTAGGAATCCCTCACTTCTAAACGAAGTGAAAGTGGGGGGAGTTCAAGTAGGTTCAAAGACAAGTAAAGCCTATCCTCAATCTCGTATTGGTATTAATGAATACGAAGCACCTATAAGGTATCTAGAAAATTCTAACCCGACGCTTGAAGGAAACTATGGAATTGTTAATGATTTTCAATTTAAAAATGTGGCAGGAAAGAAAATTAGAATTAAGCCTGAAAGTATATCAGAAAATGATAAAGTCAACCGATCCAGAGAAATTCCCGCCACTAGCATTTTTTTTACAAGTAACGTACTGGACTTCAGGAACTTGGAAATGTACAACTAAATTAAATAAACCTGATCAATATCATTATATAACTATTCCAGCAGATCAACATGTGAAATTTATATTACCAGGTGGTAATAATGGCAATAACCTTTTTGAAATTATAGAATAATGTTTTGGAAGTTAGAATTAAATAAATAGACAGAGTCATATTGTTGATGCCAATTTAAATAAAAATGTAAGAGAATAAAAAAATCGTCAGTTGCTTTTTAAAAGCGCTGACGATTTTTTGTATTGTCTCGTAGCTAGACTTAATTATTAAAAGCTAAATAAATTTCTATATAGTGAAAAATTAAAGAAATTAAATAGGAATTTGGGACTATATTTGTTTTAAAGGGATTGAGGTGGATCTAATTTCATTGAATCTATCATAACTTTAATATTTTTCGAATTACCTTTAACAGATAGTTTCACTTTTTCAATTTCCAATGTTTTTGAAAAATCTTCATTTCCTATTGAACCAATTAACTGATCTAATTCATTAGTCCATGTAATGTTAGTAGCTTGAATCATTGCCTTAATCGTAGGTATATCTGCGTAGCCAGTATACATAATTCCATCAACTACTTTTCCGTTTTCTCCTAACATGACACTTACCCATTTCATATCTTGATGTGATTTAGCTACTTCTTTAGGGTAATAAAACCTATATGTATTGGATTGCTTTTCTAGTTCAAGATTAAATGGAAGAATTTCAATACCTTGTGTAGATACAGTACTCTTAATTTTATTATAGTTTTTTAAATATTCTTCTGCTGTCATATGTTTAAGCGCAACTTTTTCTTTTACATCCACTGGCTCTTTTTCGGTTGCTTCTAATTTGGTGAGAGTATCTTTGTGTTCTATATTTGTGCAACCTAACAGGCTAGCCGCTATCAGAAAGGTTCCGAGTATAAGTATTTTCTTTGGCATAAAATCTCTCCTTAAGTGATATAGGAAAAATGCCGAAAGAGTTGATATCCTTAACAATTTCGGCATTTTTCAAGTTTGGATACTTAATGTTTTTTATAACGAAAAAGAATCATTTATATGACCTAATTGATTTAAGAAAGAACAGTACAATTAGTCCTGAAATAAATAATAAGACCCCATTTATTAATAAGATTAATGGTGGACCATATATGTCAGCGAAAAATGAGGAAATTGCTAAAGCAACCGGTGATGCAATACTCGTAAGAGAACCAAGTGTTCCAAAAGTCCTCCCCTGTAACTCAGGATCTACCTCAACTTTAATAATCACATTGACAAGCAATGTACAAAATGAAAAAAGTATTCCTAAGAGGAGAATTAATGGTACTGCATAAAGAACAGATGGAGCAAAAGATAGCCCTACAAAGATTGGAGCTAGTAAAACCATACTAAGGATTATCCACCAACCCCGTCGATGTAACTTATTATCAAAAAAGATAATAATGCCTGCGCCTAACATATAACCTATTGGAATGCTAGATTCAATTATCCCAAATTCAATCGGATTTGCCTTCCACACTTTTACAGACATTACTTGAATAAGCATTAATGAAGCAGTGAAAAATGTGATTAAAGTAGGCGAGAGTATAATAACAGATTTAGCAAAAGGGTTCTGCCATATATACTTGAATCCTGCAACAAGGTCCTCTTGAAATGAATTTTTGATTCCTGTTTTTTTTGTAGAATTAGGAAACTTTCCACTTAACAACACTAAAATAGCGGATAACATAAAAGTAACTGCGTCAACGGAGATAGCAATGCTACCACCAAATGCTGCAACTACAACTCCTCCTATTGCTAGCCCCGAAATACGAGATACATTATCTGCTACATTTAATACTCCAGTAGCTTGTTGAACTTTGTCTTTTCCTACAATATCAACTAAGGAAGCATGGAATGCAGGTGACTGAAATAATCCTGCACAGGAAGTAAGAGCGGTTAAGATAATAATAAGAATAAAGGGGGTACCGGGTATTGCAATACAAAATGCGATGCTTAGTATTAAAAGACTTCTTATTATATCTGTTATCCACATTAGTTTTCTACGATCTACCCTATCTGCAACAGTACCTGCAATGGAAGAAAACAACATGCTCATTACCATATGAGTTATGGCAATTGTAGACATTAATTTGGCACTTCCTGTTGCTTGTAGTACCCAAAGGTTTAAAGCAATACTGTGAAATGAATTTCCGAACATTGATAAGGTATAACCTGTAAATACAAAAGTAAATGTACGATTTTTCCATAATGTCTTTTTCGAAGAAACAGCAAGAGCGGAATCTAATTCGACCTGTTGTTGCATAGTATTGTCACCTCACAAATTTAAGTATCTCATTTGTAAAAATTTGTTTGCAAACTAATAGTGGTGAACTTTAGTAATCAAGTTAATTAGATGATTAATGAAATGGAATCTAATTGTAAAAGAGCTATATTAATATAAAATATTGTTATTTTGATGTAAAAACGGTAGGTATAAAATGGATTTAAGTACATAAATGTTTGAAAAACAAAATGCAATATAAATTGATCATAGAAATCTTAGAATGTAAGTGGATATAAATTTTTATGAAATTAAATTACTAGAAAATATCTACTAATGGCACTATCAAATTTGTAGAAGTAAATCTTTAATTATAGAGAAAATGTTAATTAGCATTTAGGGAGGAACATTTTAACTGTACAATAGTGCTTTAATTTTTATATAAGATTTTTAAAAATAAAATATTTCTCCAGATTATTTTGAAATTTCTTTACAGCTTTTCCCTAGATTTTTAATATTTGTAAGAGCGGAAGCTATATTTATATTTTATAGTTTATTTTGGAATATAAGATTGGTATTAGTAGTATAAATAGTATTTTTATTAATAATCTAGTATTTACTTTTAATACTCCTCTCCGCATAAATTTTTACCAAATATTTTCAGGTGAATATTACCAAATAAAAAATGTTTTGTCTATGCATTTTATTTGGGCTATATTTTGTAAGCATAATTCTATGTAAGAATTTTCTATATGTATCCTCCCTATATAATGACATTTTTTCCCTTACTTCGACATAAATCAAATGTTACAGTTTATAGGACAAATATAGAACCCACTTGTAGACATTATGTTGTATGAAAAATTGAATTGAAACATGAGTTACTAGTTAGGAGGCGAAATATATTTTAACTATTTTTCAAATAGTACTTAAGGGTAGAGTGCTAAACGTTTGAAAATAGCTGGTAAATGCTTCTATGGGATGGAGGTTGTCATTTGAAAGAAAAAAATAAGCTTAAGATGAATAGGAACAACGTTAATTTTTCTAAAGATATAATATATCAAATTGTAACGGACAGATTCCATAATGGATGCCCATCATATAATCCAAAAGGGGAATTATACGATAAATCTAGGGAAAATAAAAAGAAATACTTTGGTGGAGATTGGATAGGGATTATTGAAAAATTAAATACAAATTATTTTACTGAACTAGGTGTGACGTCATTATGGATATCTCAACCGGTAGAAAATATCTTTACTCCAATAAATGATTTGGTAGGAAGTACTTCATATCATGGATATTGGGCTCGTGATTTTAAAAGAACAAATCCTTTTTTTGGGACATTTGAAGACTTTCAAACCTTAATAACAACCGCTCATGCAAAAGATATAAAAATTATTATGGATTTTGCACCTAATCACACTTCACCAGCATTACATGATGATGCGACCTATGCTGAAAATGGTAGATTATACGATAATGGATTGTTACTTGGTGGATACGATAATGATTACAATCATTATTTTCATCATAATGGTGGGACGGATTTTGAAGAATATGAGGACGGAGTTTATCGTAATTTATTTGATCTTGCAGATCTAAATCACCAAAATATAGCTATTGATTTGTATTTTAAAGAAGCTATTAAACTATGGCTAGATCAAGGGATAGATGGTATACGAGTTGACGCAGTAAAACACATGTCATATGGCTGGCAAAAAAGTTGGCTAAATTCAATCTATAATTATAGACCAGTATTTATTTTTGGTGAATGGTATATCAATCCGAATGAGTATGACCATAGAAATGTTGATTTTGCAAATAATAGTGGTATGAGTTTATTAGATTTTAGTTTTGCTCATAAAGTACGTGAAGTTTTTCGAGATGGAATGGATTCCATGCATGGGTTACACAAAATGATTGAAGAAACATATCAAACTTATAATGATGTAAATAATCTTGTTACTTTTATTGACAATCATGATATGGACCGTTTTCACATTAATGGACAAAGTAAACGTAGAATAGAACAATCATTAGTATTCTTGTTAACTTCAAGGGGAATACCTTCTGTATACTATGGTACAGAGCAATATATGGTTGGAAATGGAGATCCGAACAATCGTGGTCAAATGGAATCTTTTGATGTGAATACAGATAACTTTAAGATAATACAATCTTTATCTTCGCTTCGTAGTTTAAATTATGCACTTCCATATGGAAATACTAAAGAAAGATATATAACTGATGATATTTATGTATATGAAAGGTACTTTGGAAGTGATGTGGTTTTAATAGCGTTGAATCGAAATTTAACAGAAGGATATGAAATAAAAGATGTTAAAACAATTCTTCCTTCTAGAAAGTATAAGGACATATTAGATGGCCTTTTAGATGGTGAAGCAATTAGAGTTGAAAATAATAATATAGATTCATTATGGCTTGGACCTGGGTCAGTACATGTTTGGCACCATAAAGGAGTAAATAGTATACCTTTAATAGGAACTGTGGGACATAAAATGACAACAGTTGGTCAAATAATTTGTATTGAAGGATGTGGTTTTACTTCTAAAAAAGGATCCGTATTTTTTTGGGAAAAAGAGGCGGAAGTTGTTTCATGGTCACATACCAGTATAAAAGTAAAAATTCCAGAAGTGAACGATGGTAAATATGAAATTACTGTTATAACAGATACAGGAACTAGGAGTAATATCTATAAACATGTAGAGGTCTTAAATAAAAAGCAAGTTTGTATTCGATTTGTTATTGAAAATGGATATGAAATACCAGAGAGTGAAGTTTTTATAATGGGGAACACATATTCATTAGGAAATATGAATCCTTGCAAAGCAGTAGGGCCATTGTTTAATCAAATAATGTATCAATTTCCTACGGGTTATTTTGATATAAGTGTTCCGGCTGATACCTTGCTTGAATTTAAATTTATTAGAAAGATCAATAACACACTATTGATTGAAGGCGGAGAGAATCATAAGTATCGGACCCCGAGTTTTGGAACTGGAGAGGTGGTTGTAAAGTGGCAAACTGCAGAAAAAACTATCTTGGTAGAGTCTTAAATATATGGGGCTACTTTTTTTGACAATTGTAATTAAAATCGGGGGGATGTCATCCTGTCCCCTAAAACAAAAGCTTATACAAAAAAACTCTCTTAAAAGTTAATAAAGAATACGGTTTTAAAGCTAAAAAATCTGTATTAATGAAAGTGAAAAATAGAAAATTGGAGGTTACTATGGAACGAGCTTCTAAAGTGATTACGATTGAAAATTTTCATTCTGAAATACTTGAGAATAGTAGGAAACTATTTATATATTTACCACCTGGTTATGAAAGTAATTCGCACCAAAAATATCCTGTATTATATATGCATGCTGGACAACGCCTGTTTGAACCTTTAATAAAAAATGATGAATCATGGAATGTCCACAAAACGACTGATATGCTAATTTATGAAGGGAAAATTCAAGAGATAATAATAGTAGGTATAGCACATAAAAGAATTATAGAAAATAATGAGTTTTGTCATTTTATTTCACCAGATAAACATATAGAATGCTCAGGGTTATTATATGAGAAATTTATAATCAATGAGGTGAAACCTTACATTGATGAAAATTTTAGAACATTGACTAGTGCTGAAAATACAGCTCTAATAGGGTCATCAGCAGGTGGTTTATCAACTTATAATATTGGTTTCCGCAATCCTGAAGTATTTGGGAAAATTGGGATGTTATCTCCATTCTTTGTGAAAGTTGAAGATGATCATTCGGAATTAAAATTATATGAAATGTATGAAGGAAAAAAAGACTTGAAAATATGGATGGATATAGGTAGTGCGGAAGGTTTTTTCTTGGTAAAACATGTGAGAGATATTGCAGAAACTTTATTGGAAAGTGGTTACAAATATAGAGATGACTTAATTTTTTATCAGGATCCAAATGGTGCACATTTTGAAAAAGACTGGGGAGAACGTATGCATCTACCATTAATATATTTCTTTGGAGATGTTGGCAATATAGTTAATGTTACATTAGATGGGCGAGATGTAGTTGGATTAACAGGAATGAAAGTGAAAATTAATCCAATTGTTTCGTTCAATAGTGGTTTTGAAATGAGTGTTTTAGATGGTGTGTTTGTAGTCGATAAACCAGACGTGCTAGAGGTTATGGGGGATGGAACAATTATACCTAAGAAAATAGGAGAAGCCGAAGTTACCTTTGTTACACAAGGTGTAAAAGGGATACCTAAAAAATATAAGGTAATAGAAACATTATCAGAATTTGTAGATGTTTCTGTAACAGTCGAAGTACCTGAAAATACACCAGTTGGTGAACGAATTTATATGAGTGTTGGCATGATACTAGATAGAATAGAAAAAAATCGTTTTGCAGGGAATTTTAAAGTACCGAGGGACCTTGCATGCAGGTTTAAGTTTTCAAGGGGCTTTAGGCTCTTTGAAGTGGATAAATTAGGACAACCTATTTCAGATAGAAAATTTAAAGCTACTAAGGACTTACAGTTGAATTATACTGTTGAGAACTGGATAGGGCTGTAAAAAAATAAATATGGGGTGAGTGCTGTAGTGAAAATGAAAGAATTAATTCCAACTTTTGATGTCCCTTATTATTATTCATGCTATATACCAATTCTTCACGATAAATTAAAAAGTATGGGTAGTATTAGTTACATGAGTTTAATAGCGAATGAAGAGCTATATAGTATACCATCATATCGTATGGATACTATCACATCCGTACCTTCTGTAGCAAGATATACACAGTTGTTAGAATATAATCAAACATTTCGTATGGAGAAACATGTATATTCTAATTTCGAAAAAGGGCTTCAATATATAAAAGAATGTTTGAATCGTCAAGAAGTATTTATTTCCTTAGGAAGTACCTTTTTTCTACCATATAGTAATGATTATTTGAACCCCAAATTTATAAAAAGTCATATAGATGTCCATACGGATAAATATGTTACAGACCATTACCTCGCAATTAACAAACTTACAGAAGATAGAGTATTTGTTCAAGATCCAGTTCCTAATAAATTTATGGGTGAGATATTAATGGAGGAGTTTCATTCTTTTTGGAAAGGAGGAAAAGCTATACCTGAATTGGCTCAAGCAAAAGGTATAGAAAGAATTTCATCTTACTCATCAATTGATGTGATTATACAGGAAAAAATAAGCATGGAAAATCTTAAAGATGTTTTTTTGAGAACACTAAAAAAAATATCAAGTGAGTATGTTCGAGGTTTAATTATGCAAAAAAACAATAAGATATATTATTTTGGTAAGATTGCAGCCCTTGAACTTAAAGAAAATATAAATGCAGATTTTCATAAACAAAGAAATATGTTTCCTTTGTATTTGAAATGTTTATTTGATATGAGATGGAGTAGATATTTTTTATATGACTTACTTATAGACATGAACGAGTTATTTAAAGATAAATTTATTCATATTACTAGTGAGTTAATGGATATAAAACAATCATGGGAAAGACTGTATAAGATTGCACATATTAAATTATTAAAAAAAGATAGTAACTTAAGTGATCTCGAATCTTTTAATTTGATAATGATGGATATTATTAATAGAGAGTGTGTCTTACATGAGAATATTTTATTTCTTCTGCAACATAATTATAGTCTTCAGTCTTAATAGGGAAAAGATAATTGAGAGAAGTAGAGTAAGGCTACTACGTATACTTACAAACTTTATCAGTAGAAGAATAAGTGTATTTAGTGTTGATGTTATATACTACTACAATTGCCGGAAGGAAATCTTCATAGTAAAAAGATGATTTATAAAAAGGAGTGTATTTACTTGGAAGATACAAATAAAGAAAAGATTATTCAAATCGTATTGTGCTGTGTTGAAGAAGTGAATGAAAATCTTGAAAATAAAATTGATCTTGAAAAAGGCTTGAAAGCACATCTTTATGATTGGGAGGGATATTTAGATTCGTTAGGGCTGGTATCTTTATTGGTAAATATTGAACAAGGCTTAGAAGATGAATTGGGTTTATCAGTTGATTTGGTGAATTTAGATACAATGTCACAACATAATAGCCCATTTAAAACAATAGAAGCATTAGTTGCGTATATTTTAGAATGCCAGGAACAATTAAAATCACTAACATAACAAAATATTAAAGGAGAAAATTTAAAAGGAGGTTAGGTATGCATATTGATTTTTTATTTGAAAGATTTGAAATGAATAAAGAATGCGAAGCTATTGTTTGGGAGGATAAAACTTACACATATGAGTGGTTTCTAAATCAAATAAAGATTTATACAAAGGAGTTAAATGAACATAGAAAGATGGATTATACTATAGTCTCTTTGGAAGCGGATTATTCTCCATACTCTATATCAATGTTTTTAGCACTTATTGAATTAGGATGTACTGTAGTACCGATATTAAATTCATTGGTTGATAGTAAGAAGAAAGAATACTATGAAATAGTTGAATTAGAAAATGTAATTAAAGTTGAAAGGGGAAGCTTTCAAATAATCAATATACAAAGGGATTACATTCAAAATGAATTATTATTACAACTGAAAAAGTTAAAACATCCAGGATTAGTATTGTTTTCATCTGGTACAACCGGACGTAGTAAAGCAATTGTACATGATTTTACATTACTTCAAAAGAAGTACAGTGTCGCAAGGAGTGCAAAACGTGTTATACCATTTATGTTATTTGATCACATTGGAGGAGTTAATACTCTATTCCAAATTATTTCCAGCTTAGGGTGTTTGGTAATTATTGATGATCGTACCCCTAATCGAGTATGTAATATGATTGAGAAACATCAAGTACAAGCTTTACCCGCATCACCAACTTTTATAAATCTACTTATACTGAGTGAGGTTTATAAAAGGTATAATTTAAATAGTTTGCAGACTATTTCTTATGGATCAGAAGTTATGCCTGAGGCTACACTAAGTAAAATAAACGAAATATTCCCTTGTGTCAAAATTATACAAATGTATGGGTTATCAGAATATGGAGTTTTAT
This sequence comes from Bacillus cereus, assembly GCF_002567495.1. GTDB lineage: Bacteria > Bacillota > Bacilli > Bacillales > Bacillaceae_G > Bacillus_A > Bacillus_A cereus_AQ. The sequence goes on along the minus strand of NZ_NVAP01000032.1, from coordinate 32,831 downwards.
ATTCACAATCTAAATCGAATGATTCCTTGTGGATCAAACTAAGCGATGAGAATATTGAGTCAAGAGTAATGGATGGAATGTTGCAGATCAAATCAGTGTCTACAATGATTGGTTATATTAATGCTCCAAGTCCATTTACTCAAGATGGCTGGCTTATGACAGGAGATATGGTGGAAGTAGATGGAGATTATATTAAAATTTTAGGAAGAAAATCAGAGATTATAAATATTGGCGGAGAAAAAGTATTTCCAGCTGAAGTTGAAAATGTAATACAGCTAATGGATGGAGTAGAGGAGGTTGCTGTTGTTGGTGAAAAAAATGCAATCACAGGGCAAATGGTTAAGGTGGTGGTTAAATTAAATACAAATGAAAGTGTAAGTGAATTTAGAAAGCGATTAAGAGAGTTCTGTAAAGATAAACTACCATTATATAAGATTCCACAGAAAGTGGTATTAACAACTGAGAAAATGCATACAGAGCGTTTTAAAAAAGATAAGAAGGTATTTATGTAACCAAAAGTTGAAGTCCTTTTTATACAATAATTTTTAAAAAAATTATAAATCCCTTATGTTTTGAAAAAATCTTTTCAAAATATAAGGGATTCTTTTTGTTTTTTTCGGATCTAAATTAAGTAATTCATATAAATAAGCTTCTTCGCCAAAAAAGAGTTTACGTGTTAAGGAGAAACTTTATGTTTATAGAGTGTGTTGTTGTTTATTATTACGATTCGATAGTAATTTATCTAATGAAATAGATTGGCTTTTATTTACTACAAAAAATAAAGAAACAGCCAATAATAATAAATCAAATTCATATCCTCCTATAAATCCTTGATCAAATTTCACAGTAATAATGGCTCCGGCCATAAGTAAAGAAAATAAGGTTGAAATAATTCGTGTACCAAGCCCCAAAATAACTAAAATTCCCCCCACTAGTTCAAGAATTGCTACTGGATATGCAAGCCAATCGAATATTCCTAGGCTGTTGAAGAAATTTTCCGTATTATGAATGCCATCTTGAAATTTTATGAGTCCATGAGCAAAAAAAGTTAAGCCTAATACTAATCTAATAATGAAAAAACTTAACTCATTTTTGTTTGACAATTGATTTTCTCCTTTCCTTATTCTAATGATCTATATATGATATAGAATCAAAAAACAGTATATTTTTTTGTTTTTCAACTTTACTACTTGATCACTTTTTGTTTATAGGAATAAGGTTCTATCTCTTTAATATTTATTTCAATATCCTGAAGTACTGTATTGTTAATGGATCCTTCAATTATTCCAAATGTTTTATTTAGGATGTGACCGGCACTTTTAAACCCAACATAATGTCCACGAACCATACGTGGAAAACATGCACCAAACATGCCTTGTATTGTTATAATTGATTGGAAATGTAGAACCTCAGTAATTAATGTTCCTATCATTGCTATTTTCATTTTACTATTTGGAGGTACTTTAATAGAATGTTCAATTGAAGGAGAGGTATGAATTAATTTTGAATTACTTTCTCCTACAAAAGTTGAAATATTACATTCATTACCCGATTGAAATTTACCTGCAATAATAAGATTTGATTTTAAAGTTAAACCTGTAATAGATTTCGAAGTCCAAGATTGTATATTGGCCCATTGTTCTTTTATTGTCACTACAATCTCTTTTTCTTCATTATTAGGATTATATACAAATTGCTCCTTTAGGGTTATTTCATTTATTGAAGGTTCTTCAAAATCTCGAAATATAAAAGGGCCCAGCATTTTATAACAAGCGTGATCATAACGTTCAGTAATAGCAGGCTTATTATGAATTGGAAACGTCTCATTATTTACTGCAATTTCATCAGGAAGTATTCCATAAAGTTCTTTAAACGCATCCATTATGGAATCTGTAGTTGAATCTAATGAATCTAGATCTGAAAAAGATAATTTTTCTTGTATAATCATACTAATGCTCCTTACCTATTTGTGTATTTTATTTATTTGTTTGATCGTGGTCAAATAACATTGAAAATATGAAGAAGAGATAAATTAATTAATAGTTTGACAGATACAATAATTAATAACATTTGAGAATAAATTCCATTTCCTACTGTGGGATTCCTATCAATTAATACTCGTTAGAAATTTATAAAGATTTGATTGAATTTTAGGAAAATAGAGGTTGTTATTGAAAATCTAACTAAGGATAAAGTTATGGAACGGATTATTAAGGATGGAAAATAACGGATAAATAGCAGAGAGATGAATACGAACGAAAGAAAATCTTGTGGACCATAAAGAATTTAAGAGATAGAGGTATAAATAACAGTACAGATAAGGTTGAAGAAACCTACAAAAGGTTTATCAACTCTAGCTAAATGATAAAAACCCTGCAGGGGATGCAGGGCAAGACTAAGGGTATTGAAGAATTGTCGATTCTAAAAGTAAAGGACTTCTTGGAATGTTTTAAGTTTAACACGTAATATATTAAAACGTTATATAATGATGTTACAAAAATGTGAATATAAAAAACTCTAATAAGTATTATGAAAAAGTTGATAATCTATAGAAGTTATAAGGGATTATGTTTGCAATGGTGTCTTTATAGAGTTAATAGGACAGGCTTTTGTTTGTCTTAATATTCGGGAATCTAGTAGAATTCCCCAACTAATAGACAGGTTCCTGGGTATTACGAAGCGTGAAAGCATCAAAAAAGCCCGTACAGAAGTACAGGCCAGTTGATACACATATCGGTAACTAAATATTAATAGAAATACTTAGTAAGTACTATTGAAAAAATAAAAAACTGCTTTTCCCCTAAGACGGTTTGAAGAAAACATATATAATAAAGCACTTATATTATACCAAATGTTTTCTCCTACCTTAAATCAAGGAATGATTTGGGAATTATTGAGAATCCAGTGTTAATTGGCAATCATCATGATTCATCAGCCGATAATTTTATTGGAAATTGCGAAAGGTGTTCTCAAGAGGTTTATTAAGGTAATGAGTATTTTTACTTTGATGGTGTTTATATACATAACTCAACGGAATGCGTTGACAAAACAAAATTGAAGCTGAAATTCAAATTATGAAGAGTTTAGTTAAACGATATAAACAAAGTAAAGAACCTAATGCTGTATTTCGATGTTTTTTATGAACGCCAAGGAAAATCTACTATACGCTAAGGAATAGTAATAAAAAGATGATACCAATAAAACTGTATAAAAACAAAAAGAATCCTAATAGGGGTAATTCTTTATGAAAGTTGAGCATGACAAACCGCCTTGGATATATAGAATATTTTAATATGTTGTTGATCTATTTAAAAAGGAAAAAATAACTTGGTACATTGGATTAGAGGATATCTATATAAATAGGTAGAATCTAATTATTTGGTTCATATTTTAATCCAAGGGGTACAAATTCGATGCGACGTGAAAAGGATTTGTTGAAACAATGGAAGGCGGATTTACAAGCTATTCAAGAAGAGAAAAGGCTGAAGAAGAAGGCTAAGAAAAAGAATAAGAAGTATAGCATTTCGGGTAAAACGGCTGACTTCATGGATGGAAAGAATACTTATTGTAAAGATAATGGGGTATGGAAGCAAAGAAATAAATAATGTGAGGATAAATAAGTTTGATCAAGCTTATAGCAATTATCGGAGGCTCTGCCGTGATTTGAGAGGGGACTTGTTTGTTGTTAAGGAAAGATAATAAAACAAACAAATACAATGAACGAAAAAATACCTGAGACTATTGCCACAGGTAGGCTTGTACAGTTAATAAAAACAATTTTATTAATGTACTATTTTGGATGTAGATTTAATTCAGTGAGATTCGAAACTATAATGCCATGATTTGAGAATGAGCTCAAGAGTTTTTGTTGATTCATGCCGCTCTATAATCTTTGTTTTTAAGCTTCGTTCTAATATCTATAAATCCTTTAATCATTATAGTCGTGCATATTAGCTTGAGCCAACGAAACTCCTGGTGGAATATTAGTCCAGAGAAGAATTCATAAGCGTATAATAAACCGACAATTGGGAATAGCCAAGTCATAAATTTCAAATCTTTTAGATGAAACTTATAATTATTAATCTTTTTCCACATATGTATTAACTCCTATTTTCCTTATGTTCTGTAATTTTTCTTGATAATATCTCGCATGTTTAGGATAAAGAATAGAAGGAAAACCAAGGCTATGATTCCGTGAAGCCAGTAGTATGTATGTCCTGTTGTGAATTCAGTAAAGAAAGAGAAGGAACTCCAAACTAAAAGGAATGTTGAACAGATAGTAGAGATCAATAATGAACCAAAACTCCTCATGATTGTCACCTCGATTCAAAATGTTAGTGGTCATTTATAATTACACATTCGAATAAATAAATTTAAAAGGGTAGGATTTAATAAAATAATTTAAAGGAATTACTGTAAGGAGGAGAATATGGATAGGTAGCGAATCCACTGCTTTTTTCTAATTCCGATATATCTTAATCGCATATAAGTAAAGACGTAAAGTATTATATGAAAATTTAAAAATGTAAACAAGAGAAGTTATACAAATGACATTAAATAGTATGTATGAACACATAGTAAAGGGGTAAGTGTATTTATTGTTAGCCATATTGTTGAGATAACACCAGAGAGTATAGACAGCCCAGATATAACATTTAAACAAAAAATCTATGTTAACTAAAAGTAATAATCTCCTATCACAATATTTGATGGGAGATTATTACTTTTCTGAGGATAAAATTAAATACCTTTATTATTTCTGTAAACATTGGTATTGCTATAATCCTTTTATAGCCGCAATAGATGCGTAAACATAAGCAAGATGATTATAAGCAGTTGCGATAAGTCCTTTACTATTTGCATTTCCACTTTAATTATTACAATCCCCTTTTAACATACTTTTAGAGAAACGATTTGGATATAAAGCAAAAAGCATTCCATAGGGACTTCCTTTCCAATAGCGTTGTAAGGGTGTCCGTAATTTTTGTTTTATGAGCCATCGTTGATTAAATACTTTTAATAGCTGTTTTTCACCCAGTTTTTCTTTCTCTTCAATGGTCCATCTTAATGCTTCTAGTGCTTTACATTTGGACCAAAATCCAACTGGTGTAACTTTAAATTCCCATTCTTTAAAGCGACCTTGATATAAGTCGTTTATCATTTTAAATGGACTATTTCCCCACATTAATTGACATGGAGACGCTAATCTGTGAGTCTTTAACCACTTTATACTATATACATCCAGTATTTGTTCGGGAGTTAATTTTTCTTTTTCTTCAATGGTCCATTTCAATGCTTCTAATGCTTTTTCTTTTGTCCAAAAGTTATTGGGCGTCATGAGAAATTCCCATTCTTTAAAACGACTAGGGTACAGATCGTTAATCATTGCAAACGGACTACTATTCCAGTACATAGCCAGAGGGGCACTAAGCTTGTTTTTCTCTAACCATTTTTTCCCGTATACGCGTAAGAGCTTTTCTTTTGATAAACCTTTTTTTTCTTCAATCATCCATCTCAAAATCGTTAATGCCTTTTCTTTCGTCCAAAAATTTAAAGGAGTCATACCAAATTCCCATTCGTTAAACTCGTTTGGATATAAATCATTTATTGCTTTAAAAGGGCTACTTTCGTATCTATGTTTCAGCAAGCCTCGTAGTTTATATTTTACAAACAATTGAGTGTTCCATTTTTTTCTGATGTCTTCTTTATTCCATTTCAAAATACTGTGTAGTAAATATGTGATTACCCTGCGGGCCTGTTTATTATCCAAATCTTTTTTCCAAGTATTCGGAGGGAATCGTTTCCTTTTGCCATCCAATATTTCTTGATAAATATCTTCTATCGTAACTGCTTTCATTGCCAATATATAAATCCTCCTACATTTGTATTTATATTTGTACAATATTTCCATTATAATTAATATATCTATATTATATAATTTACATAAAATTATCATTAAAAACAACAGATAAATTAGTTTTTTCTTAAAAATCTAATTATTAGACGAATAAATATTTATTCAAATTTACTAATTTTTGGTATATACTATATTTCACATCATTATATTTGTATATTAGGAGTGTATTCGTATGGAGAAGCTTAACAAAAGCGATATCATTCGCACCGTTCCGCAAAATGGATTCTTTGGACATCCAAAAGGGTTATTTACCCTATTCTTTACAGAATTTTGGGAGCGATTTTCTTACTATGGCATGAGAGCAATATTACTTTACTATATGTATTATTCCATTTCAAAAGGTGGCCTGGGGATGGATTATGCAACAGCTGCATCCATTATGGCAATCTATGGTTCATTGGTTTACATGTCTGGAATTATTGGTGGTTGGATAGCCGATCGTCTATTAGGTTCAAGTAGAACAATATTTTGGGGTGGTGTTCTAATTATGATTGGCCATCTCATATTAGCACTACCAGGTACGGTGAGTACTTTATTTATTTCGATGGTATTTCTAGTACTTGGGACAGGATTATTAAAACCGAACGTATCTAGTATTGTTGGAGATTTATATAGTGAATCAGATACTAGGCGTGATTCAGGATTCAGCATTTTTTATATGGGTATTAATTTAGGAGCACTATTATCTCCGTTTGTGATAGGAACACTTGGTCAAAAGTATAACTTCCACCTAGGTTTTGGTGTGGCGGCAATTGGTATGTTATTCGGATTAATTTTGTATGTTCTTACGAAAAAGAAAAATCTTGGCTTAGCAGGCACACAAGTGCCGAATCCATTAACGGGCACGGAAAGAAAAAAAGTCATGACACAGTTTAGTATTGGTATAATAGCGATTGTGCTGTTGTGCGCGATAACAATCCCAACAGGTATATTGACTATTAGTCGGTTTACTTTACTAGTCAGTATCTTTGGTATTTTGATTCCAACAGGTTACTTTGTCTTTATGTATCGTAGTCCAAAGACGACAAAAATTGAAAAATCTCGCTTAATTGCATACATACCACTATTTATCGCGGCAACAATGTTTTGGGCGATTCAAGAGCAAGGAGCGATTATATTAGCTACTTATGCTGATAAACGTACGCAACTAAACTTGGCAGGACTTGAGGTCCAATCTTCATGGTTCCAATCCTTAAGCCCTATTTATATTGTTTTACTAGCACCTGTATTTGCTTGGCTATGGGTAAAGCTAAATTCACGCCAACCAAGTACAGCAATTAAATTTGCAATCGGTATATTATTCGCTGGTTTATCATTCTTAGTGATGATTATCCCTGCATATATCCATGGTACCGAATCCCTTGTTAGCCCAATTTGGTTAGTCATTAGCTTCCTTCTAGTCGTAATCGGGGAACTTTGTTTATCACCTGTAGGGTTATCTATTACTACAAAACTAGCACCAGCTGCGTTCTCTGCTCAAACAATGAGTCTATGGTTCTTAACGAGTGCTTCTGCACAAGGTATTAATGCGCAGCTTGTTCGTTTATATACTCCTGAAACTGAGATTATTTATTTCGGCGTAATTGGCGGAGTATCAATTGTTTTAAGTGTTATTTTATATTTTATGTCTCCAAAGATTCAGGTACTTATGAAAGGGATAAAATAATAGAGCTGTGCACAAAAACTTGTTACCATGCAAGTTTTTGTGCACAGTTTTTTTAGTGCTTTATCTTATGTAAAACTAGCTCCTCTTAAACGAAGAAATGGACTAATGTACTTAATGTTTTAGTGAGGAACCGTGAGGGAGAACGTTTGCATTTACGAAAACATTCATGCTAAGAGTTTGCCTAGTATAGGAGTGTATAAAAAATAAATAGAGTTATTTAAAGAAAGGAAATAGAGTTGCTTTGTGAGGATAAAGTTCAATATTTATACTTAAAGTTGGTGCTACTTCTTTATTGCATTAGATAGCAATGTAATTTATAATACGTTTAAATGATTAAATTCTTAAACGGAAGGTAATGTTAGCGAAATGAACTGTAATGATAAAGTAATGCATATTTTAGAAAATTTAAGACCATGTTTTCAAGGGTTGGGAGATCCAACTCGTCAGCAAATTGTATCACTTTTAATTGATAAAGATAGCTTGAATGTGACGCAAATTGCGGAGCATATTCCCATGTCAAGACCTACTGTATCTCATCATTTGAAAATATTGAAACAATCAGGGTTACTTCAAGTTCAGAAAAAAGGCACTGAAATGTATTATTGTCTTGAATTTAATGAAACAATAAATCTTTTAAAAGAACTTGTTTCTTTAGTTGAAGATGAATGTAAGAACTAGGCACTCAGTTATAGTTTAGGGACACCTTCTGTCCCTTTTTTTAGTGATAATAAGTTAAAAGGTTTAAATTTTTAATCATTTAAACTTATAATCTCAAACTAATTAAAATGGAGGTTTCAGATGAATAAAAAAACAGTATTAATTGTTGGTGGATATGGAGTTGTTGGTAGTCAAATTGCTCGGATTTTACATGATCGACATCCTGATTTGGAAATTAGATTAGGAGGAAGAACCTTAGGGAAAGAGTTACCTTTTGAATCAGAGAGAGTAAAAATAGTCAAGGTAGACAACACAACAGATGATCCTTTAAGAAATTTGGATGATAATTTCACATTAGTTGTTAATGCGGTTAATGACCCGCAAGATAGACTACTCCTATCCGCAGTTCGAAAAAAAATCCCATTGGTTGACATTACTCGTTGGACTGAACGCTTTAAGAGTTCTATTGATCGATTAAAAAATGTTGAGGTCCAATCCCCTGTTGTATTAGCTTCAGGGTGGATGGGGGGGACAGCAGCCCTTTTTGCTAAAATGTATTCAAAAGATCTTCAAGAGGTTACGGTTGATATCAACGCACTATATTCTCTTCAAGACAAAGCAGGACCAAATGCAACAGCATATATGGACCGGTTAACGATTCCATTTGAAGTCAAAGCTCGAGAGGGAATGCGACAGGCTTATCCAATGACTGATCCAATCAAAGTCCGCTTTCCCAACGGTTATATAACCAAATGTTATCGTTTGGATACTCCTGATCACGTAACCCTGCCAGAATCAATTCATGCTGTTTCGGTTAACTTTCGGATTGCTTTTGATAGTAAAATATCTACATATGGACTGGTTTCTCTGGTGAATACAGGAATTTGGAAACTGATTAGTGGAGAAAAATTTAATGACTTACGAAAAAAAATTCTTTATAAACCCGGAAGTGGAAGTACACATAACATAGTTATTCACCTTAAAGGTTATGATGCTAATGGTGTATTGCATAGACGATGTGTGAACATATCAGATCCGCTAGGACAGACACATCTTACTGCTTTAGGAGCAGCTGTCCAAGCAGAGAACATTTTACAAACATCTGATATTGTGGTTCCGAATTCTAAAATTTACTTTCCGGAAAATTTATTAGATTTGGGTATGAATGCATCTGTAATTTTAGATTTTTATAGGGAATATGGGGTTAATATTACGAAACAAAATATATAAAAGGTATCGTTCTATTCGTGGTAGTACACATACGGCTATCAAGCAAAGAAGAGCATATACCCCAAATAACTTGATGGCAGTTTAGTTTAATAAGAATCATTGGTAAAATGATGAGAATTAATTATGATATGGGGCTGGTCAGTTGTAATTTTATAAAGGAGTTGTGAGAAGTTGAATTATCGCAAAGCAAATATCGATGATATTGATAAATTGGTCGAGTTAAGAAAAAAGAAATTAGTTGATGAGGGGATAGAAACTAATATAGATATTGGTAGAGAACTATATGCTTTCTTTAAAAATAAACTAAGTGAAGGTACTTTAATTCAATGGCTAGTGGAAGATAACGAAGAAATTACAGCTTGTGGTGCAGTAATTTTTTATGAAAAGTTGTGAACAATTAAAAAAATAATGGTCGAAATAATGAAAGGTGAGAAGGAGTTTATTTCTAATAAGCGAAATATTATATTGTATTGTTTTATCCAAATTATTTGTAAAGGTGGATACATAATGACAGTAAAGAAGCTTTATTTCCTCCCAGCAGGTCGTTGTATGTTGGATCATTCTTCAGTTAATAGTACACTTACACCGGGTAAACTACTAAACTTACCTGTTTGGTGTTATCTTTTGGAGACAGAAGAGGGACTTATTTTAGTAGATACAGGTATGCCAGAAAGTGCGCTTAATAATGAGAATCTTTTTAAAGGTACATTTGTTGAAGGACAAGTTTTACCTAAAATGAATGAGAACGATAGGATCGTAAATATTTTAAAGCGTGCCGGATATGAGGCAGAAGATCTTCTTTATATCATTAGTTCTCACTTGCATTTTGATCATGCAGGAGGAAATGGCGTTTTTACAAATACACCAATTATTGTACAGCGTGCGGAATATGAGGTAGCACTCCATAGAGAGGAATATTTGAAAGAATGTATATTGCCGAATTTAAACTATAAAATCATTGAAGGGGATTATGAAGTAGTGCCAGGTGTGCAATTAATATATACACCGGGACATACACCAGGGCATCAGTCATTATTAATTGAGACGGAAAAATCAGGTCCAGTGTTACTAACTATTGATGCATCATATACGAAAGAAAACTTTGAAGATGAAGTACCGTTTGCTGGATTTGATTCGGATTTAGCTTTATCTTCAATAAAACGTTTAAAAGATGTTGTTAGGAAAGAAAATCCGATTATTTTCTTTGGACATGATATGGAGCAAGAAAAGGGCTGTAAAGTGTTCCCAGATTATTTGTGATATAGCATATAAAAAGTCATGGGCTCGTTAGTTCATGACTTTTTGTTTTGGGGTGTTATAAAATCCTTAAGTTGATGGATGTGTGGTGCTACCTCTAATAGATAAAATTCCATTCTTCTTTGTAAGAAACCTATAGGACTTAAATGTTTTTTCATTTAAGGGGGGATTTTATTTTGTTAGCTTGATAGCGATGTGATCATGCCCTTCTTTAGAGTTATACTATTAGTATATCCAAGATTAGAAGATTACTTGCAAGAGTCTTGGAAGTATTGCAACCGTGCTGTGTTATACTTCTAAAGTACTAACATTTCATGTAGGACTTATAGATGTCGGTTTGACATATGAAATGTAAAATCAATCTGTTATTTTGAGGGTTCAGGCTACCATTATTTAAACTAACATTCACACTAAAAGAAGTACAGGGAGGAAGGTATATCTATTAAAATAGTGAGGTATACCAAATTAGAAATGAACATTAAATTTAATAAAAAAGTAGTAGCATTCACGGCAGGATTAACGGTATTATCTTCACCGTTGGTATCGTTTGCAGAAGAACAACAATTAGTAAACAATAAGCAACCTACAAACGTTCAGGAACAAAGTAAAACAACATCAGATGAACAGGCTTTAAAAAGTATTGAAGCTAGTTTTGAAGAGGTAGACGGACGTGGTGGAGGTACTGTCGACAATAAGAAAGTAGATAGTCTTCAACGTTCAGAAGGTATTCATGAAGAAACAGGTACACTAACAGTTCCTAACAATTCAAACAGAACAAAACGTAGTCTATCTCCCATATCACCTAGCACCTCTAGTACAATAAATGGTGTTCCATTCACTGAATGGATTGTTCCAGCAGGTAACGATAATATTCGTCCTCAAAACTATATGAGTCCAAAGTACATTACAATTCATGAGACTGATAATACAAGTGTAGGAGCAGGTGCTAGAAACCACGCCCAATACCTATATAACCAAGCAGTAGGCAACACAGACCGAGCTGCATCGTGGCATTTTACAGTAGACGATAAAGAGATTTATCAACACCTACCATTAAACGAGAACGGATGGCACGCAGGAGACGGTGATGGTCCAGGTAATAGAGAATCTATTGCAATTGAAATCGCAGTTAATAGTGACGGTAACTATAGTAAAGCAGTAGATAATGCTAAGAAACTTGTAGCTTATTTAATGAAAGAAACTGGTGTACCGTTAAATAACATTGTAAAACACCAAAGATGGAGTGGTAAAATATGTCCTGCTAATATGATTAATAATGGACAATGGGATGCATTCGTAAATGGTGTTGGTGGGTATTATAATAATCTTTATCAACCAAATGATGACATTACTGGAGGTTGGTATGAAGAAGCTATACGAGAGTTAAATAGAAGGGGTATTATGGTAGGAGAAGGAAACGGAGTTTTCGCACCTAATAGAGCGATAACAAGAGCCGAATTTGCTCAATTAATCTCTAAATCTCTAAACCTGCCAGCTGGAGATGCTTCATTTAAAGATCTAAACGATGCAAACTCAACTTTACGAGATGGTATTAAACGTGCTGCAAGTGCAGGTATTATTCTAGGTAGAGGTGATGGTTATTTTGACCCAAACACACCTATTACAAGAGAAGAATCAGCAATTATTGTAAACAAGGCTTTACAGCATAAAGGTATATGGGGACCAGTTGTAAACCTACCATTCTCAGACAAAGACCAAATTATTTATAAAGAAGACGTACAAAGATTGTATGGCCTAGGTATTGTAAGAGGTAAGGGTGACAATCAATACGACCCTAAAGGAACAACAACTCGTGGTGAAACAGCAACATTCATTCTAAATATGCTACAAGTAATTGAAAATGGTAGTGTTGAAAAGATAATTGGAACGGCTCAAATTAATGGTATTGGGGTAAATGTTCGAAGCGGATCAGGTACAAACTATTCTATTGTTAGAAAGACAAGTAAAGGCGAAAAAGTTACAGTATATGAAGAAAAGAATGGCTGGATAAGAATTGGAACAGGTCAGTGGATTTATTATGACTCTAGTTATATCGACTATAACAGATTATAAAAGACTAAATAGTTAAAAGAACAGGTCATATTTGGATATATAACTTAATCTCAGGTTGTGGAGAAAGTCTTCTTCACAACCTGTTCTTGTGTCTGGCCCCCTCTTTACCTACCAATACTGATAAAAAGAAGAAAAGGGGAGATTCATTATGATGGGTGCATCGAAAAATCACCGTGATCAGCGTGTATACAATTTAAAAACTAATGTTTTTCTAATAATTAAGTAGGGTTCACCGTACATGCCTATCCAACTCATATTTTGAAATACCTCAAAACGAAAAAATGGGCTTTTTGTTACAAGTTAGCACAAAATTTCGTTCTGGGGGTACTATAAAATTTTAGTTTGATAGCGATGTGGCGGGACCCCACATCCATCAACTTAAGGATTTAGACTGTTTTTGAAGTTAAAAGCACGTTACTATTTTCTTATGTTAATGAGAAAGGGTGACGTGCTTTTTATGAATATGCATCAAAAACAAGAGTTATCTTTATTTGCCGAAGAGCTATATCGATATATGTCTCCCGCTACACTTAATCAATTAGCTATAGAAGCAGGCGGAATGAAACGAAAACGCAAGTGCCACGGGCACCATTTCTTATCTTTGTGTGTATGGTTAAATCAACAAATCGCTACTACCTCTCTTACTCAACTTTGTAGTCAATTAGAAACTTCAACAGGAATTTTATTAAGTCCGGAGGGACTTAATCGACGATTTAATTCGGATTCTGTAGCCTTCTTTCGCACTGTATTTACTACACTTCTACAAGCTGAAATTGGAGAAGTATCTAAGATTTCTCATTCTCTTTCTTCTTATTTTGAGCGGATTCTCGTCCTTGATTCTACAACCTTCCAAGTTCCAGATCGATTCGCAACTACTTATCCTGGTGCCGGAGGGTGTAGTCATACAGCTGGTGTGAAAATCCAACTAGAGTATGACTTGTTGAGTGGGAAATTTTCTGATGTGGAAATTGAACCAGGAAAACGAAGTGATCAGGCATATAGTGCGACTCGAACAGGCATGGCACAAAAGAATGAACTATATATTCGTGACTTAGGATGTTTTCGTCTACAAGACTTTAAGTCTATTCAAGATAAGCAAGGATATTATTTATCACGTCTAAAGTTACCAACTAAAATATATAGAAAAGAATTTGAAACAGTGGTATTTAAAACAAAACCCGCTCAATTAAAACCGGTATATATACAAATTCATTTGGAAGACATCATGAAACAATTGCAGCCTGGCCAAGTGTATGAATTACATGATGTATATGTAGGGAGTAAAGACAAACTGCCTACTCGAATTGTAGTTTATAGATGTACCGAGGAGCAAAAACAGAAACGTCTACGTGATCGAGCTATTCGCGAAAAGAAAAAAGGAATTACATATACAGAGCGTACAAAACTTTTACAAGGTATTACGGTATATATGACAAACATTCCTACGGAATGGGTACCAAAAGAGAAAATTTATGATCTATATTCACTGCGTTGGCAAATTGAGCTGTTATTTAAAATATGGAAATCTTGGTTTCAAATTCATCGTTGTAAATCTATTAAACAAGAACGATTAGAATGTCACCTTTATGGGCAACTCATTAGTATTCTATTATGTTCTTCTACTATGTTTAAAATGCGAGAACTCCTGTTACGTAAGAAACAGAAAGAGCTAAGTGAATATAAAGCGATGTACATAATTAAGGATTATTTTTTACTTTTTTACCAAGCATTACACAAAAACACCCAAGAATTATCAAAGGTTCTTCTTCGTCTGTTTAACCTCCTACAGCACAACGGACGAAAATCTCATCGATATGAGAAAAAGACAGTCTTTGATATTTTGGGTGTTGTTTATGAGTATACCACTTCTACTCATCAGGTAGCATAGTAAAAAAATTGAAGCCCGTCAGGGTTTATTTGATATGCCTACTTTTATAAAATCTATAAAAGATAATAAAAAACTATATGGAAAGACCGCATTTTGTATAAAAATATACCTTAAGTTGATGGATGTGTGGCGGGACCCCTATATGAACGAATAAAGCGATTAATTTCTGATATGACATGTTTTAATATCACAAAAGCCATCACGTAATGATGATTGCATGATGGCTTTTGTTGTTTTTTTATTTCTTTGTCTCATTGACCCATGCAGCGATGTCCTGGATGACATACGCAGGAACATTGGAAGGGACTTCGTATTCACTAGGGTGACTGAATTCCCCGTCGCCCTCCGTGAAGATGTGATTCAATTTCGGATATTCTTTAAACTGAACATTACTGCGGCTTGAAAGCCCTTCTTTCCATTTCGTAAACTCGTCTTTTACTGTTACTTGATAATCACGTGCGCCTTGCAGAATTAGTAATGGCTCTTTTCGTAATTTCGCTTCCTCAACTGGACGCCAACGAGTCATATCATACATGAAATGTGGAAAAGGATAATTATAACCAGCTGGTGGGTGATCTGGATCAAAAGTGGGATCCTCAATATAAGCGAATTGTTTTTTTAGTTCATCAATAAATTCCTTAGGTGCCCCGAGGTACTGATACTGATCAAGGAGTATGTCAGTAAAAGGACGTGCAGGAGGTGCCATTAAAATACTTCCTCTTACAAGTGATGAAGGTGCTTTGCTTAGTATACGCGGCATGGTGCCAGCTCCTTGGCTATGTCCGAGAATGAAAATGTTATCTGGGTCAATTCCTTCCTGCTGCGCTGCTGATTTTGCTGCATATATGGCATCATCTGTAGTATCTCGGTCTAATGTAGCAGGTTCTGCACTCATTTTAAAACCGTGTTCTAAGGAACGTTTCTCGTAACGTAACACTGCGATACCGCTTGATGAAAGACCAGCTGCAAGGTCTCTAAAGATTTTAGCTCCCATAATTGTACTGTCACGATCTTGCGGACCCGAACCGTGAACGAGAACAACAACAGGCACTTTTTCGCCAGGTTTATGTTTTGGAACCGTTAATGTGGCTGGTAACGGGAATGTAGCATTTCCAATGACGATTTCGCGCTCTTGGTAGGAATCAGGTTGGTCATAGCTAGGATGCGGGATAGTATAAGATTTATCTGGTGTCGTCCTTACGCCAACTTCATCAATTTTACCACCAGGTGTGAATTTAAGGAGTAGTGGAATAGTAGTTCCTTCGATAGCTCCTGGAATTTCAACCGTTTGGTGGACTAAGTTTCGTTCTTTTATAACAGGTGTCCCTATGCTTGTAATCATACTCCCGCCACTTTGTGTCCACCAGCTTTGTAATATGTTTGCCGTAAACTTGGATTGAAAAGCAGCAGACGTCAACTGGAGTGCCTCTGCATATTTACCTTGCTGGAGATAGTCAAAAAATAAAGACGTACGTTCTGTTAAAGAGACTGGTTTCTTTTCTGCAGTTTGTGTCACTTGTGAATCCGCATGAATTGTTGTTGTAAGCGGAAAAGAAGAAACACCTAAAGAAAAGAGTAGGGTAAAAGAAAGTGCTGATTTTTGTAACTTCTTTTTTTTCATCTTTTTCATCCTGTTTAACCTCCAAAATGTAATGGTATGAAATAGGAATGGTAATTAGTGGAATGTTTCCTTGTGGAGGTTTCGGTACATGTATGGGGGAATCCTGCATACATATCATAAAAATTCCGTTTGAAAGAGTAGAGGAGTTAATCAATGGTTTTATACATAAACCTTGGCTAAATCATAGAAATCAATAGTTTTGCAAACAATGATTCCAATCTCGTTATGATGTAAGGGAAGAAAAACAAGAAGAGAGGGAGGCATACGATGAAGAAATTTTTATGGTTCATTTCGACATTGTGCATGATTTTAGGATTGGTACAGGGTGTAGTAGCAAATATGACACTGGAATTCCCGTTACAAGAAATGTAGCGGAGAAAGACCAGCTGAAAGGAATCGAAACAAAGCAAAATAAGAGAGAAGAGGATAGTTATGCAGCAACGGTACCTGTAAAAAAAGAAGAGTTTTCGGGAAAACTACAGTATCCAGAGTTGGCCGAGCAGGCGATGAACCCAGTACCTGGGGAGAGAAAGAAACAAAACGCTAATAGGGGTCACCATACACATCCATCAACTTAAGAACATAGGCAAAATGAACTTTCGTTCATTAGGACTAAAAAATTCTTAAAGTAGAGGTACACTCTTAAAAATGTGCATGCCAAATAAACCTAGATAGGCATTATTTTCAAAAAATTATGCAGCTTTCTTTTGTCTTCTCAAACCACTATACTCATATACAATGCCCAGAATATCAAAGACTGTCTTCTTCTCATACCGGTGGGATTTCCGTCCGTTTTTTTGTAAGAGATTAAAAAGATGGAGAAAAACCTTTGTTATTTCTTGAGTACTTTTTTGTAGAGCTTCATATGCCAAATACAGATGATCTTGAATCATGTAAATAGCTTTATATTCACTTAATTCTTTTTTCTTTTTTTGTAGTAGCAGTTGTCTCATTTTGAACATAGTTGAAGAACAAAGTAAAATAGCGATTAATTGGCCATAAAGATGACATTCTAGACGTTCCCGCTTAACATTATGACAACGATTGATACCAAAAAGAGATTTCCATGTTTTAAATACAATCTCTATTTGCCAACGTAGCGAATAGAGATCGTGAATATGTTCCATCGGAACAACTTCCCATGGGATGTTGGTAATATAAACATTGATTTCTGTTAAACGTTTACTTTTTTCAGAGTATGTAACTCCTTTTTTCTTCTCAACATAAGTTTGTTGTTTCCTACGTTTATGAATTTGAGTTGATGTGAGTCTATATATTACAACTCGTGAGGGTAATTTTTGTTGCCCAATATAGGCATTCTGAATTTCATAAGTATCTCCTGGTTTTATCTGATGCATAATATCTTCAAGGTTAAGCAAAACATATAAAGATTGTTTTTTTACTGTCCCATTCCGAAAGAATTCTGGAGATTCATTTTTTACATATACTCTATTATTTAATTTCAAACGTGAAACATAGAATACTCCCCGTTGATCCGTCTGGTCTAAATCTTTTAGAGAAAAATATCCTAAATCTCGAATACATAAATCTCCTGGGCGTAAGGTATCTAAACACTGTGTACCAAAGGTTTTATCATTATTTTTACCTGGTTCCATTTGAAAATTGAGGAATTTCCCACTATGTAAATCATACTCTAGCTGAATCTTAATACCGGCTGTTTGTGCACATCCTCCTGAACCAGGATAAATAGGAGCCAAATGATTGGGTACTTGAAAAATAGTAGCATCTAAAATACGTATACGTTGAAAATAAGAGGTGTATTGGTTTGAGATTTGAGACGAATCGTTTAGTTTGCTTTTGATTAAAAGGGAAAATACACGCTGTAGAAATAAAACAGCGCATCGGTTAAAACGTTGATTAAGTCCTTCTGGACTCATAAGTGTAGCTGTATTTGCATAAAGCTGACTACATAATCGAGTTAGAGAATCGCTTGCTACCTGTTGACTAATCCAGATACATAAAGCAGCCAAATCTCGTGCACCATACTTACTTTTACGTTTTACAAAACCTGTCTCTTGTGCAAGTTGTTGAAGAATATGTGGAGATAGATATCGCTGTAGTTTTTTAGCGAACAAATGAAACTCATCCTGAATCGATAGATTCATACAAAACGCCATCCTTTCTGTATATTTCTACAAAAAGAATAACGTCTATTTTACATAATGGATAGTGTAAAGCTTTAGCTTTATGGCGATGCGTCAGCACTCCATAACCATCTATTTAACCGATAGATGGTTACTTTATTTCTACGTTCGAAATTATATGATTTTATTATCTCTACACATCAACACATATTACTTTTTGTGTTTATCTCGCCAAATGAACTAATTTTTATATTTTTCTATTATGATATTTAGTACAATATCAATAGGAGTGATAAATTGTGAAGTTTAAAAAAACAAAGATAATTCTAGGGGTCTTATTACTACTGATTCTCTCTACATTCTTAATGACGAAAGAGTCAAAAATTAAAGATTTTCCTGTGTTTATTTTTTCTAACCATGTTGAAGATGATAAGCCAGCAGATTATCAATATACTTTTGGATATTTACCTTTAATGTCTATAAGAGCTAAAGGGTGGAAAAAAACGCATGAAGAAGGAGCTACTACTGTATTTGAAAAGGAAAATAGAAAAGTTATTGTTATAAAGTTTCCTGGAGAAGGCAATTTTTACTTATATGAACCGAAAAATAAATATTAATCAAAAGACCTTCAGGTTTACTGAAGGTTTTTTGATTAATGTTTATTAGGGGTACCGCCACATCGCTATCAAGCTAATATTTTAGAGTATCCCCAAAACGAAAATTGTATCTCTCCATAGTTGTTTATGAAAATTCAGTTCATTTTTTTCATTTTGGGGAACAATTAGTCTCTTAAGTTGATGGGCATGGGGTCACCATATCATTTCGAGAAAATTGTACGTTTAGACACAATTTAGACACAAATTAACCGATTCCCTGTACGTTAAGGAATCGGTTATTCATTTTATTGCTTTTTTAAAGAATTTTTATCTCGTAATGGGGTACGGAAACGATTCTGGGTATGAGGGGCCACTCTGGAATTTAATTACAAATCAAAAAAAGAACTTTATTCAAGTTCTTTTAATCTACGATATAGAGCGGCCTGACTCACTCCTGTAATCTGACATATTTCCTTTACTGTTTTATTGGTATGTTTTCGTAATTCAATTGCATGGTTCATGCCAGGATGTTTATCTGTGTATTTCTTCACTCTTCCTCTATATACTCCTTTTTGTTTTGCTAGCTTTATTCCCGCATGTTGTTTTTCTTTAATCATTTCACGATCTAATTCACTGAAGGCAGCCATGACAGTTAAGAAGAACTTGCCCGTTGGAGTTCTTGTATCAATTCCTAAATTTAAAATTGCAAAGTGAACATCCTTTTCCCGAAGTTGTTCTACTAACTGTAATAGCTGAATGGTATTTCGACCTAAACGATCCATTCTAGTTACGACCAAAGTATCCCCAGTAATTAGTTTTGACAGTATAGTGTCTAACTCTGGCTTTTGTTTTGTTACTCCACTTATTTTTTCTTTAATAATTTCATCTACTCCATATTTCATGAGCTGTTGAATCTGTGTATCTAGATTTTGATCTTGTGCACTTACACGAGCGTATCCATAGACCATTTTTCTCCTCATTTCAAATATATTTTTGATAAGTGTTATTGAGAGTCTCTGAGACTAATAATATCAAGGAAAGGATTTCTTCTCAATAGGGTACACTCTATTGAGAAGGTAAATATGCAATTATGCATATTTATATTTTTTTATTTTATAGTAATGAAACCTAATATATAATTAAAAAGTTTTTTACGAATTGATAAGGAGATGCGAGTATGAAGAAAACCATAGGACTTATATTATCATTATTTTAATTACTTTCTACCTATGCACCAATGTTTACAGAGGAGGTCGAAATTTTAAATCAAATAGGCCGCGTCAAAGAGAAAGGAGATTGGTATTATTATGGATCTCGTCAACATAATGCGAATTTTACACTAAGGGATTTTCAAATTAAAAAACTTGGTTTTACTGTAGATTAAGAAGGTTCCATAAACGGGCTACTACATTTAAAAAATGAAACATCTTATGAACTAATTATTGATTAGATAGAATGACTTAGGTTGTCCTTATGCGAAATATTAGTATGAATAGAAATTTGATAATTATATAAAACGCCGTAAATGAAGGATAAAATAAGTGCTGATTTTGCAATTATATTTTTAAAAATTGAATAGGAGATCTATTATGGATACAATTAAGAAATTATTTTTAAGTTCTGTGATATGTATTTTATTATTCAGTACAGTAGGAACAGCGTATGCAGAACAAAATGGTCAAGCGAATTCATCATCTTTTATTGACGTTCCTAAAACCCACTGGGCATATAAAGAAATGATGTATATGGCTGAAAATAAGATCATAACAGGATACGGAAATGGATATTTCGGTGCTACGGATCCTATTATTCGCGAACATCTTGCTGCTTTCTTGTATCGATATTTAAAACCGCAAGATAGTACCAATAATCCATTTGTTGATATTGGTGACAGCAATTTTAAAAAGGAAATTTTGGCACTTACTGCACGGGGCATATTTAGCGTAAATGTAGAGAAACAATTCAATCCGAAAAATAATATGACGCGTGCTGAAATGGCTGCAGTGCTTGTCAGAACATTCAATTTAAAACCGCAAGGGAATTTTGACTTTACGGATATGAAAGGTCATTGGGCTAACGAATATGTCAAAATATTAGCTGGAAATAAAATCACAAATGGTACTGGTGATGGAAATTTTAATCCAAATGGACTTGTCACAAGAGAGCAATTTTCTGTGTTCTTATATAGAACAATTATGGCAACATCAGGTATAAAAAACAATGAATCGGTTGGCTGGGTTATAGATGGAGAAAAGAAATACTATTATGACAAACCAGGCGTGAAACATACTGGATTATTACGTTCAGGGGATGATACCTATCTCTTCGATAAAAATGGTAATCTAGCTTCAGGATGGAATACTGTAGACGGAAAGGACTACTATTTTGATACGGTAAGTGGAGCTGCACAAAAAGGATGGATCTCTCAAACTACTCATTGGTATTATGCAGACGATAACGGTGTGATTCAAAAAGGCGATGTAACCTATAAGGGAAAACAATTCCAATTTGATAGAACAGGTAAAATGGTAAAAGGGTGGATAACAATCCAATCCCTCGACCAAAATATCTACAAATCCAGAACAGTTGTAAGGGGATTTGACCCGATAAAAGTTAGAAAGGATGAAATTCTTGAAGTAGTAGGGGAAGACGGTCCTCTATGGTTTAAGGTGAACTACAATGGTCAAACATACGTTGTGCAAAAATTATTTGCAGTCGTGTTTGATCAATCTCTATCTAATAAAATAGATAGAATTCGTCAAGATATTGATGATTTAAAAAAGAGTACTGAGTTAGTAAAAAAATATTCAGAACGCTATAAAAAAGCAAAAGAAACTAAAAATGATGATGCGGCTTTAGTTGAATCTAGTGAACTTGCACAAAGTGTCTCTCAATTACTAACCACACTAAAAAAATCTGAATTGAAGAACACTGTAGATAAGATTTATGAAAAAGAAGCTGATCCAGCTGTAAGAGAAAAATACAATTCTACTATCGCAACTTTAGAGATGATGAATCAGGATTTTGGGAAAATCCATAAATTAATGCTACTAAAAGATAGTGTTATGATTATCGATAAAGCGAATCAGGGTTCAGGTAATATTATTCAACAAATTCAAGAAGGTAAATATTTAGTACAGCAGGATAAAGCTAACGTTGTGAATGGGTTAACCGATTATAAAAATAGTATGACAGCCTATAAAAAGCAAATGTTGGATTGGTTTGTAGATGCTGTAGATGCAGGAACAGATGCCATGATAATGTTTATGGATATGACAACAGCTTACTCACTCTCAATTAATAAGGTGTTTATCGAACCAGCAGAAAAATGGGTTGGCACATTACCAAAAGGTGAAATAGAAAAATTTGCAGACGGTGTTCGCGACTATGGACAGCAACTTACTGCCATGCAGGAAGGATTCAAAAACAGACTACCTGAATATAAACAAATGGCCAGTGATTTACGCGTAGTAAATCAAAGTTTCCATAAGTTTGGAGATTCTGTACAAAAAGCTGGGGCATCACTTCATAAACAAGCAGTAATGGCTGATGGACTAATTAATAGTGTCTCAACGCATGTTGCAGAAGCTCAACAAGCATTTCCAACACTACATACAGATATTATGTCTGGATTAGATGCTGCCAATAATATTATGGACTCTACTAATAAAATTGCGAGTTATAAAATTGATGTACCTGCAGCATCCCAAAACATTGGAAATATTGACTTGAGTAATGCACTACGTGATTTAGGTGGTGATCCATCTAGAGTATATGATCGTAAGAATGATGGAGATTTATCTTTCGTATTGGGTATTACGCCTATAATTGGTACAGGAAAAGAAATTGGACAACTCATAAAAGGGGAAGACTTAGTAACAGGTCAAAAATATGGTCCAGAAGATTATGTATGGGGGACACTGGCTGCCGTATCTGGTGGTACAACACGAGTTGTTGGTAAAGTTTTTGGAAAGGTTGCTGATCTTGAGAAGAAAGGTAAGGCTTTAGAAGCGGCTGCCAAAAATACAAAATTCACGAAATATCCTACGGGTTTTGATGAAGTCGCTCAGTATATAAAACAAAATAAGAAATTACCGGATAATTTTATCACAAAAGATCAAGCAGAAGCACTAGGGTGGGTGAATAGAGATGGCAATCTGCATAGAGTAGCTCCTGGTAAAAGTATAGGTGGCGATATTTTTGAAAACAGAAAGAAGCAACTACCCGACGTTCCGGGTAGAACTTGGTATGAAGCGGATATAAATTATATTTCAAGTTATCGAGGTAATGATAGAATTGTCTATTCTAGTGATGGACTAATTTATAAAACCTCGGATCATTATAAAACATTTACTGAGATAAAGTAGGAGAAGTTTTTATGGAATTTTTAAATTTAGATGGTCGACAATTTACAAGTGAAGAAGTTTTACACAAAGTATTAAAGGAAAAATTAGATCTCCCTGATTATTATGGGGAAAATGCTGATGCACTATGGGATTGCTTAACGGCATGGGTAATTCTTCCGTTAACAATAGAGTGGGAGTTTTTTAAGGAAAGTCAAAATATGTTAGGTCAAGAGGCAGATATAATTTTAGAAACATTTCAAGATGCACAAGAAAAAATGCCAGGTAAATTCTATATTGTTGTAAAATAATTTAAAGAGCCTTAGGTAAACATAAAAACCGTGGAAATATTTAATTTCTACGGTTTTTATTGTATCAATTAGGTTTTCTTTCATAGTGGCCCCTCATACCCAGAATCGTTTCCGTACCCCTTGTAGGGATTCCTACAAGTTCTTTTTGTTTTTCTAATAACAATGGAAGTAAATTTTCACCTAAATAAAGGATGACGATATAAAATAGACGGAATCCTTTTTCTGTAAGGGTTCCATCTATAGAAATTAATAAGATGTGAAAGTCATTAATACACGTACTACCAATATTTATTCTTCTCTCATTAAACTTATTTTTTATATGACACACTAATTTATTATTCTTTTGTTTACAAAGGGAGAATAGAAATCAATTGTCCATAGAAAAAATCCCCTCATAGTAAACAGATGAATGTGCGTTCTTTTTACTGTCTACTATATGGGGACCATATCACTGCCGGGCAGCATCTTTTTTATTAGTCATTTACAGGATAGCTTATGATGACATATGCATATGTACTTTTTTTACTTGAATCTGGATTTGCAAGAGCAGGAGAAAATGAATTTGAAGTTTTTGTATCTGCTGATGGATTTAATTGCTTTAGGATGTTATCACATGTTCTTTTCCATTCTTCCTCAGTTTGATTATCATACATAGTACTTAAATAAGCTAGTTCATCATGATCGTCTTTTTTCATATTTAAGTGAACTCTTTTTAGACCAGTTTCAATAATATGCCTCGTATGATTTATAATTTCATCATTATGTTCTTTTTTTAGTTTATCGGATAGAGTATACACGGTACGATTTGCTTGATAGTATTTTTCAGTCAAATTACCAATAGCTTTCGTTTCTACAACTTCTAATATGCCAGCTTCTTCTAGCTTTTTGACATGATAGTAAAGACGGGATTGTTTTTCATTTAGCTTTTCAGCTAGCTCTTTTACAGTAATAGGTTTTTCAGTCGCATAGTATAAAATATTTTGCCGCTTTGGATCACAAATTAATTTATATAGGGCGAGTTCGTTTATATTCATAAAGACGACTCCTTCAATTTGAATATGTGTTTAATTATTTCAATAATAACACGTTTCCTATTGTTACATAACTCTGAAGGAAAAGAGAATACAATTACGAGAGAGCTTTTTCATTAACTGTTGTTTCTATGGATACGTTGCGAATATGAGGGTTTTTCAAGGCAATTCCAGCTCCTAAAAAGAAAAATAAGCTCCCTAATAGAATAAGTAGCGTAACTCCATACATATCTGCCAGCCACCCACTAAAGAGCATTGTAAATGGCATTGTGGAAGTGATTATAGTACTTGCTAGGCCATCAATCCTACCGCGATAACTTTGATCTACGAGAAGTACTGTGATGGTTTCATCAATAATCGTAAATAAAGTAAGAGAGAATGAAATAGTGAGCATACAAATTAATACTGTCCAAATGGAAAGGGAGAAGGCTAGCCCAACCATTGCAAATGCTGATAAGAAAATGCTTCCACTTAAAATTATTCCTTTTTTGAATCTCTTCCCGATATACCCCGCGATGAATCCACTAATAATACCACCAATCATATAGCTCATATTTATCATCCCTAAACTTTCGGGTCCACCTGTAATTTTATAAGCGAGAGCAGGGAAGATTGGGTTTAGTAAACCAGCTCCAATATTGACGATAAATGCAATGAAAATGAGCCCTTTAATGTACGGATATATTTGAATATAGTGCCAACCATCTTTCATATCTTGAATCCAATGTGCTTTCTCCTTAGAAGGAGTTTGCCGTGAGATTGAGTACGCTGGAATTTTTGCTAATAGGACACAAATTGCTACAAATAAAAATGTACAGGCATTAAGAATAATTGAAAACGTAGCACCAAGCCAAACGACCATAAAACCAGCTAGACCATTGCCTATAAGACGAGAGAGTTGATTAACAGCCATAAATTGTCCGTAATATTTAGCATAGTTTTCTTTTCCGACAATTTCAGGTAAAACAGAGGCTTCAGTTGGCCCTAAAAAAGTTGTTAGAACGTTTAATAAAAAAGTCGAGAGTATAGCGATGTAGAGTGAAATATGGTGAGTTGATAAGTAAATCGCTAATATAAGAAGAACGACGGTACAAGAGGCTATGTGAGTAAAAAATAAAATAGCTTTTCTGTTGTATCGATCTGCAAATACACCAGCAAATGGTGAAACAATTATTTGAGCAGTAATCATAGCTATAATAACAAATGCAGATTCGAGTGAAGATTTATTTGCTGTAAATACAATCCACATAATAGTCATGGAATAAAAGGCACTTCCAATACTAGAAACAGCATTACCAATCCAGAGTAATAAAAATGATTTGTTTTTGTAAATCGGTACTTCTTTCCTTTTCAGAGGAGTGTGCATATAAAATAATATCCCTTCATTAAAATTTATTTAATCGTTAAAATAAATTTTAATGCTGTTTTTTGATAAAATCAATAAAATTCTGAAAAATAATTATTAACTGTTTTTTACTAAGCATGTGGTTGGAATTTTACATAGAGAAAAATCAATTCTGGTGCAAAGATACAATAAAAGAGAATATAGTGCATAAATTTTTAGCGGAATTTTATTTTATGCTATAAGTCCAAACACTTGGTGAATGAGCTCTTTTTGATTTTGGACAAACTGGCTTCATAGATTTATCCCTTTTTTATCATATGCATGGCTTCAACACCACTCAATATTGAAGTTGTAATTTTAAATGACTTAAACCCCAACATAGGACGCACGCGTTTCTTAATAAAACGATGATCCTGTTCCACTATATAATTGAGATATCTAACTTGCCTTATCTTTATGGCTCCAGACATGTATTAGTCCCAGCTGATAAAGCTTCCATTTGAACAAATTTTCTTTTGCCATACGAATTACACACCTTTTTAAAGTAATACTATCCGTATGTCAAAGTTTAAGAGATTACTTTCAATTATCTTGAAGTTTTTGCACCAGAACCTTTAAAGTTCAAAGCACTTCAAAAGGTACACCTTTTGAAACACACTCCTTCCTACCCACATTAAAAACACATCTCCCTATAGATTTGATAAAAACTATTATTCAATATTAGTAAAAAATAGGATATTCCTCTAATATCCATTAGTAAATTCTTATCATTTTCCCATTGAGAGTTATGGCTCTCTCCTTTTTTATTTTTATTCGACACAATATAACAATATACAAATGTTTATTTTGATAAGATTGTCCAGAAATATTACATTTTTTATATCTTGGAGGAATTAAATTATGTGCAAAAAATTATTAATGGCTTTAACATGCAGCGTGTTACTTATGGGATTGGCTGCTTGTGGTTCAAATGATAAAGCAAGTACATCAGAAGAACCAAAACAAGAAACTAAAAAAGAAGATGAACAAAAGAAGCTAGATGAGCAAAAACAGGAAGAGGAACAAAAGAAAATAGAAGAACAGAAAAAAGCCGAAGAGCAAAAGCAATTGGAAGAACAGAAAAAGGCTGAAGAGCAAAAGCGATTAGATGAACAACGTAAACAAGAAGAGGCTCAAAGACAACAGGAAGAACAAAAGAAACAACAAGAAGCAGCTCTAGCAACAGAACAGGAACAACAAAAAGCTACAGCTAACACAGCACCTCAGCAACAAGCTACACCTAAACAAGAGAAAGTTCACTTTGCAAACTGTACAGATGAAAATAATGCCGGTTACTATGATATAACTCCAGATAGCCCAGCTTATGCTTCGCATTTAGATCGTGATGGCGATGGTGTAGCTTGTGAACGAAATAAAGGACATAAAAAATCTAGTAAAAAACATTAGATTGAAGGATAAGCACTCTTATGAGTGCTTTTTTATTTTCGTTCGACAGAATATGACAATATTCGAATTAATTGTTTGCTATGATAAGCTCGGAAATCTTACATTTTACATAACTGGAGGAAATAAAATGAAAAAACCGTTCTACAAAAAATGGTGGTTCTGGCTTATCGTTGTTATCATAGTGCTCGGAGCTTATGGTAATAGCAATAAGGATAAAGGAGAAACTAAAACAGCTTCTACTGAACCAAAACAAGAGGCTAAACAGGAAATGAAGAAAGATGAACCTAAGAAGGAAGAAGCTAAAACTGAGCCTAAAAAAGAAGAACCTAAAAAGGAACTTTCTAAAGAGGGCGAGTCTTCTAAAGTTAAAATTGCGGTAGGCTCTGTTGAATCAACAGATTCAGTAGGTGGCGAATACTTAAACGAAAAAGCGCAAGGCGTGTTTAAAGTAGTTGAAATTACAATTACAAATAATCAAAAAGACGCTATTACTGTTGATGCTAACAGCTTCAAATTAGTTGATAATAAAGATCGTGAATTTACATACTCTACACAAGCTCAAACTGCTTTCGATGTAGGCAATGGTGGTAAGTCTGATTTCTTCTTAAAACAACTTAACCCTGGCTTATCTCAAACAGGGAAAATTATCTTTGATGTTCCCGCTGACGCACAAGGCTTAGTTTTAAAAGCTCGTGGCGGTATGATGGGTAAAGAAATTAAATTAAAAGTAGAATAGTCGAAGGCACTCGAAAGAGTGCTTTTATTATTTTAATTTTGGAGGTTATTATGACAAATACAGAACGATATTCAAACCGCAAAGTAGAAGGGCTTAATACGCCTGATGAATTTATGATATGTAACTTATCTGAGTATATAGAGTATTTCTCAAGTGGGGAATTCACAAATTATTTGTTTAGGGGGGAGCCTACAAATTACAATGAAACCGTCTCTTCTGCCTTAAGGGATATAACCATACCTGGTTATAATCCAAAACAAGGAGTTAAAAACGAAAATACATTTCTCAATATGCAAAAAGATTTCAAAAGAGAAGTTTGGTACAAATTAACTCCTGATGAGCGTACACATTTTTCGGCATTTTCCCAACATCATGGAATTCCAACAAATCTCATCGATATAACTACATCACCCTTAGTATCATTATATTTTGCATGTCAGGACTATAAAAATCCCAAAGATCAAAATAAATTCCAATTCGATGAACAAAGAGGATTTGTGTATTTATTTAAAGATCAATTTGTTGACATTACAAACGTTTTAACAAAATTTGAAGACGCAAATATATTAGAAATTTTCGCATCAGATAAAGATGATGTATTCTTAGATATTTATAATTTATTTTTAAAATTTAAAGCAGAACATCCCGAAGCATATTATGAATACTTTAAAAAACTATACATTGAGTTTCATAAACACTTCGAAAATTTCCCTGCTTTTATTCCTATGATGAAATTAAATGAATTCCCAGTTTATGACGAAGGTAGATATGAAATTAAATTCTTTGAATATTTTATGAGGTTACTGGAATCATCACGATTTAACAAGTTCTTTACAAAGATACATGATAATTCTTATTCAGTATTTATTTACACAGCTCATCTACAAATATTATTACAAAATATAGATAGCATGCCAAACCAGGGCACACTGTTAAATATACTTCCTCATTTCAAATATGCTCCCATATTAACTTTCGAACGAGGACGTAGCCAACAAGGATTGTTTGTATATCAAAATTATATTCAGGAGGGTAAATTTTTAAATCCCCCTTATATTGTAAGCGTACAGAGAATTTGGCCAGATAAAATACTTATCATTGATGATAAGATAAATATTCTTAATCAACTTGATTTTATAGGTATTAACGAGAAATTTATTTATGGAGATTATGATAATATAGCCAAATACATAAAAAGAAGATCTCAATAAAATATAGATTTTAACAACATTTATCAATGTCTGAAACAGCTAAACATGGTAAAATAGTATTTGGATTGGCGTCCAATACATATTATTAAAATTAAGATGGTTCAAGTCGGAGGAAGGCACCTTAGGGTGTCTTTTCTTTATGTAGAAAAAAGCCTCTCCATCTTATAGAAACGGTAAGCCCTTAAAAACAATAATTGCAACTAAATTAATTTTACATTACATTAAGATTAGAGAATACTATACTAATAAAGCGCTAAATAGTAGGTGGAGAAAATGGAATTTAACGATTTGGGTATTACCATTAAAGAACTTCGAATTTTAAAAAATATATCTCAATCCGAATTATGTCATGGAATATGTTCACAAAGCCAAATTAGCAAGATCGAAAAAGGTGTGATTTATCCATCTAGCATATTGTTATATCAATTATCAGAAAGACTTGGTGTTGATCCAAATAATATATTTGCACTAACTCAAAATAAAAAATTAAAATATATAGAAAATGTAAAATATGTAATAAAGGATTGCATAAGACAACATCAATATACAGAGCTTTATGAAATAGTAACAAAAGAAAAAAACTTAAATAATTTTCAAACAAAAGAAGATAAACAATTTCTACTATGGCATGAAGCAATTGCTATATATCTTGTGAATAACTCAATAAAATCGGCTTTAACTCTTTTAAATAATGCATTAAAACTAACTTTAACAAATATTAATTTTTTATCTGAGAGAGAAATAGATATTATGCAAACAATGGCTATATTTCATGCAAAAAATAAAGAATACAAAAAAAGTATTAATATATTAAGAAGATGTTTAACTAATTTTAACAAGTTAGATTTTCCTAGAGATAGAGAAATTAAATTAAAAATCATTTATAATTTATCAAAATGTTTAAGTTACACATGTCAATACGAAGAGGCACTAAAATACATTGATAAGGGCATCCAATTAGCTATTAATCTAAATACTTTATACTTATTGGGTGAACTATACTATGGAAAAGGTTCAAACTTATTAAAGCTTAAACAATCTAATGACGAAAATGTTGCTAATAACATGAAAACAGCGTTATTTATATTTGAATTAACAAAAAACGAAAATAAATTAAAAATAATTAAAAAAGAATATTTCGTAAAAAAATATAACCACTCATAATTTCGTAAAAACTACTTACAAAGCCCACAGGAAAAATCCCTATAGTTTTTTAAATTAGAGCTATATTATTAAAATTAAAGTGGTTCAAGTCGGAGAAAGGCACCTTAGGGTGTCTTTTCTTTTGTACATTAAAAAACTCACCATCCAACAGAAATGGCGAGATCCTTGTATATTATTTAATATCTTGTTTTCTCTAATACTTTTCTTCTTAGTTAAAAATTTATTATCGTCATAAACCAATAACCAAAAATTATTACAGAAATTACAAGTCCCATAGCAGCACCTACCAACATTTTCCCCTCAGGACCATTAATAAGCTCTTTTAAAACTTCTTTTGCAATTCGCTGACCTTTACCACTTAAAGATATAGAAAGAATAAAGAATACTACCACTAATACAAATGAAGAAATTATTAACTCCATGACTTATGTACCTCCCTCATATATGTGAATCATTAATTAACCAATAATTTCCTTATACATTATATCAGCTAGGGTACACGGAAGTATAACAAATTATTTTTATAATTTAATTTATTAATCGCCACCGCATTAGGATGGTTCAAGTCAAAAAAGGCACCTTAGGGTGTCTTTTCTATTAGCATTCGACATAATATGACAATATACAGATTGACAGTTTGTTATGATAGTTCAAGAAATCTTACATTTTAGACACCGGAGGATACATATTATGAACAATAAACTATTACTCGCACTAACAAGCTGCGTTTTAATTATAGGATCGGCAGCATGCTCATCTAACGAAAACGCAAGTACAGCTAATGACTCTAAAGCTGAAGAGAAAATACAAAAAGAAGCAGAAAAAGCTAAGATGGCGGAAGAAAAGGCGAAGCAAGAAGAACAGCAACGTCAAGAAGCAGAAGTTAAAAAAGAGGAAGAAGAGAAAGCAAAACAAGAAGCAGAAGCTCAAAGACAGGCAGAAGAAAAAGCGAAGCAAGAACAAACAGAAAGAGAAGAACAACAACGTCAAGAGCAGGAACAAGCCCGTAAACAACAAGCAGCACAAGCGCAAAAGCAACGTGAAGTGAAGCAACAAAAGAAAGAAGAACCTGAACTTTGCGGTTCGCTAGAAGTTGGAATAACATGTGAACACGTTCAAAAAGAATGGGAAAATGAGCAAAAGATTGAAAAAGAACTTAAAGAAAAAGAAGAACGCCAGGAACGAGAAGGTTTGGAGTATGCAAAAAGGAAAGCACAATCATTTGAGGATAAAGAACGAGAAAAAATGAGTTGTGATGACGCGAAAAATGTTCTTGAACAATTAAAAAATGCAGAACAGAATCCGGCCATAAAAGAAAGTATTGTAAAGTACCAAGAAAAAGTAAATATGTGTAGCAAGTAATAAAATAATATTTGGATTGGCGTCCAATATATATTATTAAAATTAAGATGGTTCAAGTCGGAGGAAGGCACCTTTGGGTGTCTTTTTTTATGTAAAACCCCCAAGCATTCATACACTTGAGGGCTTATCAATTGAAAGGTAGAGCTGTCTGGAATTACCCTAAATTAAGAACAAAGTGGGATTACTCCTAAACCAATTAATAGAGCTGCAGCAAACGCTGGAATTGGCACAGGGATCTCGATACCTTCTACAACTAAGAAGTATTGTCCACTTACTACTTTAAAACAAACTAATTGCATGGCTATTCCTCCCTTCTGCTAGGATTAATACATTATATTAAATAATTATATTATTGATATAATTAGATAGTTTGTTTTTGAAAAAATGTGCAATTTATTTATATTTAGGTGGAGCGCCTTAGATCATCTTTCCCTTATTTTCAAAAGGACCTGCTCATTTAACTCTTAAAAACATAAGGTAAAGAGAATCCATTAAAATACATGAGTGACCTCATTTTTTCGCCTCTTACTAAAAGGAGAGATTAATATGAGTTATGGTGGTAGCTGCGGTAGTTGCGGCGGCGGCGGTTTTGCTGGAGGCTTCGCTTTATTAGTTGTATTATTTATTTTATTAATTATTGTTGGAGCTTCTTGCTTCTGCTAAAAACTATGGGAAAAGACACTCTTATTTGGGTGTCTTTTCTTTTTTCTCAATATAAGAGCTATAAAAATATGCTATGGTTTTAATAGAAATTCCCTTTTGTGCAATGAGATAGAAATACCCAACAAAAAACCCACCTATTTCCGTAGGTGGGTTTTTTCTTTATTACACAATACCAAATTATACTCTCATTTTTTTCATAAACTTTATGC
>NZ_NVAP01000031.1 GCF_002567495.1 Bacillus cereus | reverse complement strand
TCGTGGTTTTTGATGATTTCAGTTGAAATTTTGTCCAAGTAATCTTTTCTAGTATTTGATATGTATTCATGAATTCTTGCTACTTTTACTCGTTGCTTATTCCAGCGAGAAGATCCTTTCATTCTTCTAGAAAGAACACGCTGTGCTTTTGCCAACTTATCTTCTAATGATCGGAAAAACTTCGGATTTTCATAGTGTGTTCCATCTGACAAAATAGCGAAATCTTTTAGTCCTACATCTATTCCAATATAAGAACTTGTTTTCGGAAGTTCTTGTACCTCAGTTTCAACTAACAATGACACAAAGTATCTGCCAGAAGGGTTACGTCTAACCGTAGCATTTACAATACGCCCCTCTACTTCGCGACTTTTGGCAAATCGAACAAGGCCTAGTTTCGGCAACTTTATTTTGTTCCCTACAACGGCAATGTTTTCATTTGTTTGTTTTGTGGTATAAGATTGTACGTTGTTCTTCTTAGATTTAAAACGCGGTGCGCTGTTTTGTTTTTTAAAAAAGCGCGTATAAGCATCCGCAAGGTTGCGAACAGACGACTGAATCGCAATACTATCCACTTCTTTTAACCAAACAAGCTCTTTCTTCATGGCAGGTAGTTTGGCAGAGCATGTACCATAGGTCAAGCCTTTTCCTGTCTCTTTGTATGCGTGATCCCATAAGGATAGGAAATGATTGAATACAAAGCGAGAACAACCTATCGTTTTGTTAATTAGAATTGCTTGTGCTTGATTTGGATAGATACGAAACTTATACGCTTTATTAATTATCATTTGATTCACCTCTATTTCGGTATAAGACTATTATATACCGAACGCACATTCGATAGATAGTGAAGTAACACTTTATGTATGTCGAACAATTAAACTGGCTTCCTGCCATCCCTTGTTCGAAGCCAATTCATCTCCCACCTACTCACTTCGCGTTCCTTGAGGAAGGAGTCTTCTTGGCTAAAATGATAAAGTGATCTGTCTCCTTTGTAAAGGACATTAAAAAAGCTAGGCAACATCAAAAAAGCTATTTCTGTATTCAACAGTTTCATCTTTTTTGAATTCCATTGACATCTATAATAATTATGTATGTTATATATTTCTAAATCTCTTGTTTTAATTAAATAACAGATTCGCTATGCGAACCGAACAAACAATCTCTTATTTCTCCATGATTCTACAAATGCGCTTTAAATTTTATACAACTTGAAACTGATCCACCAATGTCATCTTTATTTGATGAGGCCTTTTCTATTTTTAAATCGTAGTGCTTTTAATATAGTTTCTTTCATGATTTCGTTTCGATTTCTCTTTTGTTTCCGTTGTTCTTGAAATGAAATTGAAAATTAATTATAGTATCCCAAATGGTATACACAAGCTATTTCACACAAATGATTGACCATATTCTTTAAATTGTATTTAACCATTAATTTTTGAATTACCAATAATATTTTTCTGGGTTATTACATTAAAGTTAATATTGTTATATATTTATATTCGGAATAATTATACCTTACATTTAAAGGGAGAATTTTAATGGATAACCTACTATTGAAAAAGGACTTAACAACGGATCAAATGGTTCTTGTTACTTCAGAGTTTGAGAAAAAGAAAAAATCAAAAGGACTTGCTTACCTAATTTGGTTTTTTCTAGGCGGACTTGGTGGTCACCGCTACTACGCACGTGACTTTGGTATGGCAATTGCCATGACACTGACTCTTGGAGGGCTTGGTTTCTGGGCTTTAATCGATGTTTTCTTTATTGGAAGCCGAATTGGTAAGAAAAATGAAATGTTAGAACGTGAAATTATTATGAAAGTTAAAAAGATGACTGCTTCAAAACGTTTATCTTCATAAAAAGCCTCCTTTGGGAGGTTTTTTATACAAACACTTCAATTTATGTTTTCACTAAATACTTTTTCCAATAACAAGTATCCTCCCCCCATAACATGTAGCCATCAATACATCATACACATTTCTAATTCTTGTTTCTCACTGCGTGTAATCATATACAACTTTACGTAACTCGTCCTTACTTCTCTTTTTATGTATTTTTATGTTTTAAGAAAATGACTCCACCAACTAGTAACAACAATGCTCCCACTGTAATAGACTTGAGACTATTATGGAATTGGTACTGCAGATATTTCGATGCAAAATTGCATTTTTAATTCAGATATATTGATGTATACTGAAAATGAACTACTCAACATTTTTATTTTAAGTTAGTATATCAAACCCTAACTACCTAAAAAACTCAAGTAAACGTATCTTATGTCATTTTAAAAAATACAAAAGTACCTTATNNATAAGGTACTTTTGTATTTTATGTTTTAGAATTCCTCGATTTGAACTGTAAAGTTGAAATATAATACAGATTACGAACCGTTTTATACGTATCTCAGTTAAACTTCAGAATCACATATTGTTTTAACTACTGCTATTCTTCTCTAATTACATCTATAACGTTATCCTTTTTAATTTTCCGAAGCGGAATTAGTACCGATACATAACTAATCAAAAGTGCAGTTATAAATGTGATAAAGCTAGATTGATAAGGTATAATCCATTCAAACGACACCGTATTTGACAGTGCTACATAAAGAATATACGACAGCATACAGCCGAAAAAGATCCCTTGTATGCTTCCAAAGAAACCGTACAGAAGTCCTTCATATATAACCATCTTTTTCAAATCCTTCTGCGACATACCAATCGATTTTAAAGCAGCCAATTCTTTTCTTCTCATAATGATGCTGACTGTAATGGTATTTAAAATATTTACACAACCAATTAGTGTAATAACAGCTATGAATCCGTACCCTAATATTTTTATATAAAGTATATTGTCTGTATGGAAATTACTTTGAACAATATTATTTTGTACATCTATAGATGCATCTCCACCCAGTTTCTTTTGTATATCTAAAATTGTAGCATCAGCCCGAGATTGATTCTCTAAATCAATTTCAAAACCTGTTAATTTTTGTGGAGAAGGTGTAATATATTCGGCTATTTGTTCACTAGTAATAAAAGTTATGGTATCCATCACTCTGCTCATATTAAAAATGTCCAATTCTACAATCGCAGCTATTTTTAAAGTTTCTAGTTTTTCTTCATTGTAGAAGATTTCCTCTGGAGATTTTCTTTCTTGCTGACTTGTTATTTGGATTTCATCCCCTACCTGAAAAGTGCTTAGAGAACCTATATATTTTTTACTTGTATTCATATCATTTGATGCAGCTTGTTTTACTAAAACAACCTCTTTTTCACGATTTAATTTTGAAATATCTATTCTTCCACTAGTTACATTTTCAGCTAGTTTCTTTAAACTATTCTCATCGTATGCTTTTATTTGTGTTTTCATAATTTCTACAGTTTGATTATTATATTTTACTTTCTGATACAGCGATTCATTTCCTTGTAATTCTTTAATTTGTTTATTTTTTGGTACTTTCGTATAAAAATTATTTGCCTGATATTGCTTGTACAGCTTCTCTACGTTATTAACTTTATAAATATTTTGACTCATACGATCTATGCTAGGCTTGTCTAAATTTGAATTAAGCGTAACTGATATATCCGATTTTAGAGCTTGAATTTCCGGTTGTTTACGCTGAATGGCAGTATCTATGAGAAACGTAAACGTGATATACAGTACACTACTTATAATAATAGACAAAATTGTAACTGTATATCTATTGGGATTCCTTTGGATATTTTTTAATGCCATACTTAACGGGAAAGATAGTGGTTTCTTTAATTTTGTTCTGTTTTTTTTCTTTATTTTTTCTTTTTTTATAGCTAATCGGCTACTTACTGCCAATAACGGTGAAATTCTACCTGCAAAAAAAGCAGGAAAATAGCTTGAAATATAAACAGTTATTAATGTAATTAAAGAACATACACATATAATTAACCAATCTAATTTAATTGTATATCCCATAGAGTTTTTAAGTATGTTTATCAGTACTTGATTAAGTAAAAAGACTACTAATATGCTGCACAAAATCCCAAAAAAGATAGCAATAATAGAAAGAAATGTTGCTTCTCTTATCACAATTTTTCTGATTTGTTTTTTTGTAGCTCCTATACTCCTCAATAGGCCAAACTGTTTCATTCGCTCTACTATACTAATTTGAAATGCATTATAAATAATAACAATTGTAGAAATCACAACAATCCCAATACTAATAGCGGCTGCCACCAATATCTCCACACTAGGCTTTAAGGCTCTCTTTAATTCTTCATTCACTCTTATATTTTCTTTATTCGTCAATAATTTAAATTGGTTTTCAACTTCATCAAAGTTTGCGTATTTATGCAATTCAATCAATGCGCTACCTTCTCCAACTTTAAACTTATTTTTATATGTCCATAATTGACCGGTTTTATTTTCCTGATTACTATTAGATTTATTTAACAAACCAACAAGTTTATATTTTTTTTCATGAATAGTAAACATACCGCCTAATTTAAGATTGGGCCCGAAGTAAGGCAGCATCCATTTTTCTAAAACAGCCTCGTTTTCATTTGAAGGTAGCTTACCTTCTACAGGAATACTTGACTTTAACAGCTTCAATGCTTGATGATCTGCATACATATAAGAGACAGCTATCTCATCAATTTGGATCACCTCTCCTGGAGTTATGATGCCATAAGAAGATATATTAGGATTACTTTTTATCATATTGAAAAGCTTTTGATTGTAATTTTCAACTGAAATATTTGCAGAACCCATAGAACCTTTTTTAGCATTTTCAATTCCCGAAGTGTATCCACTATTAAAAAAAAGTCCAATCGTTGTTATTAGCGCCAATGCTAAAATAATACCTGTTAATGTTAGCAGAGTACGTTTTATATTACTTCTGAGATATTTTTGACTTAACTGTTTGTAACTATGAATCAATACTCCTCCCCTCCACATTTTTCTTGATTTTGCACTAATTTTTTATCCGAAATAATTATGCCATCTGTAATGGTTATAATTCGATCAGAGTTTGATGCGATAGCAGGATCATGAGTAATTAAAATCACCGTCTGATTATATTTTTTAGCCGTTACTTTTAATAAATTCAGAACTTCTTTTGTATTTTTTGTATCTAGATTTCCGGTTGGTTCATCCGCTAAGATAATATCGGGTTTATTTATAAGAGATCTACCAATAGATACCCTTTGTTGTTGACCACCCGATAATTCAGAAGGCAAATGATCTCGTCTTTCATTTAACCCTAGAGTTCTTATAATTTCATCCAGGTAATGATCATCTACCTGTTCTTCGTCCAATAGAGCTGGCAAAGCAATATTTTCTTGTACATTCAAGACAGGAATTAAATTAAAAAACTGAAATATAAAACCAACTTTTCTTCGGCGAAAAATAGAGAGTTCATTATCTTTATAATTGTAGATATTTTCATCACTTATAAACACATTTCCCGAACTCGGACGATCCAGCCCTCCTAAAATATGCAATAAGGTACTTTTACCAGAACCTGATGCTCCAACTATGGTTACGAATTCTCCCCTATGAATGGAAAGATTAATTCCTTTTAACGCCTGTACTTGCGTTTCTCCTTCTCCATATGTTTTTACTACATTTTCTAATCTAACAACCTCCATACAACTCATCCTTTTCACAGATTAATTTTGAATCTCTACAAAATAGATTTTATCCTTATCGTGCTCACCATTCTCGTCTTTCACTGCATACACTTTTGAAACGTAGTCGACCACCTTTTTTACTTTGTTTTTATTTTTATAATCAAAATTTTCTTTTGCAAACTGAATTAACGAAAGGCTTACTTCTTTTTCTTTTAATTGTTTATATGTTTCCTCATTAACAATTACTATCGGTGATGAAAAATAGCCAATCCAATTA
The DNA here is from genome assembly GCF_002567495.1 of Bacillus cereus. GTDB lineage: Bacteria > Bacillota > Bacilli > Bacillales > Bacillaceae_G > Bacillus_A > Bacillus_A cereus_AQ. The sequence goes on along the minus strand of NZ_NVAP01000031.1, from coordinate 9,402 downwards.
TTTTGTTCAATATGTTGAACAGGTATCATTTGTCCATTTAAATTTAAATTTCCATCCTTAACTTCCTCATCTTCCGCTTTTTTTCTATAAAATAAGTTTTTTTCACTCGCTAATTCTTTTATTTCTTTTACCGGGGTTGAAGTCATTGAACTATCTTCTTTAGATAAGGGTGTTCTTATAATTCCTTTTTTTAAGAATTTTTCAGCTGTAGATTTTGTAATTACCGCATATTGTTTCTTGCTAACAGATGATTTATCAAGTTGCTTGTCCATCTCTTCTTCAGTCATATTTTCTCCTTTTTCTTTCCATTCTTTCTTAATTTCTTCTTTCTGTTCGGTAGTGAGTTCTTGTTTTATTATTTCTGTGACCAATTTATAACTATAATCTGCTGTTCGTACGTTTTGATCTTTATACAGATTTTTGACAGCTGATATATTTTCTTTCGTTCCAGATACCATGATACCGTTTACTGGTTGTGAGGGACCATTTATATACCGATTTACAGCAAACCCTATACCTATAAAAATTGCTGTTACTACTAGAAATCCTATTATCTTTTTCATTTTCTTCCTCCTCATATACTATATTTAATCTTGGATTAGAACAGTAGGTTTTTTCTTTATATAAACAGTGGCTAAAATGCTACAAGTCTTAATAAAGAATGATTACCTTCAGTATAGACGTCTTTAATTGTTAATTGAATAACTCTTGTCTTACTATATATACTTTAATCTTACAGTTTAGTAAGATTACTAAATCTAACTTTTTATATACTCGTAACTCTGATCAAGATATACTTTAAAATTAAACGGCTTTTATACACTTATTTAAGTACACACATACTTTTCAAATTCTCAAAAATCCGCTCCCATTCGGCTCTTATTCTCAATGATCTGTTTTATAAAATTCATTTACATAATTAATGCGAATTCAAATTTCATTTAACATTTTTGTATAAGATAACTTAAACAAAACATTACTGATTGTATAAAAACGTACAAATTCAACAAGACACTATTACAAGGTTTTTCAAAATATAAGCAAGTACATGTATGAATTACGTAAATATTCTGCTTTAAATAATTGTTGTATCTCATTATGAACTGAAAAGCTTTAACCCGATTTGGGTATTATGCTTATACTCAGAAAAGCTTCTAAAAGTCCATTTCCATACTAAACTATTTTAAATTAGCCAATCAACGTGTAAAATAACTGTCATAATCTAAAATACTGCCATAATCAAAGACAAATGAGGAGAGATACTGTGGATAAAGTATTATTCGTTGAAGACGATAACGATCTAGGAATGGCTATTGAGTTTACTCTAAAAGGAGAAGGACTTGAGGTTATAAGAGTTTCTACTGTACGAGATGCAAAAGACCAATACGAAAATAATAAATTTGACTTAGCTATATTGGATGTTGGACTCCCAGATGGAAATGGGTATGATTTATGTACCTATCTTAAAAGCAAAGGTGATATACCTATTATTTTTCTCACAGCACTGGATGAGGAGGCAAATGTAGTAATGGGCCTTGATATTGGTGGAGATGATTATATAACAAAACCCTTCAGGGTAAAAGAGCTATTATCTAGAGTAAAAGTACAATTAAGAAAAAAAATTAAAACAGCTTCTAATACTATATTGAGGTCTGAAAATATACACCTTGAAGTTGAAGCGGCTAGAGCTTTCAAGCATGAGAAAAGTATAAATTTAACACATTTAGAATACAAACTCTTATTAACGTTAATGCTAAATCCTCATAAAGTGTTACAAAGAAATGAGATATTGAAAAAAATAGCAGATGAAGGTGAAGTGTTTTTCGATGAAAATACTCTTTCTGTTTATGTAAAAAGATTGAGAAGTAAAATTGAGGATAATCCACAAAATCCTGACTGTATAATCACACAAAGAGGTGTCGGATATTTCTGGAATAAAGACGTCAGTAAGGAGTAATTTAATGATAAATAGAGAAATAAAAATTAATATACTTACATTAGCATTAATCTCTTTTTTATTTATTATATATCAAGTTATCACAGTTCATATTCTATATGACCATTTAAAAAATGATTATATTACTATTTGGAGTGAAATTACCGGGAAACTAATTGCACAAAACCCAGAAAATGAATATGAAATAATACAAGCACTTACAAATGATACAGCGAATAAAAAAGAGTATTCCAGTGATGGAGAAATGCTATTAAATCAATATGGTCTATCTGCTGAATTAGACTCAAGACTTTTTCCTTATTTAAATAAACATATATCTCAAAACAATATATACATGTTCCTTGGAGCAATAGGGTTCAGCTTAATCCTAATTTTTCTAAATTACTTACAATATAAATCTTTTTTCTTAAAAATTAGAAATGTAACAGCTGCAGCGAATAAAATTATTGAAGGTGATTACACCATTGATATCAAGGAAAATAGAGAAGGAGATCTAGCTAAACTTGCTAATTCTTTTCATAAACTGAAAAATGTTATTAGAAAAAGTATGCATAATTTAACGGAAGAGAAACAATTTTTAATTCAAACTTTACAAGATATTTCTCATCAACTAAAAACACCACTCTCAACACTAACAGTGAACAATGATATCTTATTACAAGGTAAATTAAATGAACAGCAATATCATTTTTTACACAATAATGATGTTCAAATTTCAAGAATCAGCTTTTTAATACATAATTTATTAAAAGTTTCAAAAATAGATGCTAGGGCAATACTATTTGAAAAAGAAAACTCTGATATTATTGATACAATTTATGAGGTCATTGCTAGTTTGAACAGTAAATTAAATAAAAAAAATATGAACATACATTTAAAAACCAATGAAAAAACATCACTTTTCCATGACAGTATTTGGATGCAAGAAGCTTTATTAAATATTTTAAAGAATTCCATTGAACATTCAAATGATAATAGTTCTATTTATATTGAAGTCACAAACTCTCCTATTCATACTGAAATAATAATTCAAGATTTTGGTGAAGGTATTGCATCAGAAGATTTGCCATATATATTCGATAGATTTTACAAAACAAAAAATTCTAATAAAGAAGGCTCCATTGGAATTGGCTTAGCACTAGCGAAATCAATTATCGAAGCTCACGATGGATTTATTAAAGTAGAAAGTCAAAAACACTCATTCACAAAATTCACAATAACTTTTATGAAATATTAATAGTTCATAAAAGTTATTGTGAAACCCTAACCCTTGAGTATAATTTTTAAAAATTAATCATCTGTAAAAAAAAGAAATTCAATTAATTTTTCATAAATGACTGTAAAGAAATAACTTTTTCATTTTAGGGGTAATTAAAAATCTTAGCTTGATGGGCATAGAGTCACAATATCAAAAAAAGAAAACTGTGCGTTTGAACAGAATTCAGACTCAAAATATCCGATTTCTTGTACGCTAAGGGATCGGATATTTATTTTACTGTTTTATATGGTGTACAATTTCTCACTTACGAGGTCTGTGTAGCAACCAAATCTTACGTTAAGTAATAGTGGGCTTCAAAAATAGTAATGGCTAATCCAGATTAACATCGATTCGATTTACAATTAAATATAACAATATGTTTAATGACTAAATAATACAAACGGTATGATGAGAATTTCTAGTCTTTTCATACCGTTTTAATTTGTCTTTAAGTTTCATATGGAATTCGTAGGAAGATGGCAGTATTCCTTTTATAAATAAGACTCAAAAGTTAACATATCTGATAAAGGAAATACTAATGTAACTCTAGTTCCTTTATTCACTTCAGATTCAATCCCAATTTTCAATCCTAATTTTGAACACAATTTTTCGCATAGATACAAGCCCATTCCTGTACTTTTGATAAACTTTCTTCCATTCTCTCCAGTAAACCCTTTCTCAAAAACACTATTTATATCTTTAGTGACTATCCCTACTCCATTATCCTCTATAGTTAGTATTACTGAGTTAGTTTTCTTAATTGAGCATATACGTATCATTTGTTCTTTGTTATTTGAGTACTTTATAGAATTTCCTATTATTTGATTAATAATAAATTCAATCCATTTCCCATCACTATATACGATCTCATCAATATCCTGAATATCTAATTTTATTCTTTTATGAATAAAATCCCTATAGTTTCTTTTAATTACATTCCTTACTACATTATTAAGGTTGATTGGCTTTATCATATAGTCTTTATTTACGTTATTACTTCGAGAATAATACAGAACCTGTTCTACAAACCCCTCGATTCGATCCATTTGAGAGTCAATTTTATTAGTTACTTCATTTTTATTATTTTCAATTATTAGCTTTGTAGAAGCTATCGGTGTCTTAATTTCATGCACCCATGTCTCTATATATTCTCTGTAATCTATTTGCATATCTCTATAATACTTTACATTTTCATGCATATCTCTACTTACTTCTTTCAGTATAGCGTTAAGCTTTTTCCCATGTATAAAGTTTGCTTCCTTTACTACCTCTGGTAGTAGGTATTTTTTCTCCAAGTTTTCTAATATGCCATTAATCTCATTATAATAATTTTTACATTTTATAAATTCTATAGCCATATATGAAATCAATGGAAAAAACCAAATACAAAAGACAAAGAATATGATAATGAACTGAACATTCACAGTCAGCAATATACCTGCTAGTATGATATATACCAGTACATTAGATAGTATTACTACTATTTTATCTTTAATAAATTCACCTAAATTCATGGCATTATATACCCTAAGCTTCTTCTTGTTGCAATTGGATTTTCTATACCTATCTCTTCAAGCTTTTTTCTTAATCTATTTATATTAACCGTTAAGGTGCTATCATCCACAAAATAATCAGATTTCCATAAGTTTTCTATGAGTGAATCTCTTTTTACAATATTTCCGCGATTATTTATTAAGCAAGAGAGTATTTTAACTTCATTTTTAGTTAACTCTACAGACTTGTCTTGATAAGTAACTGTTGCATTTGAAAGATTTAAATTAAAATCTCTATAAATTAAGGTATGATTCGTCTTGAAATCTCCAGATGTTCTTCTTAAAATGTTTGTTACTCTTGCTAATAGTATTTCTGTATTATAAGGCTTTGTTATAAAATCATCTGCTCCTAAATTCATACTTATCAGTTCATCTACATCACTATCTCTACTTGTAACCATAAAGATTGGAACATCTGAAGTTTTACGTATTTCTCTGCATATATAATAGCCATCGAACACAGGAAGATTTATGTCTAGTAATATAAGGTCTGCATTCTCACTTTCTATATATTTGATAATATGATTAAAATCTGTGGGAGCCTTTACTTCATATCCATACTTTATAAAAAAATGTTGTAATTCTTCTCTGATGATTTCGTCATCTTCAATCAGAATGATTTTTTTCATGACTTTTCCCTCCCTATACGGAATATAAGGCTATTACATCTTGAGAAACAAGGTGTAATAGCCCTAATAAGCATTATAAAATCAAGTATTACTTTTTACAATATTTTTATACCCGACATATGTCGTGTAGAAATATACTACATAAACTACAAGAAATACTAAGCCCGTCATCAATGCTGGTAAAATAATGTCTGTTTGTTGAAATGTGTTAATATAATAATTGACTACATAAATTCCAACTATAGAATGAATTATGGCAAGAAAAACTGGAAGACTAAAGTATACGAAAGTTTGAATGAAAATCGTTTTATCGATCATTGTTCCGTTTGAGCCAATTCTCTTTAAAGATTTATATCGATCTATGCTATCACTGGCTTCTGATAATTGTTGAAGAGCTAATACAGCCATACTCGTTATTAAAAATACAATACCTATATATATCCCAATAAACAGTACGATAGTTTTCAATCCCTTACTTCCTGCATAAACTTCATCCTTTGATTTGCCTGCTATACGATTAACATTTAATTTCGGGCCGTTTTCGTCATAAAGGCCCCGTGCAACGTTATCATATTTTTTATTATATGCTTCTCTATTTCCATCTAAATAATTTACATTAAGTACGGAATCAGTAATTTTGTAGCCTGATAAAAACTCATCATTTATAACAATTGTGAAGTAATTAGTTCGCACATCATAAGTGTAAAGATTCTCTTGTATAACTTTAGCGTTTTTTACCGAATATTCTTTTTCTTTAATATTCATCTTATCGCTATTTTTTAATCTTTCATTTGTCGAATTAATCAACCGGCTTTCATTTGATAAAAGTAAGATTTCATTGTTATTTAAAATGATTTCCTTTTCACCTTTAAGATTTAACATTTTATTATAATCAGATACTTTAATGAAATCTATACTGTTATTATAATCTTTAAGTTCTGGTACAAAGTCCACCACTTCCATCCCTGTTCGATATACATTATAAGATACATATTTTTCGTTATTACTTATTTTAAAATTAGCTTTATTTAATACTTCTTCTATAGTGTAACTTTCATCCTTATTCTCCAATGTAATACTGGCATCAAATGGTGTTATTTCTTTCGTTGTTACGTCCATCATTCTGTTAAAGCTGATTCCTGTAGATAAAGCCACCATTGTAAGGAATAACATTAAACAGATTACAGACATGGATATAAAATTTGTATTAACCTTACTATTTATTTGTTTGATGATAAATATATTTAAACCTTTAAAATAGACTTTTTTATTCTTCTTTACAACATATAATATAAATCCAGATAAACTAAAGAAAAACAGCAATGTACCTAATATTCCAAGAATGATTGATACCACGAGCATAGGATTAGTAAAATTCAATCCGATTTTTAGTACAGTCACATATGCATATCCAAGTGATGCTACACACATAATAAATGTGATTACATAGATAAGAGGATTTCTAAATTTTACATCTTCGTTTTTTCTACCTGCTGTTAACAAATCAATTATTTTGTATTTAGAAACAACATATACATTAAATAACATAACAAGTAAAAACATGATTCCAAAGTATAATACGCTTTTACCTATAGCACCTGTTGAAATTGCAAATTTATATTTATTGATGGGCAAGTCAAATAGCTTTAATGCAAGTGTAGATAACCCCTGCGATACTCCAATACCTATTATAAGTCCACTCACTAAAGATATAACGCCAACTAGAAATGTCTCTGTTACTAATATTCTGGATATGTCTCTTCTTCCCATACCTAAAGTCATGTATATTCCTAATTCTTTTTTACGTTTTTTAATTAAGAAATTATTTGCATACAATATTAAACCACCTAATATTACGGATACAAATACTGACACATTTGAGATAGCGTTCATTACTGTAGGCACATACTTTCTATCTGAAGCGTTAATTTCCATAAGTGCCTTTTGTGATTCTATTGAGTTAAAGCTATAAAATATACAAACAGCCAGTGTTAGTGTTAAGAAATATATGGCATAATCTTTAAAACTTTTCTTTACATTCCCAATAGCAATCTTAGAGTACATTATTATCGTCACCTCCAAGAAGGGTTATAACTTCGATAATTTTAGTAAAGAATTCTTTTCTGGAATCATTCCCTCTGACTAACTCGGTAAATATTTTTCCATCCTTAATAAAAAGAATTCTACGAGCATAGCCTGCTGTAAACGCATCATGAGTAACCATAAGTATGGTAGCTTTCAAATCCTTATTTAGACTTTCAAATCTTTCGAGTAATAATCTAGCCGATTTAGAATCTAACGATCCTGTTGGTTCATCTGCGAGTACTAAAGATGGCTCTGTTACGATAGCTCTTGCCGAAGCAACCCTTTGTTTTTGTCCACCTGATATTTGATAAGGATATTTGCTTAATACTTGTTCAATTTCTAAATATTTTGCAACTGCTTGTATTTTGCCATCAATTTTTGAACTTTCCTCACCTTTTATGGTTAACGCTAGGGCAATATTTTCATAAGCAGTAAGAGTATCTAATAAATTAAAGTCCTGAAATACAAACCCTAATTCATTTTTCCTAAACTTATCTAGTGACTTTGATTTTAACCGAGTAATGTCACTATTATTGATTATAATTTTTCCCGTAGTAACATTATCAATCGTTGATATACAGTTAAGTAATGTAGTTTTGCCACTTCCTGAGGGCCCCATTATCCCAACAAATTCCCCCTCATCTACCTTAAAACTAATATTATCTATAGCCTTTGTTACGTTATCTTTATTACCATAATATTTTTCAATTTTTTCTACACTTAATATATTTCGCATAAATACTTCTCCTTTTTCATTATAAAAATTCTTTAACTCCCCTTCATTTTATATAATTTCATTACTAGTATCGGTGGAATTACATTTCATTAACATTACATTTTTGTTATATTGAGTGATACCTCTACTTGTAAGTTATCAGAAATCGCGATGGTATTAGTAAGGATTATTCTGTGCTTTACCAAAGAGGCAGAAAAATGTAGGGGTATCGGTTCTAGTGCAAAAACGATAAGACTTATGTAATTAGTGGCAATAAACAAACTGGTTACAGCGTAACAACAGCACTATTTAAAAGACATGGATTCATAGTCATTTCAGAAAAAGATTTTGAAAACAGAAAAGGGTTTGACCTTTAAGGCCAAACCCTTTTTATTTTTATTATTTTGCAGCTAGTTTTTCTTTCACTTTCGCAGGAAGCTCGTCCTGCTGCACTTCTTCCTAATTAGATTTATTATTAATAATTATGGTACATGAAATTATCAATAATAAAAAAAGAGAGGCGCTTGTCCCACTTAAAATTGAAATCCAACCTCATTACTATCATCTTTAGCTTTTTTCCTTACTTTGGATAGGCCTAAGATGCTTTTTTATATCCCAGCTGTATACTATCTATATTATATGACTTCATAATTTGATAATATCTTGTTTCGTTTGTTGTAGAATTGAAAAATGAATCTCCTCCATCTCTAGTAAGCTGATATTTTCCTTTTTCAGTAAACTCAGCTCGTATTTTATAATTGCCTTCTTCTACCTCAAAATAGTAATGAGCTTGACCATTTTGTAATCTAGAAACTATTTTTTCCTCAACTATTTCTTCATTTTCATTAATTAAATATAACTTTATTTCACCCAATTCTGGTGCAACTGTTTGTTCCTGAGGATCCATCCAACCATCCTCATTTTCATCAAACCAGATATAACCAGAAATGGATGTTACTGTTTTAAATGACTTGCACTCTAACATAGAACACATGAGCTTCTAGGTGTAAATAAGAAAAAACGGCGAACCCACCCCGTAGGAAAATCCACCGTCACAAATAACTGATTATTTCACACCTAATTTTTCTTTTACCTTCGTAGAAAGCTCATCTTTCTTCACTTCTTCCCAAGCTGTTACACCTTTTTAATGAGCACATATGTATATGTATTAATTTATTTAACGAATTTCCCGAAAGAATTCTCCT
>NZ_NVAP01000030.1:32729-72266 GCF_002567495.1 Bacillus cereus | reverse complement strand
GCCCGATTGGTGAGGGCTGATTAAAGTTTCACTTTATACGTAAAAATATAAATTAATATGTAATAAATATCGAAAATTTGACTATTTTATGAACAAAATATTTGTACTTCTTACTAATTCGGTCTAAAATAGTTATGATGCAAAGTTCTTATAAATCGTTTCAATTGTTGTTTGGAAGATACTGAGGTGATTTAACTGGAGTACAAATCTATTAAACCGAAAAAAATTTACGAAGAAGTATCTGAAGCTATTTTAACAATGATTAAAAATGGTACGTTAAAACCTGGTGACAAACTACTCCCTGTGCATCAATTAGCTGAGCAGTTTCAAGTGGGCAGATCTGCTGTTCGTGAAGCGCTAAGTGCGCTAAGAGCGATGGGCTTAATTGAGATGAAACAAGGAGAAGGTACATATGTGAAGAATTTCGATTCTTCTTCATTAACAAAATCATTAAACAATAGATTATTAATGAAGAAAGAAGATATTTTGAATTTATTAGAAGTACGAAAGGTGCTTGAAGTGGGAGCAGTTCGAGCGGCTGCAGCAAAACGTACGGAAGCTAATTTGCAAAATATGAAACATTGGTTAGATGAAATGGCAAAGAGCATTGGAAATGAAAAGGCTGGCGAAAAAGCAGATTTTCAGTTCCATATGGGAATTGCAGAGTCTTCGCATAATAACATTTTGCTTGAACTCATGAATCATGTTTCAGAGATGATTGCTGAAACGATTGGTGAATCAAGACGCATTATTTTATATGGTGAACAAACAACATCAGAACGACTTATAGAAGAGCATCAAGTTATATATGATGCGGTGTTAAAACAAGATGTAGAATTAGCGCAACAAGCAATGCTAGATCATTTAACAAATGTAGAACATATTGTCACAGGTAAAAGCGATATAAATTCGTAATTTAATCTTTTAAAAATCTAATTTTCTGATAAAATAGAGAAAGATTAAGTAAGCGTTTTCTTTAGAAAAGGGAGAGGATAGGCCATGGTTGAGCCTACTTCTTCTTCCTTTAGTCATCTGATGACCATATGTTTGTTGGTGGAGTTGTAAAAAGGGGGAGTAATCATTATGAAAGTTACTTTATTTGTTACTTGTTTAGTCGATATGTTTGAAACAAATGTCGGTAAAGCAACAGTTGAAGTGTTGGAGCGTTTAGGTTGTGAAATTGAATTTCCAGAAGCACAAGTTTGTTGTGGTCAGCCTGCTTATAATAGCGGCCATGTAGAAGCAGCAAAAGAAGCGATGAAACATATGATTGAAACTTTTGAAGATGCAGAATATATTGTTACGCCATCTGGTTCTTGTGCGACAATGTTTCATGAGTATCCACATGTTTTCAAAGATGATCCAAAGTGGGCTAAACGTGCACAAAAAGTTGCTGATAAAACTTATGAATTTACACAGTTTATTGTAGATGTTTTAAAAGTTACAGATGTTGGTGCAAGTTTACCAGGGATAGCTACTATTCATAAATCGTGTCATATGACACGCCTGCTTGGAGTAAAAGAAGCACCAGGAATTTTATTGTCTAATGTAAAAGGATTAATTGTGAGAGATTTGCCAAACGTGCAAAATTGTTGTGGGTTTGGGGGAACGTTTTCAGTTAAGATGACTCCAATCTCTGAGCAAATGGTAGACGAAAAAGTAGATAGTGTAATGGAAACAGGTGCTGATTATTTAATCGGTGCAGATTGTGGGTGTTTGTTAAACATTGGCGGACGTATTGAGCGTTTAGGAAAAGAAGTAAAAGTAATGCATATTGCTGAGGTACTGAATAGTCGCTCATGAAGGGGGAACATAAGCTATGTCTATGAAAATCAGTGAGAAAAAATTTAATGATCGCGTTGGCGATGGAATTCAAGATTCGTTTATGCGCGGAGCGGTATCTTCTGCACAAACGCGTTTATATACAAATCGCTTAAAAGCAGCAGACGAATTAGGAAACTGGGAAGAGTGGCGTGAACTAGGTGAACAAATTCGTCAACATACGTTAGAAAACCTTGATTATTACTTAATGCAGTTAAGTGAAAATGTATCAAAAAGAGGCGGGCATGTATACTTTGCGAAAACGAAAGAAGAAGCTGCAAAGTATATTCAAGATGTTGCAAAAAAGAAACAAGCGAAAAAAGTAGTAAAATCAAAGTCGATGGTAACAGAAGAAATTAGTATGAATCATGCGCTTGAAGAGATTGGCTGTGAAGTGTTAGAAAGTGATTTAGGAGAGTATATTCTGCAAGTAGATAACGATCCACCTTCACATATTATTGCGCCTGCACTTCATAAAAACAGAACGCAAATTCGCGATGTATTTAAAGAAAAGCTAGGCTATGAGAATTCTGATGACCCATATGAAATGACAAAGTTTGTTCGTAAACAACTTCGTGAGAAATTTATGGATGCAGAAATTGGTGTAACTGGTTGTAACTTTGCTGTTGCAAATACTGGTTCTCTTTGTTTAGTAACGAATGAAGGTAATGCAGATCTTGTTATGTCAATTCCGAAAACACAAATTGCGGTAATGGGTATGGAACGTATGGTTCCGACAATGGAAGAATTAGATGTTTTAGTTGGTTTACTATGTCGTAGTGCAGTAGGTCAAAAATTAACAAGTTATGTAACAGTAGCAGGACCAATTCAAGAAGAGGAAGTTGATGGACCTGAAGAATTCCATTTAGTTGTTGTTGATAATGGTCGCTCTCAAATTCTTGGATCTGAATTCCGTTCAGTATTACAATGTATTCGTTGCGCTGCTTGTGTTAACGTATGTCCTGTATATCGTCACGTTGGTGGACATTCATACGGATCGATTTACTCAGGTCCAATCGGTGCGGTATTAACACCGCTGCTAGGTGGATATGATGATTATAAAGAGCTTCCTTATGCATCTAGTTTATGCGGAGCATGTACAGAAGCTTGTCCAGTAAAAATTCCATTGCATGATTTATTGTTAAAACATCGTCAAGTCATCGTTGAGCAAGAAGGTCGTGCACCACTTGCAGAAAAACTAGCAATGAAAATGTTTAGTATGGGTGCTTCTTCAGCTGCTTTATATAAAATGGGTTCAAAAATGGCACCAGCGGCAATGAGTCCATTTACATCTGGCAATCGTGTATCAAAAGGTGTTGGACCACTTAAAAACTGGACGGATATTCGTGAATTCCCAGCTCCAAGTAAAGAACGATTCCGTGATTGGTATAAAGATCATAAGAAAGGCGGGGATAAATAATGACAGGATTAATTCAAAACCGTGATGCCTTTCTAGATAACATTGCAAAAGAACTTGGGCGCGCGCGTAAAACAGAAGGTGTAGAGCGTCCATTATGGAAAAGTAATGTGAATATAGAAACGTTAAAAGATTATTCACAAGAAGAATTACTAGAAGTGTTTAAAAAGCAATGTACAAACATTCATACAACTGTAGTAGAAACGACAAATGAACGTTTACGTGAAGACCTTCAAAAAGTAATCATGGAAAACGGCGGGGGACCTATTTTATTATCAGCGGATGATCGTTTTGATGCATATGGTTTAACATCTTTATTTAAAGAAGAACTTCCAAAGCGAGACGTTGAAGTAAACGTATGGGATTCAGAGAGAAAAGACGAAAATATGCGTTTAGCTGAAAAAGCGAATATTGGTATTGCATTTAGTGATTATACATTAGCTGAATCTGGTACAATTGTTGTACAAAGCCATAAAGGGCAAGGACGTTCTTTACACTTTTTACCGACTGTATATTTTGCTATTATTCCACGTGAAACACTTGTGCCTCGTATTACACAAGCAGTTCAGGATATGAACTCACGTGTAGAAAATGGCGAGACAGTGGCATCTTGTATTAACTTTATTACAGGACCAAGTAACTCAGCTGACATTGAGATGAATCTTGTTGTCGGAGTACACGGACCATTAAAAGCAGTATATTTCATCGTATAAAAGAGGGGAAAGCAGGCCAGAAAATGGCCTGCTTTTTTAGTAGAATAATGGATAATATGAAGTAGAAGTTCTCTCCTTTTTTTGCTATGTTTTTTGGGAAAGGAGAGGAAGGGATGTTCACTTATTTATATGCACTGTTAGCAGGGATGGTGTTTGGTTCTTTTTTTATGTTAGTTGCGATGAGAGTTCCGTTAGGGGAGTCTATCATTACCCCGCGTTCACATTGTCATTATTGTAAATATGTGCTAAGGCCAAAAGAACTAATCCCCATCATTTCATTTTATATACAAAGAGGCTGTTGTACGAATTGTAAGAGGAAAATTCCGATTATGTATGTAGCATTTGAATGCATAACAGGAAGTATATGTTTTCTTACCGTATATATGATTGGAATAGAACGAGAACTTATCATCATTCTATCCCTTTTTTCGCTACTTCTTATTATTTCAGTTACAGATTACTTATATATGTTAATTCCTGATTGTATTTTAATTTTGTTTGCCGTTTTACTCATTCTTGAAAGTATTTTTGTACAGTTAGTCACTTGGACAGATAGTATAGTTGGTAGTGGGATTATATTCATTTTGTTATATTGCATGCAAAAGATATATCCAGAAGGGCTTGGCGGGGGAGATATAAAACTACTTTCGTTGCTTGGATTTATAGTAGGAGTGAAGGGGATTTTTATCGTTTTATTTTTAGCATCTTGTTTTAGTCTTTGTTTTTTCGGGATTGGTATCGTATTAAAACGTATAGAAGTACGAAAGCCAATTCCATTTGGTCCTTTTATTAGTCTTGGGGCAATATGTTATGTATTGGTCGCATATTCAAAGTAGAGAGGGAATAGAAAATGAACGTATATATGGATGATCAAAGAAGTTGTCCGTTCGGGTATGTGCCGGCAACTACAGTAGAATGTGCCTTACAAATGGTTCGGGATTATGATGTGAATATTCTTTCCCTTGATTTTAATATGGGATGGGGAGAAAAAAGTGGACTAGATTTTGTAGAAGCCTTTTGTACAGAGGGATTATATGTAAATGAAATTCACCTTCATACGAATGATGTCATCGGTATGCATAAGATGAAACAAAGAATGGATAAGGGAAAGGAAGAAAGAGAAATTAATCCTCACCTTGTTGTTAAATATGTGGGAAGCTAAAAACTCCAAAGAACACTTTGGAGTTTTTAATGTTTCATATGTGCTTGTAAAGGAATAATCTCTTCTTGTTGAGTTGCTGCGATTTCAGTTTCTTCCTGTTGAACGTCAGGTGTTTTCTTTGTTAAGTAGTGGTATACCATACCGACAAATACTGATCCGCCAATAATGTTACCGATTGTAACAGGAATTAAGTTATGAATAGCACCTGAAAAAGAAATTGTCTCAGGATGCGGTGAAATTAAAGATAAAGCAAAGAGTGATAAGTTTGCAATACTATGTTCGTAACCAGATAAGAAGAATGTGAAAACAAGTAGCATCATGACCATTATTTTTGCTGTGTCACCTTTGACCTGAGAAGGTAAGAAGCAAGCAAGACATACGAGCCAGTTACATAAAATGGCTTTAAAGAATAATTGCATTGTAGGTGTGTTCATCTTTCCTTCAACAACTTTATTCATTAAGTGACCGTGATCAATTGATTCGAAAATTCCAGTTGCGTAAAATAGTAAGGCAAAGAATAAAGCGCCGGCTAAGTTACCTGCATAACAAGCACCCCAGTTACGAAGTGTATCGGAAATCGTTGTTTCTTTTCTTAAAGTTGCGACAGTAAAGTACATTGTGTTCCCAGTAAACAATTCAGCGCCGCCATATATAATAAGTACGAGGGCAATCCCGAAAAACATGGAAGCAGCTAAATAAGTTGCTGGTGAATCTGCAATGTGAAAAAAGTTACCTAATTTAAAACATAGTACAATAATAAAACCGATATAAATACCCGCAAGTGCAGCACGAATGAAATATTGCATTGGGTTTCTATCTAGCATTTGCTTTTTGCTTTTAGCCAGTTTGACAACATAATCTAGTCCTTGTTCTAGCATGAGTAATACGCTCCTTTAGTAAATCTTCTATAAATACTCCTTATATGAATAAAGTACATGGAATTGTACTCACTTTCAATAAGTTTGTGCAATGTTTCACAAAAAGGACATACATACATTAAGAAAACGTTTACAAAAAATAGTATAATGGAATTTTTTCTGGACATTGAGAGGAAGAAAGGAAAAAGAAAAAGCGCTGTAATTACAGCGCTTTTTCGTCTAAATTCTTTTCTACTTTTACTTCCACTTCTTTTGAGAAGAACCAGCCACCAACTGCGATTCCGACTAATACAATCCAGAATGTAAGCTTCCATGGTGTAGATTCTGGGAATGAATGTGGAATTACATTTAATGCAGGATGTGCCAATGTATAAACTGCTAATTTCACACCAACCCAACCTACAATTAGGAATGCTGCAGTTTCAAGTCCTGGTTTACGTTTTAAGATTTGTACGAAAGCAGTTGCTGCAAATCGCATAATGATTAATCCGATAAGTCCACCTACAAAGATAACAACGAATTGTCCAGTATCAAGGCTACCAATTGTACCTAATCCTGTTTTCGGTAAAGTCATTGCTAATGCAACAGCGGCTAAAATTGAATCAACCGCGAAGGCGATATCGGCAACCTCAACTTTAAATACAGTCCACCAAAAGTTCTCTTGTTTTTTCTTTGCTTCTTTTTCTTCTGTTTCTTCATCCGTATTCTTTTTAACATACGTTTTAAATAAGTGATTACCAGCGATAAACATAAGGTAGATGGCACCGATTGCTTGCACTTGCCATACATCGACTAAGAACGAAATCATAAATAACGATCCGAATCGGAAAACAAATGCCCCCGCTAATCCATAAAATAGTGCTTTCTTTCGTTTTTCTTCTGGTAAATGTTTTACCATAATTGCAAGAACAAGAGCGTTATCAGCCGCTAAAATCCCTTCAAGTGCAATTAGGATGAGTAATACCCAACCATACTCCAATAATAATGATACATCCATGTACATTCTCCTCTCATTTCTATAAGTTCTAAATAAGTGAAGAATTTCCCCACTATTTAGTTTCCCCACACTCCTGCCTATTAACTTTGGGAGAATCTGGAAGTGAATACAAAAAAGACCTCTGCCGTTAATAGGCAAAGGTCTTGCTAGACATATGTAATGAAAATGCCAACAAAGCCGGAAGAACTGAGTTCTACGTAATGACGACTTTGTTTCCAAGAAATATTCTTGGACGCTACTCCCCTTTGGAGATATGTTATTGTATTCTCATTATATGGATAATTTATACGGTTGTCAACCTGTTAAAATATCTTCATTCGGATATTTTATCTTCCGGTTCTTTTTACGAGCAAATGAAAAAGCCAATGTTAAAGGACCTATTTTTCCAAAAAACATCATAAAGATAATAATAGCTTTTCCGATTATAGTTAAGTGGGGTGTTAAGTTCATACTGAGGCCAACAGTCCCAAATGCTGAAAATACTTCGAAAGCACTCATCAGTAGAGGAACTCGCTCAGTAATACTCAAAATTAAAATAGCAAAAAAGATAAATGAAATGGAAATAATAGTAATGGTTAATGATTTGACAATGAGAGTATCTTTAATGGATTTTTTAAATACGACAATATCCTCTTGTTCTTGTAAAAATTTAAATACGCCAAAAAATATGATTAAAAATGTTGTTAACTTAATTCCACCACCCGTTGAAGCGCTACCAGCACCAATAAACATAAGGAGCATCATTAATAGGAGGGAAGGTTTTGATAATGTAGAAATATCAACTGTATTAAACCCGGCAGTTCGCGTTGAAATTGCTTGGAAATAAGTGGCCATTCCTTCTTCAAATGGGGTAAAACCTCTCATAGAAAGGGAGTTATGGAACTCGAATATAAAAATAAGAAGGGTAGCAATAATGTTGAAGATTAGAGTAGCAGAGAGCATAAGTTTTGAATGTAGTGTAAGGTTTTTAAAGTTTTTCTTTCTTTTTATATCTACGATTACTGTAAAACCAATACCACCTAAAATGATGAGAGTGGAAATGACGAGATTGACAAGAATGCTATGAGAATGGGACATTAAATTATCGCTCCACACAGAAAAGCCAGCATTGTTAAAAGCTGAGATTGAATGGAAAAAACTATAATAAATCCCTTTGGTAACCCCATATTTTGGTACCCATTCAAAAGAAAGAATTAAAGTAGCAATACATTCGACTGTAAAAGAGAATAAAAATAATGATTTGGCAAGACGGATGACGCCGCCGATATTCGTTTGATTTAATGCTTGTTGTAATAAAATTCGGTTTTGAAGACCGATTTTTCTTCCGAGCATAATCGCAATTAAGACAGCGAAGCTCATAATGCCAAGCCCACCAACTTGTATAAGCGTTAAAATGACACATTGTCCAAATAAAGTATATACTTTTCCAGTATCTACAACACCAAGCCCAGTAACAGTACAAGCGGAAACGGTTGTAAATAAGGCATCGAGCCATGAAATGGATGTTGTCGTAGCAATTGGCAGTTTTAATAAGCATGTGCCGCCAACTGATAATACAATAAAAGATAAAGTAAGAACGCGGGGAGGGCTCATGCTAATATTAATCCGTTTCATTTCACATATCGCTCCTTTCGTGTTGCTTTGATTAGTATGTGAAAAAGCACTATTATGTATGTTGAAAATAGAAAGAGGCAGAGAATATCTGCCTCTAAGCCATATGTTTATAGTATTATCCACGTAATTGTTGTTGAGCTAAAGCAACAAGACGTTTTGTTACTTCACCGCCAACTGATCCGTTAGAACGAGATGCTGTATTAGATCCTAAGCTTACACCAAATTCTTGTGCAATTTCATATTTAAATTGTTCAAGCGCTTGTTCAGCACCTGGAACTAGTAATTTGTTTGTTTTTACCATGTTGATACACATCCTTATGAGTAGTCCAGTCCAGTTAAATAATTATCTGAACTGGTACCGTTATTTTATGTGGAACCGACGTACTCATACGCGGAAGTAATCGGTGTGATTAGAAGTTATTGGATAGAAAAAAGAGTAGCAAATTTGCTACTCTTTTTTCAGTATTGTCGCTGTACCTTCCACGACAATATCATCCGATTGATTATATATGTTTGTTTGCAACGTAATGATTTTTTTATCGTCACGCTTCTTAATAACCTCTGCCACAACGCGAAGTGTATCACCGATTTTGACAGGGGCACGGAATGAAACGTTTTGGGATAAATAAATCGTATTTTTGCCCGGGAGTTTCGTTCCAAGGATGGTAGAAATAAAACTCGAAACGAGCATACCGTGAGCAATACGTTCTTTAAACATTGTCGTTTTTGCAAAAGAATCTAAAATATGAATGGGATTCACATCTCCAGTTAATTTTGCAAAATTGATAACATCTTCATCTGTAATTGTTTTTGTAAGGGATGCTTGATCACCGACTTGAATCTCATCATAACGAAGCTCCGGAACAGTTTGTGCTTCTTGAAATGGATTCATTTTGTCCTCCTTCTTTTCCATATTGAAAAATGTTAGCCATCTTGATGTAGTAGGAGGAAGAAAGAGTTTTGTTTGTGCTGCAGTTAGCTCCCACATTTTTCTTACTTGATGGAAGTAAATAGATTTTTTGAGTTTTCCTCGAACTTTTTTGCGAGTTCCAACTGTTTTGACTTGAACTCCTCCAAAAAACCTTCTAACTGTTTTTGAGCCTCTTCACGTTGTAATTGTTGTTGCTCAATAAATTGTTTTGTTGTTTCTTCAAATTGACCGCTTGTTTGTGTAAGAATTGACAAAGATGTTTTTGTAGGAGAAACAGTAAGTTGCTGCATATGAGCAGAAAGTTCCTTCCACTTGTCTTGCCACTCGTTAATTTGATCATTTAAGGAGTTTCCAGTTAATTGTTTCACGTAATCTGTATATTGGTTATTGAACTGAGCAGAGAGTTGTTGTAGTTCCTTTTCTAGTTCATCTACTCCTGATGTTAATTTATGCAAAGCATCTTGTTGTTGTTTTAATGTTTCTAAAGTAAGTTGCTCTAATTGTTTCCCAGCTGAAGAGAAAAGGGAAAGTGATTGAGACCAGTTTTTCCAAAATGCATCGACTAATTCGTATGGTTTAGTTTCCATTGTTTGACCCCCAAATGTTTTTTTGCATATTGTGAACGCAGATTACTCTGCTGTACCACCAGGTGAAGATGAAGAATCCTTTTCATCCTTTTCTGGAGAAGTAGAAAATGGAAAGAATGCATTGGTGTATAACGTGAAAAACGTTCGCAACATATTTTGATAATGTTCAAAAGAAGTCGCACATGTTGTTAAATATTGCTCTCCATATTCAGTTAAAGAATAAATTCTTTTTGCTGGCCCTCCATCGCTTGTATCCCAAGTAGAAGAAATAAGGTTTTCTTTTTCTAATTTGCGTAGTGTTCTATAAACATTACCTTGGTCAACAGAAGAAAAGCCGATATCCATTAGCATTTGAATAAGTTTGTAACCATGAAGACTCCAGTCTTTTAGACAGAGAAGTAAGAAGGGAACTAAGAAGTTTTTTGGCATGGAGTTTGGTTGTTTCGCTTGGTTGTTCTCCAAACTTTCGCGTTGTTCTGGTTCATTTTGTAGCATGATTGTGCATCACCTCATGAATCAGTAAGATGGAATTTTTTGCTTATAAGTGCAATTTACACCTATCTGTTTTTAATGTCAATACATTTGTTGGAAAATAAAGAAAAATAAAATATAGACTTGAAGTTTTATTCAGAATATTAGAAAATAGTGAATAGGTTGAATTGTTTCAAAAACGAAAAAGGGAGTGTAGGTAAAGTGATTGATCAAAAATTCGATCCACTACAAGCATGGAAAAATGCTTATGAACAAACCGAAACATTTTGGGGAAAAGCGCTCAATGAAACAATTAAAACAGAAGAATATTCTGCTTGGATGGGCAGCGTTCTAGATTTGAATTTGTTTTATCAAAAAGCATTAAATGATACGACAAAAAACTATTTAGAACAAGTAAATGTGCCGACGAAAGAGGATATCGCAAGAGTGGCTACGCTTGTTATTAACTTAGAAAATAAAGTAGATAACATCGAGGAGTTTCTAGAGGAGAAGGTAGATTCTTTAGGACAAGCTCCTACATTAAAGCGTGATGTTACGAAAGTAAAACAAGATATTCGCACGTTAGAAACGAAAGTTGATCAGATTTTAGAGTTGCTAGAAAAGCAAAATGCAGTATTAGCAAAACTACAAGAACCTGTAAAAGAAGAAGCAAAACCTACGAATAAACCAGAAAATAAAAAATGATAATAGCGCTTGTTTATAACATGTAAAGGAGAGAGGGAGAATCTCTTTTCGCGTATAAACAGCGAAACATAATTATATAGGGACTCCATAGTATGAGTACCAAAATGATTCATAACAATCGTTCACAAATTCATTTAAGGGGGAAAAGAAATGGTTCAATTAAATGGCAAAGTAGCAATCGTAACAGGTGGGGCAAAAGGAATTGGAAAAGCGATTACAGTAGCATTAGCACAAGAGGGAGCAAAAGTAGTTATTAACTATAACAGCAGTAAAGAAGCAGCTGAAAACTTAGTAAATGAATTAGGAAAAGACGGACATGACGTTTATGCAGTTCAAGCGGACGTTTCTAAAGTAGAAGATGCAAACCGACTTGTAGAAGAAGCTGTGAATCATTTTGGTAAAGTTGATATCCTTGTGAATAATGCGGGTATTACAAGAGATCGTACATTCAAAAAGTTAAATCGTGAAGATTGGGAGCGCGTAATTGACGTAAACTTAAGTAGCGTATTTAATACGACAAGTGCGGTACTTCCATACATAACGGAAGCGGAAGAAGGTAGAATTATTAGCATTTCTTCTATCATTGGTCAAGCTGGTGGCTTCGGACAAACAAACTACTCAGCAGCAAAAGCAGGTATGTTAGGATTTACAAAATCATTAGCGTTAGAGCTTGCAAAAACAAATGTAACTGTAAACGCAATTTGCCCAGGATTTATTGATACTGAAATGGTAGCAGAAGTACCGGAAGAAGTACGTCAAAAAATCGTTGCAAAAATCCCGAAAAAACGTTTTGGTCAAGCCGATGAAATTGCAAAAGGTGTAGTATACCTATGCCGTGACGGTGCTTATATCACAGGTCAGCAATTAAACATTAACGGCGGATTATATATGTAATGAAGTAAGAAAAAAGTGCATATCCATAGCAGGAATGCACTTCTTTTTTTAGAAGGAAATCGACCAAAAAGGAGATAGAAAAATGACTACATTCGCAACAGAATGGGAAAAGCAATTAGAGCTATACCCAGAAGAGTACCGAAAAGCATACCGCCGAGTGAAAAGGGCGAGTGAAATTTTATTACGTGAACCAGAGCCGCAAGTAGGGTTAACGCCGAAAGAGGTTATTTGGACGAAGAATAAGACGAAGCTTTATCGCTACATTCCAAAACAAGAAAAAACACAAAGAGTTCCAATCCTATTAATATATGCTCTTATTAATAAACCATATATTATGGATTTAACTCCTGGAAATAGTTTAGTGGAATATCTAGTGGATCGTGGTTTTGATGTGTATATGCTTGATTGGGGTACATTTGGTTTAGAAGATAGTCATTTGAAATTTGATGATTTCGTGTTTGATTATATTGCAAAAGCAGTAAAAAAAGTAATGCGAACTGCAAAATCGGACGAGATTTCTTTACTTGGTTATTGCATGGGTGGAACGCTAACTTCTATTTATGCAGCACTTCATCCGCACATGCCAATTCGTAATTTAATTTTCATGACAAGTCCTTTTGATTTCTCTGAAACAGGATTGTATGGTCCTTTACTAGATGAAAAATATTTCAACTTAGATAAAGCGGTTGATACATTCGGAAATATTCCGCCAGAAATGATTGATTTCGGAAACAAAATGTTAAAACCAATTACAAACTTTGTTGGTCCATACGTTGCTTTAGTAGATCGTTCAGAGAATGAGCGCTTCGTCGAAAGCTGGAGATTGGTTCAAAAGTGGGTTGGTGATGGCATTCCGTTTCCAGGTGAATCATACAGACAGTGGATTCGTGATTTTTATCAAAATAATAAACTGGTTAAGGGTGAACTCGTTATTCGCGGACAAAAGGTAGACCTTGCAAATATTAAGGCGAATGTCTTAAATATTTCCGGGAAACGTGATCATATCGCTTTGCCATGTCAAGTAGAAGCATTGCTAGATCATATTTCTAGCACAGATAAACAATATGTATGTTTACCGACAGGGCATATGTCTATCGTTTACGGCGGAACAGCTGTAAAACAAACATATCCGACGATTGGAAATTGGCTTGAAGAGCGTTCTAATTAAAAATAAAAAAATCCAACTAACGTGTGTTAGTTGGATTTTTTTATAGGAAATAACAAAACATAGAAAGGAGAAAATTACAATATAGGAGTATAATTATGAAACTTATGACTGGTAAATTGTTTTGGGATGAAGGAGTTTCTGTACCTTGTTATCCACCGTTAGAAAGTGATATGATATGTGATGTGCTTGTAGTCGGAAGTGGCGAGGCAGGTGCTCATATAGCGCATTCGTTAGCGAAAATTGGAATGAGTGTTACGCTTATTGAAAAACGAGCAATCGCGTGTGGTAGTACAGCTGCCAATACAGGTTTATTACAATTCCTTCATGATAAATCGTTAACCTCTCTTATCCATACATTTGGTAAAGAAAAAGGGGTACGAGCATATAGGCTTTGTTATGAAGCGCTTAGAACAATGGAAGAAGTTGTCCCAACTCTCGATATGAATCCCCATTTTATTCCGCGAAATAGTTTATATTATGCAAGTAAAGGTGAGGATGTCTCATTTTTACAAGAGGAATATAATACGTTACAGAATTATGGATTTCCGGTTGAATATTTCACAGAATCTGATATTAAGAAACGTTATTCTTTTACAAAACAAGCAGCGTTATATACGCAAGGTGATGCCGAGGTGAATCCGTATTTACTAGCACACAGTCTTTTACATAAAGCAAAGCAAATGGGAGCCAATATATATGAATTTACAGAGGCGATACATATAAAAAAACGCCAAAATGATTTGATTTGTTTCACGAAAACAGGAAATCAAATTGTAGCAAAGAATATTATTATGGCGACAGGTTATGAAGCGCTCTTTGGAAAGAAAGAAAAAAATACAACAGTAGAAACTTCTTATGCGGTTGTAACAAATGAAATAGATCAGTTTGAAGGCTGGCATGAGCGATCGTTAATTTGGGAAACAGCACGGCCCTACTTATATTTTCGAACGTATGAAAACCGTATTATTGTAGGCGGATTAGATGAAGCGATGCAAATTCAAACAATAGGTGATACGAAATTATTGCATAAGAGTGATATCCTTATTAACATTGTAAAAGAGATGTTCCCGCAGTATAAGAATATACAGGCAGACTACTATTGGGCAGCCGCATTTGGTGGTACTCATGATGGTCTCCCCATTTTAAAAGAAGATGAAAAGATACATAATTTGTTTTACGCATTGCCGTATGGAGGTAATGGAACTGTATATGGAATGGTATTTGCCAAATTATTTGAGCAGTTATTTACAAATAAAGAAAGTAAAGATTTTTCTTTATTTAATCGATAGAAAAAGGTAGCGAAGTGATGGAATGAGAGATATAAAAAAGTTTTTACAAAAATTACGTCCTGTACAACTCATCGTTTTGTTTTATTTATTAGCAGTAGTTGTATCGGTTATATTACTTAGTTTACCGTTTGTTACGAAGTCTGGTGTGAAATGGACATTTATAGATGCCCTTTTTACATCGGTTAGTGCGGTAAGTGTTACGGGACTGTCTGTTGTTACGATTTCAGATACGTTTACTACGGCAGGAATTATTGTTTTAGCCCTTATTTTACAATTGGGCGGCTTAGGAATTATGGCGCTTGGTACATTTGTTTGGATCATTACGGGGAAAAAGATTGGTTTGCAGAGAAGGCGATTAATTATGGCAGACCATAATCAGGGGAATTTATCGGGTCTTGTAGAATTGATGCGTTCTATTTTAATTGTAATTATTTCGATAGAACTTATTGGAGCAATCTTATTAGGTACAAGATTTTTACTTTATTTTCCGACTTGGCAAGAAGCTTATTTTCACGGTTTCTTTGCAGCTGTTAGTGCGACTACGAACGGCGGATTTGATTTAACAGGGCAATCATTAATTCCGTATAAAAAAGATTATATTGTTCAAATGATTCATATGTTACTAATTATTTTAGGAGCGATTGGTTTCCCTGTGCTAATGGAAGTGAAACAATTCCTTAGTAAAAGGGGACAACAATTATTTCGTTTTTCATTATTTACAAAATTGACGACAACAACATTTTTTGCACTCGTTGCTGTTGGTACAATTATGATTTTTTTACTGGAGAGAAATCATTTTTTAGTGGGGAAGTCATGGCATGAAACGATTTTCTATACATTATTCCAATCTGTGACGACGCGAAGCGGTGGGCTCGCTACAATGGATATACGTGAATTGTCACAACCGACGCTTTTATTTATGAGTATATTAATGTTTATAGGGGCATCTCCAAGTTCGGTTGGGGGCGGAATACGTACGACAACATTTGCTGTTAGTATATTATCATTATACACCTTTGCAAGAGGGGGGAGGACAGTTAGAGTTTTTAAGCGCCAGTTACATGAAGAGGATGTGCTGAAAGCATCTGTCGTTATGACGATGGGGATTTTGTTATGTGCTACAGCGCTATTCATTTTATCTATTACAGAAAATGTACCGCTTATGAGTTTAATTGTTGAAGTTTGTTCTGCTTTCGGAACGACAGGGCTATCAACAGGGGTTACGCCTGATTTAACAACTGTTGGGAAACTTGTACTCATTGTGCTTATGTTTATCGGACGTGTTGGTATTTTAACATTCATTTTAGCTAGTGGTGGAAGGGAACAACCACCTCGCTATAAATACCCGAAAGAGCGGATTATTATTGGATAGTATGAAACCATTCTACCTATGTTAGGTAGAATGGTTTTTTAGTCGTTAATACCAAATTGCGGATGCATAAAAGCTTCATTTTTATTATCCGCTTCGTTTTTTAGCAACTCTTGATTTTCTTCTGAAATCCATCCAATATCATTTGTAGGATGGATCCATTCATCACCAGCCATAATGGCAGGGTCTACCTCATCACTCCAATTGTTAAGCGGACTGTTCTCGGAATTATATTTACTGTCTCCAATTACAACATCATATTGATTCACAAAAGGTTGTTGCATCGTTTTTCCTGTTCCTTTAAAAGATGGAAAATGCATTTGATGCGGGAGCGTTTCGTCTAAAATTGGCGACGGAATCTTATCTTTCTTCTTCAAAATAATCGCTCCTTCTTATAATGATTTCTTCATATGTAGTATTTCCATCGAATCCCTCTTATGTACTTGTTAACACTTGCCAGTAATAATTATTTTAAGTTGTTTCAAACTAGAGTAGAAAGTGATTTCTTGAGAGCAGGTGAATGTATTGGTAAAAAGAAAAGTGAAACAAAATGCGGCAATCAATAATAATAAAACTCCGAAAGAAAGCTTACCAGATGCAGAATTTGCATTAGAGTATGAAGGAGAAAATAGCGCAAAGTATGCAAATCGTAATTCAAAAAAGGGTAAACAAAAATGAGGCGTTTTTTACAAACGCCTCATTTTTTTGTGGGATTATAAAGGTTTTTTTAATTATTTGTAAATTTAGCGTTTTCTATTAGCAGAAAAATGCGAAAAAACATAGAAGTAGCAACGTATTACACAAAAACAAACAACAAACAAAAGATTAATGTTGGTTTAATACTGCTTTTACACTAGTTGTTTATATTTGAGTTGTACATAAGATTTGTAAAAGGAGAGAGAGACAGTGAAAAAAACAATCTTTAAAGCTGTAGCGACTGGAATGGTATTTTCGTTATTAATGGGGTGTGGTGCAAAGAAAGAAGAAAGTGCTGGAGCAAAAGTGAAAGATGATAAATTATCTGGATCATTAACTGTTTACACAGCAATTGAAGAAGAACTTGTACCAATTTATCTTGATTCCTTTAAAAAGAAATATCCAGATGTGAAGTTGAACATTGTACGTGATTCAACAGGAGTTATTACTGCGAAATTGCTAGCAGAAGGGAAAAATACACAAGCAGATGTTGTATGGGGAACTGCTGCATCAAGTCTATTAGCTTTAGAGAAAAAAGATATGTTAAAAGCATACTCTCCAAAAGGAGCGGATCGCGTTCTTCCGCAATTTAAAGATGATAAGCAACCTGAAAAATGGGTAGGAAATACTGCATTTATGACGGGAATTGCTGTAAATAAAGAAGAGTTAAAGAAGAAGAATTTACCGATGCCAGAATCATATGAAGATTTAACAAAACCAGAGTATAAAGGAACGCTTGTTATGCCACATCCAGCATCATCTGGAACAGGATTTTTAACAGTTTCTGCATGGCTACAAATCATGGGCGAAGATAAAGGCTGGGATTACATGAAGAAACTCCATGATAATATGGCAAGTTATACGCATTCAGGATCAAAACCAGCGAAATTAGCAGGAGCAGGTGAATATCCAGTCGGTGTATCAATGGTTTATAGTGCTTTAAAAGAGAAACAAAAAGGTGCACCAGTTGAAGTTGTACTGCCGAAAGAAGGATTAGGTTGGGAAGTAGAAGCAAACGCACTTATTAAGAAAGATAATGCAAAAAATGATAAATTAGCACAAGCATTTTTAGATTGGGCAATTACAGATGATGTAATGAAGTTATACTTCGAGAAAAATGGATTTGCGACAATTAAAAATGATTATAAACTTCCAGAGGGATTCCCGAAAGATGTTACTGAAAAATTATATAAAAAGAATGACTTTAAATGGGCAGCAGAAAATCGCGACAAAATTTTAGAAAAATGGGAAAAAGAGTTTGGTCAAAAAGCAGAACCGAAAAAGTAAGTGAGTGGGAGAGAGAAAAATGAGCGAATATTTATCAATTCAACACATTCAAAAACAGTTTGATGCATTTACAGCGTTAAAAGATATTTCTTTTACTGTGAACAAAAATGAGTTTGTTTGTTTATTAGGCCCGAGTGGCTGTGGGAAAACGACGTTGCTTCGCATTTTAGCGGGACTAGAGGAACCAACGACTGGCAGTATAGCTGTGAATGGAAAAGATATTACAGCATTGCCTCCTGGAAAGAGAAACTTCGGAATGGTTTTTCAATCATATGCTTTATTTCCGAATTTAACAGCACTTGAAAATATTGAATACGGCTTAAAGACAAAAAAATATGGGAAAGCAGAAGTGAAAGAGAAAGCGCTAGATGCGTTAAAACTTGTAGATTTGCTGAATGTAAAAGATAAATATCCTGCTCAAATGTCTGGTGGACAACAGCAGCGAGTGGCACTTGCACGTGCGCTCGCTCTGTCTCCAGATATTTTGTTACTCGATGAGCCGTTATCAGCTTTAGATGCAAAAGTGCGTGAAAAATTACGTAGAGAAATGCGTGATTTGCAAGAGAAAATAGGAGTAACGACGATTATGGTAACGCATGATCAAGAAGAGGCATTAACGATGGCTGATAAAATTGTTGTAATGAATCATGCGGAAATTATGCAGATTGGAACACCGGAGGAGATTTATCAAAGACCAGCCAATCCGTTTGTGGCAGATTTTATTGGTTCTATTAATTTCTTTTCGAAAAATAACGAAGAACATGCAATTCGTCCTGAACATGTAACAATTGTACAAAAGGGCGGTATTAAAACAGTTGTGGAGAGTATGGAGTTTCGCGGATCTGTATACCGGACGGAAGTGCGAGTCGTAGAAGAAAACACACATCTTTATAATGAGAAAATTGTGGTGGATATATTAGCATCAGAAGTAGAAGCAACCGCTATTAGAAAAGGAAAGCCGATTCAAATCTCTTTCTCAGAAAATCATATGTTGTCATATGGAAAGAAGGTCATTGTATAGATGGAGATGCTAGAAAACTATAAGGTAGATAGTACGAAAAAAAAGATTAAGAGAAGTATAGGGAAAGAGGAATGGATCCAAAGGCTCGTAATTATCGGTATGATTCTTTCCTTCCTTATCATACTTGTATTACCTCTATTACAACTATTTACACAAGCTTTTTATGATAAAGATGGAGTTTTCATTGGTTTAGCGAATTTCAGTAAATATTTCACAACGCCAACTTTAGTTCAGTCTTTACAAAATACGATATGGATTTCGGGCGCAACAACAATTATTTCAGTTGCATTCGCATTCGTTTACGCATATGCAATTGCCCGTACGAATGTTTTTGGAAAGCGTGTATTTCAGTATGTAGCGTTATTACCATTGTTCGCACCAACGATGATGCATGGTATAGCACTTACATATTTATTTGGTAATCAAGGGTTAGTAACGAAAGGGATGTTTGGCTTATTTGAAGGGATACAAATCCCTTTATATGGACCAGTAGGAATTGTAATAGCTGAAGTTATGTATACATTTCCGCAAGCATTTCTCATATTGCTAATTGCCTTTCAAGGATCAGATTATCGTTTATATGAAGCTTCTAATATGTTAGGAGCGAGTAAAACAAAGCAATTTTTCACGGTTACTTTACCTAGTGTAAAGTACGGATTAATTAGTGCAATGTTCGTTGTGTTTACACTTAGTTTCACTGATTTTGGGGCACCAAAAATTGTTGGTGGGCAATATAATGTGCTTGCTACTGATGTATACAAACAAGTAATTGGACAGCAAAATATGCCGATGGGTGCAACAGTCGGAATGATTTTATTAATCCCAGCTATATTTGCATTTGCAGTTGATCGTATTACGCAAAGAAAGCAGACGAATTTCTTATCTTCAAAAGCAGTACCATACAGAATAATAGCTAATAAGAAAAGAGATGTAATTTCATTCATATATTGTAGTGTAATTACACTTATGATCATTCTTTTATTTGTTGCGGTTGTTATTGCTGCAAGTGTGAAAGTATGGCCATATAATATGAGCTTCACATTTGAGCATTTTAACTTTTCAAGTTTAACAGGAGATGGACTTGAAGCATTTAAAAATAGCGTAATTGTTTCAGCAGTTACAGCGGTTATTGGGGCGATTTTAACATTTGTATTCGCATATGCAATTGAGAAAATAGACCAGCTACAGTTTTTCAGAAAAACAGGTTACTTTTTCTCTATTGTGCCGTTAGCGATACCAGGTTTAGTACTCGGATTAGGATACGTCTTTTTCTTTAGTCAGCCAACGATTCAAATTCTTGGACTATCAGTAACGAATCCGTTTCATTCTTTATACGGAACAATCGCTGTACTAGTACTCGTAAATATCATTCATTTTTACTCTGTAACATTCGTTACAGCAACGACTGCTTTAAAGAAATTAGACAGAGAGTTTGAGCTTGTTTCGCAGTCGATGGGTATCCCGTTTTATAAAACATTCTTCCGAGTAACAGTACCAATGTGTTTACCAGCAATTTTGGAAATGGTGATGTATTACTTCGTAAATTCGATGGTAACTGTCTCAGCGGTTGTATTCTTATACGCAGCTGATTTTAAACTAGCTGCCGTATCAATCGTAAATATGGATGATGCAGGAAATGTAGCACCAGCAGCTGCAATGAGTGTACTAATTGTTGTTACAAATATTGTAGTGAGAGTTGTATATGAATGGGGAACGAAAGCACTTCGTAACCGAACTTCACAGTGGCAAAAAAGATAAGTAAGAAGGGTGATGGATAGAATGAAAATTGAAGCAGTTATTTTTGATTGGGCAGGTACAACAGTTGATTACGGATGTTTTGCACCACTAGAAGTATTCATGAAGATTTTTCATAAACGCGGTGTTGAAATTACAGTAGAAGAAGCACGTAAGCCAATGGGATTATTAAAAATAGATCATGTAAGGGCACTAACAGAAATGCCTCGTATTGCGGATGAGTGGAAGCGTGTCTTCGGTCAATTCCCAACAGAAGCAGACATTCATGAGATGTATGAAGAGTTTGAAGAAATTCTCTTTTCTATTTTGCCAAGTTATGCTACGCCGATTGATGGGGTAAAAGAAGTAATCGCTTCTTTACGTAAGAGAGACATTAAAATCGGTTCAACAACTGGCTATACGAGAGAAATGATGGATATTGTAGCAAAGGAAGCAGCGTTACAAGGTTATAAACCTGATTTTCTTGTTACGCCAGATGATGTTCCGGCAGGCCGTCCATACCCATGGATGTGCTATAAAAATGCAATAGAACTTGGTGTGTATCCGATGAATCATATGATAAAAGTGGGAGACACGGTGTCAGATATGAAAGAGGGCAGAAATGCTGGGATGTGGACTGTTGGTGTAATTCTCGGTAGTAGTGAGCTCGGCTTATCGGAATGGGAAGCTGAAAATATGGATCCAGTAGAACTTCGTGAAAAAATGGAAGTAGTTCGTAATCGTTTCATTGAAAACGGGGCTCATTTTACGATTGAAACGATGCAAGAACTCGAAAACGTAATGGAACACATCGAGAAACAAGAACTTATTATTTCATAAAAGGGGCACGGGATCATGAATGAAAATCACTACTTATTATTAACACCAGGACCATTAACGACAACAAAATCAGTAAAAGAAGTTATGCTATACGATTGGTGTACGTGGGATGCTGAATATAATACGATGGTGCAAGAAGTAAGAGCTAAACTTGTATCGTTAGCGACGAAGGAAGAAGAGAAATATACAACAGTGTTAATGCAAGGAAGCGGTACGTTTTCAGTTGAAGCAGTAATTGGTTCTGCTATTCCGGCAAATGGAAAGCTTCTCGTTTGTACAAATGGCGCGTATGGTAAGCGAATTGTACAAATGGCAGAGATGTTACAAATTGATGTAGTGGTCAGTCAAACAGAAGAGTGGGAACCTATTAATATTGTAGAAGTAGAAAACTTATTACAAGAAGATAAAGAGATTACTCATATTGCAGTTGTTCATTGTGAAACAACGACAGGTATTATAAATCCAATTGTAGATGTATGTAAATTAGGAAAGCAGTATGGAAAGGTTACAATTGTTGATGCAATGAGTAGTTTCGGCGGGATTGAAATAGACATTGCTGATTTACAAATTGATTTTTTAATTAGTAGTGCGAATAAGTGTATTCAAGGGGTTCCTGGATTCGGATTTGTAATCGCAAAACGTGATGAATTATTGAAGTGTAAAGGGCAAGGTCGCTCTTTATCTCTGGATTTATACGATCAATGGGAAACGATGGAAAAGCAAAATGGGAAATGGCGTTTTACTTCACCTACACATGTTGTACATGCATTTTATCAAGCGCTACTTGAACTAGAAAAAGAGGGCGGAGTAAGAGCGCGTTACAACCGATATTACAACAATCAAAAACTATTAGTGAATAGAATGGAAGAAATCGGATTTAAGCCACTGGTAGATGAGAAATATCAATCTCCTATTATTACCTCTTTCATTTATCCAAAAGAGGGGTTCGAATTTCAACAGTTATATAACGAATTAAAGCGTTATGGATTTGTTATTTACCCAGGTAAAATTTCGAAAGTAGATACGTTCCGAATTGGAAATATCGGTGATGTACATGAGGCAGATATAAATCGTTTAGTTGATAGTATAGCTAAAGGAGTTGTTATTGGGTGAAAGTATTTTGCTTAGGTGGAGCAGGTAAAATTTGTCGTGAAGCCATTTTAGATTTAGTGCAATTTTCATCTTTTGAGACGATTACAGTAGCTGATTGTAATGAGGAAGAGGGCCATAAAGTAGTAGAATGGCTCAACGATCCTCGCGTTGACTTTGTAAAAGTAGATGTAACGAATCACGAGGATACGGTTGCAAAAATGAAAGGTTATGACATTGTAATGGACGGTACGACGATTAAGTTAAATGGATTGTCGACTCGCTGTATTGCAGAAGCAGGATGTCACGGGGTGAACTTAAATGGATTTGGTGAAGAAAATGAATCGCATGCTATATTTGTTCAAAACGAAAAAACATGTTTGCCTGGATTTGGCATGACGCCAGGTGTAACGCAAATGATGGCAATGCATGCAGCAAAGCAGCTGGATACTGTAGAATCCGTCCGCGTAAGTCACGGTTCGTATCGTCCAATTGCTTTTTCTGCATCAATTACAGAGACAACGACATATGAATATGATCCACATTTACCATCGCGTACAGTGTATGAAGATGGTGAATTTAAGCAAGTACTTCCGTTTGCGCGTCCGAGAGAAATAGAATTGCCAGCACCTTATGGTAAGGCAACGCAGTATATCATTCCGCATTCTGAAACGGTCACATTAGCAAAGGCACTAGAACATAAAGGCGTCAAACTGATAGAGACGAGAGGAACTTGGCCAAAGCAAAATATGAAGCTTGTACGTGCTCTATATGATTATGGCATATTGCGCAATGATCAGATTGAAATAAACGGGAAAGAAATCGGCATTATGGATTGTATTTCGCAGTATTTATTGCAATCGCAAGAAGGACAAGAAACAGAGCTTTATGGTTATGCACTTCATGTAGAAGTAATAGGTATGAAAAATAATGAGAAGCAAAGACATGTGTTATATCATACACACCCGTTATCTGACGGATCTGTTGCAGGATGGGGAAAATTAAGAGCATATACGAGAAACGTTGGTATTCCATTTGGAATTGCTACAGAACTAATTGCAAAAGGAAATGTAAATAGAGTTGGGGTCGTTACTCCTGAGGAAGCTTTTGAAAATCCACAACTGATTTTTGATGAGCTAGCAAAGCGTGGTATTCATATTCATGAAGAAGTTTCTACTTACAAAGAAAATTATAATTTTGTATAAGTAAGGAAGTTTATGAGATAGAGATAAATGGGGTGAAGCTATGTCTGTAGTAGGAGAAGAAAGAAAGCGAACCATTCTTGAAAAAGTAGAGTTTAAAGGGAAAGTGAAAGTGTCAGAATTAGCGAGAGAATTTGCTGTATCAACAGAAACAATTCGTCGATATTTAGAAGAATTAGATCGTGAAAAAAAGCTGAAGAAAGTGTATGGTGGAGCTGTTCAACTTCCAGGCGCTGGGGTAGAGGCACCAATGTTAGAAAGAGAAATGCTACATATAGAAGAGAAGAAAAGAATTGGTTATAAAGCAGCGACATTTGTAGAAGATGGTGATGTCATTGCAATTGATGATGGAAGTACACCGCTTCAAATGGTTCCATACCTTGTTCATCGTAAAAACTTAACGATTGTAACAAGTTCATTTCCAGTCGCAACACAATTAATTTCTTCTATTAATAAAAAGATGTTTCACGGTGAAGTTTTATTTATAGGTGGAAAAGTATCTCCAAAGCATTCACGCGTATCAGGATCTATTTCTCAGCAAGTTATCCAACAATTTCATTTTCATAAAGCGTTCGTTTCCATTGATGGATTATTGCCTAGTTTTGGAGTTTCCAGCTTTGAATTAGAGAAAGCGAAATTGTCAGAGGCGATGATGAAATTAGCTGAGAAAACATATATTTTATGTGATCATACAAAGGTAGGCGTGAAAGGAAATTATCGCATAGCAGCATTTTCACGTATTCAACATGTAATTTGTGATAAAAAAATGCCATATAGTTTTGAAGAAGAACTTATGAAGCATAATATTCAGTGGACAGTTTGTTAAATTCAGTGAAAGTACCTAAACTCCCGCCTAATTTTTAGGAGGGAGTTTTATTGTCTGTAAATCGTAAAATAAAAGATTTGCATTTATGCAAAAAGTGGACACATTTTCTCATCTCTTTCATATAATTTACCAATACAAAAAAAGTTGGTCGAAGGAAAGAAGGGAGAACATGTCAGAACGAATATATAATAAACTTGTATTGTACGCGAATATTTTGCAAAAAATTGGTGTAATTAATGAAAAAGAAAAAAGTGAAATTCTTCATACGATAGGTAAAAAAGCCCTTTGAATAAAGGGCTTTTTTATTTGTTACTTTTAAAAAGATAAATTTAATGTAATATTCTCATTGACAATGATAATGATATTCATTATCATTTATTTGTGAGTAATTGATAAGTGTTATCAATTATAAAGATTATATATGATAGGGGATATTATTTTGAAAAAAAATTATATGAAGGCGC
Source organism: Bacillus cereus (assembly GCF_002567495.1). Taxonomy (GTDB): domain Bacteria; phylum Bacillota; class Bacilli; order Bacillales; family Bacillaceae_G; genus Bacillus_A; species Bacillus_A cereus_AQ. Next base: position 47,091 of record NZ_NVAP01000030.1, on the reverse strand, counting down.
TAGTAGTAGCGACAACATTAGCAATTCCATTTGCTGCTTATTCTACTCCAGCATTAGCAGCAATAAAAATTGAAGCAAACCAATCGGTAGCAGCAGTGAGTGATCGCACGTATGATACTGAGATTAAAATATATAAGGATCAAAAAGACGAGCCATCTATGGTTTCTCAATATATAAAAGATCCTAAAGTAACGATTGCAGCTGGGAAAAAAATTGTTACTGTAACAATGCAAGATAGCGATTATTTTCAATATCTTAGAATAGAAGATAGAAACCAGCCGGGTGTATTTCATGATGTGAAAGTTTTGTCAGAAGATAAGAGAAAGAACGGAACGAAAGTAGTCCAATTTGAAATTGGCGAGTTTGAGAAGAAGCACAATATGCAAATGCATATACTTATTCCAGCTATTGGATATGACCACAAATATCAAGTTCAATTTGAAATTAAAGATCCAACTGTAGGTGACAAAGAAACAGAGAAACCAGATGATAACTCTAATTCAGGCAATACAGAAACGGATAATCCAGTTGATAATCAAAATATGATAACAGATAACAAATTAAGAGAACTTGTTAATAAAAAAGTATTCAATAGAAAAGATTTAAATACACCAATTACGAAAGAAGAGTTATTACAAGTAAAGAACTTGTTTTTAAATACGAATGAGATACTTGATTATAGTGCATTAAAATACATGCCAAATTTAAAATCTTTAACAGTTGCGAATGCGAAGATAACAGATCCGTCGTTCTTTGCGAACTTAAAGCAATTAAATCATTTAGCTTTGCGTGGTAATGAATTTTCAGATGTAACGCCACTTGTTAAGATGGATAATTTAGACTCTCTTGATTTAAGTAATAATAAAATTACAAACGTTGCACCACTAACTGAAATGAAAAATGTAAAAACTTTATATCTATCAGGCAACCAAATAGAAGATGTAACAGCATTAGCGAAAATGGAACAACTAGATTACTTGAATTTAGCAAATAATAAAATTAAGAATGTTGCTCCCTTAAGCGCTTTGAAAAATGTAACATACTTAACTTTAGCAGGTAATCAAATTGAAGATATTAAACCATTATATTCATTACCTTTAAAAGATTTAGTATTAACGCGTAATAATGTTAAAGATTTATCGGGTATTGATCAAATGAATCAATTAAATAAATTATTTATCGGGAAAAATCAAATTAAAGATGTGACACCAATTGCTAAAATGACTCATCTTACAGAATTAGATTTACCTAATAATGAATTAAAAGATATTACTCCATTATCAAGTCTAGTAAACTTACAAAAGCTTGATTTAGAAGCGAATTATATTTCAGACTTATCGCCAGTTAGCAATTTGAAAAAATTAGTCTTTCTAAGTTTTGTTGCAAATGAAATTCGTGATGTCCGACCAATTATAGAACTAAGTAAGACGGCTTATATTAATGTCCAAAATCAAAAAGTATTTTTAGAGGAAGCAGAAGTAAATAAAGAAGTAAAAGTACCTATATATGAAAAAGATGGTGAAGTTTCTACGAAAATCCGTCTGAAGAGCGATAATGGTACGTATAGTAATGGTGTAGTGAAATGGAGTACACCAGGTGAGAAAGTATATGAATTTGGTGTGAAAGATCCATTTGCGGATACAGGAATATTCTTTACAGGATCTGTTATTCAAAATGTAGTAGAAAGTAAAGAAGGTAATACATCTAAAGAAGATGAGAAAACAGAAGTGGTAGAATTTAAAGATGTACCAAAGGGACATTGGTCAGAAGAAGCAATTAATTACTTAGCGAAAGAAAAGTTATTTATAGGCTATGGAAATGGTGAATTTGGATTTGGTGATAACATTACTCGTGGACAAGTAGCGCTTCTAATACAAAGGTATTTAAAATTAGAAAATAATCTAGAACCAAAAACGGCATTTACAGATACGAAAGGAAATATGTATGAAACGGCTATTAATTCAGTGGTTCAAGCTGGAATTATGACAGGCTATGGAAATGGTATGTTCCGTCCGGATGGAGTATTAACTCGATATGAAATGTCAGTAGTGCTACAAAGAGTATTTCAGTTAAAGGAAAATGAAAATAGTGCAGAGAACTTTAAAGATATACCAAATGACCATTGGGCGAAAGGATATGTGAAAGCTTTAATAGATAATAAAATATCGAAAGGTGACGGGGAAGGGAATTTTTTGGGAGATAATTTCGTAACACGTGAACAATATGCACAGTTTTTATATAATGCAATAAAGAAATAAAAAATGAGGAAAATACGCTATTCTTTAATTAAAGAATAGCGTATTTTTTATGTGCAAAATGAAATAGGCAATAGATAGGAGTATCGACATATGAATAGCCTATTTTAAAGAAGAACCGCGAAACTATATTGACAAAAAAGCGTTCTCATGTGATAATTCAATTAAATTTTTAGAATAATCAAAAAATATTCCTTTTACATAGAAAGGATTCGAACCTTATATGAATATTATGCCGGGGGTGACGAAATGTTATTTTTTCTGAAGAAATGGAATGAATTAAAAGATGTGAAATCTGAATTGGCACTTCGTGATTGGTTTTATGGGACAAAAATTAGTTTATCACTATGTACGTCAAAAGAGCCGTTAACATTCTTAGTAAACGTTGAAGGAAGAGATAAAGGGCTATTTTCGGAAGAAGATTTTATTGTCGTAAATTGCATGTGCGAGTCAGTATTTGAAAATGAAGAAAAACCAGCTGCAGAGTCATTTATGCATGCGGATATTTATAAAAAAAGTAGTGCAGGATGTATTTTACAAGTGCAGACTGTAGATAGTCATTTAATATCAGAGTTATATGGAGAAGAAGGAGAGGTAACATTCGATAAACGCAGTGTGGAGCGTGTTTTCGGAAAAGAAGGTATAACAGAAATGACAATTCCAATTGTAGAAGATGAAAAAAAATTCGCTGATTTATTAGAAAGCAATGTTCCGAATTTCATTGAAGGTGGAGGAGTAGTTCTTGTTCATAATTACGGCATGATTGTGTGGGGAAAAACGCCAGAAGAAGCGAAAAAATGGCTAGAGGGTATAGAATATTTAATGAACTATCATGTGAAGTTATTAATGATTAAGGGCGCAAGGAGCTCTGTTATATAAAAATATTTGTGATGTGGCTACAAGTTAATAAATTAATGAAAGCGTTTTAAAAAATAATTTCACTCATAAAATATAGGTCTCCTTATTATATATAGATTACATGTTGACATGTAAGGAGGAACATATTTTGCGAGTTAAATATCATTTTCTGCCAAAACAGCAAGTAACATTTTGTAAAATAAATGATTCTGGTGAAGAGGCACTGCAAATGATTAACGAAACGGGATTTCGAGCAATCCCGGTATTAGCAGAAGATGAGAAGAAATTCACAGGGATTATTTATAAAGTAGATTTATTAGAAAAAAAATGTAATAGCGGATTAGAGCATGTAAGTGCAGGAGATATGCTCGACAATTCCAATGCATTTATTTTTGAAAAGGATTCCTTCTTCAGAGCTTTTTATGTGATTCGTCGTCTTCCATTTTTAGCTGTGTTAAATGATTATAATGAATTTGTCGGTATCTTAACGCATTCTAACATATTTGATGTTATTGAAGATTCATTCGGTATGCGGACGGGTGGTTATATATTAACGATTGCAACACAAGATTGTAAGGGAACGATTAAGGAACTTGGGACATTGTTGAAAGCATTTAATATCGGTGGATTATTTACGCTAGATAACGGCGATCAATATATTCGCCGTGTTATCGTAAATATAACAGATGAGTTAAATGAAAAAAGATTAAAGCAATTAATCGAAAAAATAGAGAAAAAAGGATTCAGGGTGAGTCATGTAGATTATATTTAAGTTAAACAGAAAAGTACCTATCTGTTATATATAGATAGGTACTTTTTTGTTGTGAGTAATGAACTTTATTTTGAAACAGGAGGCGGGGATAATGCTAAATCAGATAAAAAAATAAAGTCTGCATGCTCACGAATTTTAGGGATAGAAGTTTCAATAACGCGTGATGTAATTTCACCAGGGGGTCCAACATGCCCGATAGCTACCATAATCGGTTTTTCTTGAATTTTTTTGATGAGTAATTGGGCTTGTTTTGAAATATGCCCTGCTGTATACACATCATCAAAAAATAGTTGGTTTTCAATAATAGGTACTCCTAATTCTTTTCCGATTTTTGGGACGACACTATTAGGATTGGTTTTACTATCTAAGTAAAATAAACCGTGTTTTTTACAAGCTACAAGTATAAGGCGAACAATTCTTTCATTCGCTGTTACTTTTGACCCCATATGATTGTTCATTCCAATTGCATGCGGTACTTCTTGAATCGCTTGTTCAAGTCGGTTGTTTATTTCTTCATCGCTTAAATCAGTTGTAATTGCTTTCGGTCCAAGCCATTCCTTTTTACCTTTAATAGGTTCCATTGGCATATGTATAATAACTTCATGACCTTTCTTATGGGCAGCTATTGCATCTTCTTTTGTGGAAGGAAGAAAAGGCATAACAGCAACAGTGAGTGGAATGGGAAGTGATAACATTTGATTCGTTCCCTTCATATTATTGCCGAAATCATCAATGACAATAGCAACTTTATTCGTATGAGCATTTGCTTGAATAGGAAATAAGAAGGACGGTAAAAACAAAACAATGATGAGCGATGCAATCGTATATTTTCGCATATAAATATTTCCTTTCTATTGTTATCCCGCTACTTGTGGGCAGTAAAACTCCCACCTCAACATTGGGCTGGATAGGTGGGAGGTTCACACTGTCCGTAAACGCCCGATTGGTGAATGCTAATAATCAGTGGGGGCTGAACAAAAAAACACTGATTAAAGTTGCACTTTATCAATCATCATTATGTTTTGCTTTTTTATATAAATTAAACAAAAAATGTCGAAGAAAAGCAGATGAAAAATTAAGAATCCCCGATTTACTTAGTATTTGTAAAAAAAGAAGATGAAAAAAATGTCTATTATTGCGAATGTATTTACAAAGATAGAATAATTTGTAATAATTCTCAAAGTGAGGGTAAAGATTTGTAAATTACAGGGAGAAAATGTTTAATTTTCTGATTCTTCAAATTTGAATATGATTAAGTAGTTAAAAAGTCAATGGAGAAGTGAAGTTGAGAGCATGGAAGTATAATAAGGGGGATATGGATGTTTACTGTAAAAAGGAAGTACACATTAGAAAAGCTTTCACGTGATATTCATATGAAACGTGAAGAAATGATTCAACTAGGATTAACAAGTGGGCTAAATAGTAGGGAGACAATTCAAGTTAGTCAAGAATTGGACAAGCTTATTTTACAATATCAGTGTTATAAAGAAAAACAAACACCGAAATGGTTTTCAATTATAAAAGTACCTATTTTCCAAATCGGGTATGAAGGAAAATCAAATAATTTTTGGCGAATGCTTGTGGCTGGTTTTATGAAATAAGTATAATTACCCTTATAGGATAAGGATAATTATACTATGTGTAACGGAATTTCGATATGAACTGTCGTTCCTTCGTTTTCTGTACTGTCAATAAAAATATGCCCATTATACATCTCTACAATTCGTTTGCATATGACAAGCCCAAGACCTGTTCCAGTATCTTTACTAGTAAAGAACGGATGAAAGAGGTGTTTTTGAATATGTTTTGGAATCCCTTTTCCGGTATCTATAATCTGCAATTGTGCGTGTGTTTCATTGTTTGTTACTACAATGGTTAGTGTATCACTAGAAGTCATAGCCTCAATTGCATTTTTTGTAATGTTTAAAACCACTTGTTTCATATGGTCTTTCGAACAACGGATATGAACAGGATGGTCTGGCAAATGTAAATGGAATACAATGTTATGTAAATTCGCCTCAGATTGAATAATTAATGCTACCTCATTTAGAATTGTTCTTACATCATATGTTTGTTCGATGATGGCGGTTGGCTTTCCGAGAATAAGAAATTCACTTACAATTTCATTGATTCGTTCTATTTCTTGTTCAATTACGGAAAAGTAGAACTGATCTTGCTCATCTTTATATTTCTCTTTTAATAGAGCGACGAGTCCTTTAATTCCAGTAAGAGGATTACGGATTTCGTGTGCTGTACTCGCTGCAAAAGTTCCAACTAATTCAATTTTTTGCAGTTCATTTTGTTGTCTTTCAAGTTTTGTTTGGCGTTTTAACAGCATATATTGAGCAAATAAAAATAAAATAGACAGTAAAAATAAAGTAGCTATACACTCTATTGCAACCCACTGGTCCAAGGTTTTTTGATGAATAGGTAATGGAGAAACAGAGACCTTCCAATTTAATCTTTGGAGTGGGGTAGTAAGCATATTAGAATGTGTATCACTTGTGTCGTTATTATCATCGGTTAGAAAAACTACATCATGTTTATCAGTCACCTCGAAATGGTATTGTGGTTTAATAGCATTTAAAGAAGATGAAATGTAATCAAAGCGTAAACTAGCTAATAATAATCCTGAGAGCTCCTTCTGTTTATTGAATATGGGGGCAGCAATCATAATAGCTTGATGTCCAAGAACGCGATCAGTAATGACTGATGATACAGTTGTTTTTTTAGTTTGTAGTACGTCTTGAATATATTTACGGTCTGAAACATCTATAGGCTTTGATTCATCTTCAGATGCGACTGTAATGACCCCTTCTGGTGTAGCGTAATATAGACCAGAAAAGCGTGCATCGTTACCATCTGTATCATGTACAATTTCTTTAATTCCATTTATGTTCCCGGTCTCGGTTCCTACGACTTTTGCGAGCATTTCTAAGGCTGAAATTGCTTCACCAAGGTGATGATCTAAATAGTCTCTATATAAAAAGAGAACCGTATGAGCGGATATTTTGTTTTCCTGTTTCATTTTATACGTATGATACGAATAAAGTGTAGCACCAATCCCTATCGTTGGCAGGATAACGAGCAATATATATAAAACTATGCTTTGGAATTTGACTTTCAAATGCGGTACTCCTTCTTTTTTTATTATCATTATATATAAACTATGTTAAAATTGTCATGTTTTTATTCAAGAATGATTTTTAATATATTAGGGGAGAGGAAATGGGTGAGTGAATGCTCATTCGGAATTCACATGAAGTATTAAGTGGCATTTTCTTTTTAATGCTGAGAATTTAAGTGAAGGGTTGAAAGTTGTATGACATCAAATAATGAACGAGAAGATATTTCTCAATCTTTAAAAGTATTTATTGCATTATCTCGTGTACATCGTTCTGTTATGGATACTACCAATAAATCTATACAAAGTAACGGGTTAAATCCAACTGAATTTGCTGTATTAGAACTGCTATATCATAAAGGTGGTCAACCACTGCAACAAATTGGTGAGCGAATTTTAATAGCTAGTGGCAGCATTACATATGTTGTAGATAAGCTGGAAAAAAAGGGATTAGTAAAGAGAATCCCATGTCCAAATGACAGACGTGTTATTTTTGCGCAATTAACTGAGTCTGGAGAAAATTTTATTGCTTCTATTTTTCCAGGGCATGAGCAAGTTATACATCAGTCTTTTGAAATGCTAACGAAAGATGAAAAGGATGAATTACTTGATCTATTAAAAAAGATTGGAAAGTATGAAAAATAATAATATGTTCCAAAGGGGCTTTGGGTAAAGAAATCCAAAGCTTTTTCATTTGAAATGATATCAAAGTGGGAACTGCCGAATTTTGTTGAAAATTAAGAGGGAATTCGGGAATACATATTGAATTATAGTAAAGGTACATACAATGGAGAGGAGGCTCGTTCATGTCATTTAAAGACTATGAATATAAACGCCCAAATATTGAAGAGTTAAAAGAGAAGTTTACTGTTGCTTTAGAGAAGTTTGATAACGCAAAAACTGTAGAAGAACAAAAACAAGTCATTCATTCAATTAATGAAATTCGCAACGATTTTGGCACAATGGGAAACCTTTGTTACATTCGCCATTCTGTTGATACGACAGATGCTTTTTATAAGGAGGAGCAGGATTTCTTTGATGAATTCTCTCCCGTTGTACAAGGATATGGTACAAAATATTATAAGGCACTCATTAATTCTCCATTCCGTGAAGAATTAGAGGCGTATTATGGTAAGCAATTATTTGCTCTAGCGGAATGTGATTTAAAAACATATTCAGATGAAGTTGTGAAAGATTTACAATTAGAAAATAAATTATCATCGCAATATACGCAGTTATTAGCATCTGCAAAAATTGACTTTGCAGGAGAAGAACGCACGTTATCACAATTGATTCCATTTATGCAAGGAAAAGAAAGAAGCGAACGTAAAGCAGCAAGCGAAGCATACTACGGATTTTTAGCTGGAAATGAAGAAGAACTAGATCGTATTTATGATGAGCTTGTTAAAGTGAGAACGAAAATTGCTACGTCTTTAGGGTTCAAAAACTTTGTTGAACTTGGTTATGCAAGAATGTATCGTACAGATTATAATGCGGAGATGGTCGCTAATTATCGTCAGCAAGTACTTGATTATATCGTTCCAGTTACAACGGAATTAAGAAAGAGACAAGAAGCGCGTATCGGTGTAGAGAAATTAGCATATTACGACGAAAACTTTGAGTTTGCTACAGGTAATCCGACTCCAAAAGGAGATGCGGATTGGATTGTTAATCATGGAAAAACGATGTATAAAGAGTTATCGGCTGAAACAGATGAATTTTTCAATTTCATGCTGGATAATGATTTATTAGATTTAGTTGCGAAAAAAGGAAAAGCTGGTGGCGGATATTGTACATATATTGAGAATTATAAAGCGCCATTTATTTTCTCAAACTTCAATGGAACATCTGGTGACATTGATGTATTAACACATGAAGCAGGTCATGCTTTCCAAGTGTATGAAAGTCGTAAATTTGAAATTCCAGAATATAATTGGCCAACATATGAAGCGTGTGAAATCCACTCTATGAGTATGGAATTCTTTACATGGCCATGGATGAAGCTATTCTTTGAAGAAGATGCAGATAAATATTACTTCTCTCACTTAAGTTCAGCACTTCTGTTTTTACCTTATGGCGTATCAGTTGATGAATATCAACATTATGTATATGAAAATCCTGAAGCATCACCGGAAGAGCGTAAGACAGCATGGCGTAACATAGAGAAGAAATATTTACCGCATCGTGATTATGAGGATAATGATTATTTAGAGCGCGGTGGTTTCTGGCAACGTCAAGGTCATATTTATAGCTCACCTTTCTATTATATTGATTACACGCTTGCTCAAATTTGTGCATTACAATTTTGGAAACGTGCAAGAGATAATAGACAAGAGGCGTGGGAAGATTATGTGAATCTGTGCCAACAAGGTGGAAGTAAGTCGTTCTTAGAATTAGTAGAAGTAGCAAATTTAACATCACCATTTGCTGAAGGTTGTGTGAAAAGTGTTATTACAGAAATTGAAGCATGGTTACATGCGATTGACGACACAAAATTGTAAAAAACATGCGCTTTTTTTCACATGTTTAACATCGACATAATGGGAAAATGATGAGATAATAAAAGAAAATTCAGAATACTAAAGAGGTGTTTCTAATAAGGAGCACCTCTTTTCACCAACAAAAAGGGGGGAAAGAAGTATGCTTCAATCTAATATGGATGTGAGTTTAGAAAGTTTAGTGAACTCATTACAGTCTACACGAAGCACGCTATTATCAGAAATTGAAATGTTAAATGATACAGAAGTGAATGTAAAGCCACGCCGTGATAAATGGAGTATTATTCAAATCTTGCATCACTTGCATTTAGTTGAACAATCTGTCACATCTGCCCTTGTATATGCTTTACAAAAAAAAGAAAGAAACACGACTCCATTTAAAGACCTCCAACTTACTCTTGATCGTACACATAAACGAGAAGCTCCTCAGCAAATGAAACCAACAGAAACGTTAATGAAGAAACAACAAGGAATTCAATTACTAGAACATTCAAGAGAAGAACTATTACACGCGCTTCATAGTGTTATAGATGAAAATGACCTATTTGAAAATGGACTAAAGCATCCCATTTTTAATGATCTGAATTTGTATCAGTGGGTTCAATTTCTTGATTTGCATGAACAAAGACATCTTACGCAGTTAAAAGAGGCGAAACATGCAATTTTACAGCGATAAAGTGGAAGAAGTGGGAAACCACTTCTTTTTTGATACGTGCATAGTTTTCTTTCATACTTTGGAATACTACATGGAGAAAGAAAAGAAGGAGTTGAAAAAGTATGTCTAAGAAGAAGCGAGAAGAAGAGCGCTCCTGGAAAGCGCGTAAAGAAAATCAACAACCACACGGAAAAGTGAAAGCCTTTGCTGAATTAGTTGAAGGAACAGAAAAAACGTGATGATTATTTCATCACGTTTTTTTGTATAAGTGGAAAAGTTAATAAAAAGGTTGTACCTGTTCCTTTTTCACTTATAATATCGATTTTTCCATTCATAGCTTGCACAACACTGAATACGACCATCATTCCAAGACCAGTCCCTTTTTCTTTCGTTGAATAGAAAGGTGAGCCGAGACGTTTCACTTGTTCTGGATCCATACCGACTCCTGTATCTTTTATGTATAACTGAATATGCTTATGATCAGGAATTAATGTGAAATAAAGATCACCACCTGTAGGCATAGCCTCAATGCAATTTTTTAAAATGTTTAATAAGCATTGATTTAGTTTTTGTTTTTCTCCAGCGATAAAGAAAGAAGTACTTTGCTTTATATAATGTGTGCGGACATTTGTTAAATTGGCAAGCGGTGTAATTAAAGATAATGCATGTAGTAATTCTTCTTCTAATTGTAATGTTTGTTCTTTTTCAATACTTGGTTTGGCAAAGGTTAAATAATCTGTAAGAACATGATTTGCTTGTTCGATTCCGTTGATGGCAATGTCGATATATAATTTTCGCTCCTGCTCAGTGCATGTATCTGATTGTAATAGTTGTAAAAACCCTTTCGTTGAAGTTAATGGATTGCGAATTTCATGAGAGATAGACGCTGCCATTTCACCAATTAAATGAAATTTTTCAGCATTTATAAGTTCGTTTTGGAGACGAACTTGAGTTTGTAATATGTGTAGTAAATATAAAATTAGGATCGTACCAAGCATTGAACATAACTCATACACAATAATTTGCGGTATATAATCAGCTTTATTTGTAACCTTTGAAAGGAAGAAGGGTATCCAACTAAATCCGTACGTGAGACTGTAGATAATAGCAAGTGTTATTTTTATACGATTAGAAGTTCGATTGAAAAATTTATATGTTAATAGTAGAACAATAAATAGAAGAATAGAACCGATAAGGGATGGGAAAACACCTACCCCTCCTAATAATACGCGATATATGTTTAATACAACTAAGATAGAACCACCAGCAATAGGTCCTCCCGTTAATGTACCAACAATTAATACAATATGGCGCATATCAAATTGAAAACCATTATTTGTTTTTGCTGCAAATGTAATACAAAGTATGGTAGCGAGGCAACACAATACAATAAATATAGCTGAATTTAATTTAGGAGAGCGTTTCCCTTTTTGATTCCAAAATAAATGATATACGAGCATTGTAATAAGGATGAATAATATATTTAAAAAGAGATAAATAATAAAGGGTTTCAGTGGGATGCCTCCTCTCTTCTTATATTAAATTAATCATACTATAAAATGAAAGAAATGAAATAATAAATAGCGGAAAAATCAGAAATTTTTACGGCAGTATACAATATGTTACAATAAGCTGTGTCAATGAAAGAAGAAATTCCGTGTACCGCGCGGGAGAGGTTCGCGAACTCCCTCTATAAAAAACTATGGAAACAACAATATCCTTAGGTATTGTTTTGTTTTTTTATTGTGACAGTTCAAGAACGTTCTTTCTTCTTATTTATAGTAGAGAAGGAGAATGAGTGAAATGAAAAAAGAAAAAGCAGTTGTTGTTTTTAGTGGAGGACAAGATAGTACAACATGTTTATTTTGGGCAATAGAGCAGTTTGCAGAGGTAGAAGCTGTAACGTTTAATTACAATCAACGTCATAAGCTAGAAATTGATTGTGCAGCGGAAATTGCGAAAGAGCTAGGAATAAAGCATACGGTACTAGATATGAGTCTATTAAATCAACTTGCTCCAAATGCGTTAACGAGAACGGATATGGAGATTACACATGAAGAAGGTGAATTGCCATCGACATTTGTAGATGGACGAAATCTACTCTTCTTATCATTTGCTGCTGTATTAGCAAAACAAGTTGGAGCACGTCATATTGTAACGGGTGTATGTGAAACTGATTTCAGTGGTTATCCAGACTGTCGTGACGTGTTTGTGAAATCGTTAAACGTTACTTTAAATTTATCCATGGATTACCCGTTTGTCATTCACACGCCACTTATGTGGATTGATAAAGCTGAAACATGGAAATTATCAGATGAACTTGGAGCATTTGAGTTTGTTAGAGAAAAAACATTAACATGTTATAACGGAATCATAGGTGATGGTTGCGGTGAATGTCCAGCGTGCCAACTTCGTAAAGCAGGATTAGATACGTACCTACAAGAACGCGAAGGAGCGAACAACTAATGGACAATTTCTTTGGATTTCGCATCGTAGAAAATTTGCAAAAAATGGACAAGGATATTCAGCGTAAACAGCTCAAATACCATAATAAAAGAGTAATGGTCAGCAAGGAATTTACATTTGATGCAGCACACCATTTACATTGTTATGAAGGGAAATGTAAAAACTTACATGGTCACACATATAAAGTTGTATTTGGAATTAGTGGATATGTAAATGAAATAGGACTTGCAATTGACTTTGGTGATATAAAAGAGATTTGGAAAAACGAAATCGAAATTTATTTAGATCATCGTTATTTAAACGAAACGTTACCTGCAATGAATACGACTGCTGAAAATATGGTCGTTTGGATTTATGAAAAGATGGCAGAAGCACTAACAAAAGAGAATCGAGTGAACGAATATAAAGGAGCTCGCGTTGAATTTGTTCGTCTATTTGAGACGCCGACTAGTTATGCGGAAGTAAGACGGGAGTGGATGCTCGATGAGTAAAATCCCTGTCTTAGAAATATTTGGTCCGACTATTCAAGGTGAAGGAATGGTTGTAGGTCAAAAGACAATGTTTATCCGTACGGCTGGTTGTGATTATAGCTGCGCTTGGTGTGATTCTGCTTTTACATGGGATGGATCAGCTAAAGATCAAATTAGACAAATGACGCCAGAGGACGTTTGGAATGAACTTGTAGAAATTGGTGGAGAAAACTTTTCTCATGTTACGATTTCAGGTGGGAATCCAGTATTGCTAAAGAATATTGAGTTTCTTCTTTCTATATTAAAAGAGAATGAAATGCGAACAGCAATCGAAACACAAGGGAGCAAGTGGCAAGATTGGTTGCTTCAAATTGATGAAATTACGATTTCGCCAAAGCCACCAAGTTCGACGATGAAAACGGATTTTCAGAAGTTAGATGCTGTGATTCAGAAACTAGCAGGAAAAGATATTAGTTTAAAAGTAGTAGTATTCGATGATCATGATTTTGAATACGCAGTGAAAATGCACGAACGTTATCCAGATGTACCATTTTTCTTACAAGTAGGAAACGATGATACGAAGACGGTGGATGATTCAATGCTTATTAAAAAGTTATTAGATAAGTATGAGTGGCTTATTGAAAAAGCTGTGAACTGTAAAGAGATGAATGATGCAAAAGTATTGCCACAGCTTCATGCGTTAGTATGGGGAAATAAACGCGGCGTATAATGAGAAGGGATGTTTAAAGATGGCAGGAAGATTAGATGAAGATTTAAAAGATGTAACCTTACTAGGAAATCAAAATACAAAATATTTATTTGAATATAGTCCAGAAATTTTAGAGGTATTCGATAATAATCATCCAAATCGTGATTATTTCGTGAAATTTAATTGTCCTGAGTTTACAAGTTTATGTCCGAAAACAGGGCAACCAGACTTTGCAACAATTTATATTAGCTACATTCCAGAGCAGAGAATGGTAGAGAGTAAATCTTTAAAGTTGTATTTATTTAGTTTCCGCAATCATGGTGATTTCCACGAAGATTGTATGAATGTTATTATGAATGATTTAATTAAATTAATGGACCCACGTTACATTGAGGTATGGGGGAAATTTACACCACGTGGTGGTATTTCAATTGATCCATATTGCAACTACGGTCGCCCAGGGACGAAGTATGAACAAATGGCCGACTACCGCATGATGAACCACGATCTATATCCGGAAACAATTGATAATCGTTAATAGAAAGAAAGGGCCTG
>NZ_NVAP01000030.1:0-32723 GCF_002567495.1 Bacillus cereus | reverse complement strand
CAGGCCCTTTCTTTCTATTATATTATGCATTTTGATTAATGACAGTATAGTTTTTATGACTTACCACTGTAAGAGGTTCCATATCTAGTTCTCTAAAATTCTTCATAATTGTTATATCAACAATAACAGAGTTTTGATTTACTTTTTGAACACGGCCTTGCATTCCACCTTTAAATTCGATGATATCTCCAGTTTCTGCGATCTGCATAAGCAACTCTCCTTGTTACAGTTTTCCAAAAAAAGAATAATTTTGGTTTTTATTTTTATTTCCTTTTATTTTGAACCATATTGTCTACTTTGTAAATGTTTCCAAAGTAAAAATTCGAAAAATATTCACTTTTTGTAAGAAAATATGTAGAAAACCCATGTTATTTGAAAAAATAATAGCGGAAATGCGAGAATCTTTATATCGAGGTATAATAAAAAAGTAGAATAACCTGCTGAAGTGGGAGAAATTAGAGGCGGTAAAATGATGTTTGAATTTGTGGGGAGTATTATAGCTTTAATTTTATTTTTATTTTCTTATATGCATTTAAAAAAGATTCGTCAATATGATACGAGTACATATTTTGATGGGATGGATGGTATACATGCTTCGATAACACATGATAGTGGTGGGGAGATGTAAAGGTCTATAACTTTCTTTTCTTGCATGGTATGATGTTTAGAACTAGTGCATAATAGAGTTCGTAAGTGATGAATGGAGAGTGGAAAGAATGCGGATTTCTTTTATTCGTCATGGTTGTTTGGATAGTATAAAAGAGCCGATGACAATTACTTCATTTCACGAATGGATGAAACAGTATGATTTAGAGCAAATGATACAAGAAACTAAAATACCGATAGAAGCAATAGAGGCGATAGAAGCGGCGAAATGGATCGTAACGAGTAATCAAAGGTGTGCAGTGCAATCAGCAGCCAAATTAACAGATTCCTTATCTTTTGTACAAAATCCTCTCTTTAAGGAAGCGAAAGTTCCAACGCGTTTTTATGCTCCAAAATGGTTGGAATGTAATCATAACGTATGGATATTTATCGGAAGAACATTATGGATACTTGGTTATCATAAAGATGTTGAGCCTTATAAGGAAGTAAGAGAAAGGGCAGGACAAGCGGCACATCTATTACACGATTATGCCCTCGTGCATGGGTGTATCGCTCTAGTAGGTCATAATTATTTTAATACGATGATTGGAACGGAACTGAGGGCAATGGGGTGGTCTGGTTCTCCTGTTTTGCATAGAAAGCCATGGGGATGTACAACATATACGTTTCACGAGGCGATGGATGGAAATATATTAAATACGAATTTAACATAAAAGCACACGATTTATATAAATCGTGTGCTTTCTTTTTAAGATATAGAAATTTTGACGCTTAATGGTTTTACGAGATGAGCATAAGGTTCGCCTACTAGCATAACAATTTGATCTTTTTTATAACCTAACTTTTCGTATAGTGAATGGGCACGTGTGTTTTCTAAATTAACAAGTAAAGCGATTTTTTCATGCCCTTTTTCAGTTGCATAGATTTCGGCAGCTTCAATTAATTTAGAACCGATACCTTTTCCGCCGTATGCACTTGAAACTGATAATGTATCAATGTAATACTCATCAAGCTCAGCTTCTTTTTCTAATGTAATCGATTCGTCTTTATGTAATTCTCTTAAGTGATGTACAATTGGTGCGTCAAGCTGTGTTGCTTCACTACCGTGATAAGCGACAATAATTCCAACTGCAATCTTGTCTTGTTCATAGACAAAACAGTTTTCGTAGCTCAGGCGGTTATTTTCTTTTGAGAACCATGTCTCAAGTCCTAGTAATACTTCTGCCTCAACAGTGCTACCTGTGATTTTTTCAGCAATTTCATGCAGAGCATTATACAATAAAGGAGCTATTGCCTTTGCGTCTGTCTTTTTTGCTTTCCGAATCATAGTATCCCTCCTAGTTCTATTTGTATATTGTAGCATAGTGGTATGGAACTTTGCATAATTGAATGCCGAAATGTTTGATATAGAGAAGTAGCTATGTTAGTATATGATATTTAGTGGACATATAGTAAAACGATATTGTTTGCGAAATAACAAAAATAAAATCATGGCATAACAACAAGATAAGGTGAAATGTTAATCAGTGCGATTTTGTATTTATTCCACGACTGATTAGTACCCAAAAACAATCGGACTGCCGCAAATAGCGGGATAATTTTACAGTTGTTGACCTATAGAATATACGATAGAATAGAATATTGCAGAGAGGTGAAATACATGGATAAAGAATTAGCAAATACAATTTTAGATCAGCTGAAAAATGGTGAAATAACGGAGTATGTTGTTACGAAAGATGTATTTTATACGTTCAGAGAAGTTGTTGTAAATAGAGAAGACTTTAAGCATTTCATTGGTAACGCACAGCGAGGCGGACAAGTGATCTATACATATTCAGAAACGCCACGTTCATAAAGGAAAACTTTGATTAGTGGGGCATCCCTCACTAATTAGTAGCCTTCACGAACCGGGCTTTTCATGCGGGATAAATAAAAGATAAAGGAGAGGGGAATTATGGGCGATTTCAAACAAGGCATTTTACCACATTGGGATTATATGTGGAAAGATAGAGCCGGCAATAGATTTATGGGAATGGTTATGTATCCAGAGAAACGTAAATGTTCAGCAAAAATGCTTCAGAAAATAAAAAGAGCATATGAAGAAGCGGTAGAAATTAAAATAACTGTACAGGTTCAACATACATATCAATACGTAGAAGGAATGATTGTATACTTTGATGAAGAGGCTCCTGTATGTACAATGCTTGATAAAGATGAAAATCCACATCACATATTTGTAAAAGATATTTTGCGTATTGAGCACTCTGAATAAACTTTTCATAAATAAATTGAAGTTCCATAATAATAATCTTTTTCTATAATAGTTATCTTTTAGTATGTAACGAGAAACGAAAGTATATGCATAATATATTTAATAAGGTAAAGTTGATAAATGTAATCGTTTTTTAGAGCAGATTATCGTTTTATATCTGTTCTTTTTTGCGTGATGCTGGAGAAATATATTTCTCCAGCATCTATCGTTTTATGACAAAATATATTGTTAACTTTTTTTAAAATAAGGTTAAATTCGTTGACAACTTTTTTGAAAAGCACTTTATTGACATGAGTTTTAGAATGTTGTTTCATAGTCATTGTATTGAAAAAAAACGGCTATCATGTCGAAAAGTAAAAGTTAAAAAAAGAAAGAATTTATACATATATCTTGTGTCTTATTTTGAAACGTAATACAATATATAGAGAAATCAAGAACAACATATAGAGAATATAGATTTGAGAGGGAGGGTCGGAAATGTTAGTTGCATATGATTCTATGACAGGAAACGTGAAGCGTTTCATTCACAAATTAAATATGCCGGCCGTTCAAATTGATGAAGATCTAGTAATAGATGAAGACTTTATTCTTATTACGTATACAACAGGTTTTGGCAATGTACCAGAACGTGTTTTAGACTTTTTAGATCGCAATAATGAAAAATTAAAAGGCGTATCTGCAAGCGGCAATCGTAACTGGGGAGACATGTTCGGTGCAAGTGCTGACAAAATTTCTACTAAATATGAAGTGCCTATTGTATCAAAATTTGAGTTATCTGGAACAAATAACGATGTAGAATATTTTAAGGAAAGGGTGCGGGAGATTGCGACACATTGAACTGAATAATGAAATCACGCAAATGCAGGACGGTTTTTATCAGCTTCATAAAGATAAAGAGGCATTAGAAGTCTTTATGGAAGAAGCTAGAGAGAATACCGTTCCTTTTAATAGCGTAGCAGAGCGAATGGAGTATATGAAAGAACATGATTACTATTACAACGTTCTGGACGAGTATAGCTTGGAGGAAGTAGAAGAAGTATATAACATCGCTTATGGTGAAAACTTCGAGTTCCAATCTTATATGGCAGCATCTAAGTTCTACAAAGATTATGCGTTAAAAACGAATGATCAAAAACAATACTTAGAAAGCTATGAAGATCGTGTAGCAATTGTTTCATTATACTTAGGACGCGGTGATGTTTCGAAGGCAAGACATTTCGCAAGCATGATTGTAAAACAAAACTACCAACCAGCGACACCAACCTTTTTAAATGCGGGAAGAAGCAGAAGAGGAGAAATGGTGTCTTGTTTCTTGTTAGAGATGGACGATAGCTTAAATTCAATTGGCTTTAACATTAATACTGCAATGCAATTATCAAAAATTGGCGGGGGAGTAGCTTTAAACTTATCTAAGCTACGCGCACGTGGTGAGCAAATTAAAGGTATTGATAACGCTGCAAGTGGTGTAGTACCTGTTATGAAATTGCTTGAAGATTCGTTTTCATATGCGAATCAACTTGGCCAACGAAAAGGTGCCGGCGCAGTATATTTAAACATTTTCCATTGGGATATTATTGAATTCCTTGATACAAAAAAAATAAATGCCGATGAGAAGAGCCGTATTCAGTCTCTATCAATCGGAATTATCGTTCCAAGTAAGTTCTTTGAGCTTGCTGAGAAAAACGAACCTTTCCATGTTTTCGCACCTTATACGGTTTATAAAGAATATGGCAAGCATTTAGATGATATTGACATTGATGAAATGTACGATGAATTAATGAGCAATCCGAAAGTGAAGAAGAAACCACTAGATATTAGTGCACGTGATATGCTTATTAAAATCGCTATGATTCAGCTTGAGTCTGGTTACCCATACTTAATGTTTAAATCAAATGCAAATAATCAACATCCATTGAAGGATATTGGAACTGTGAAGATGTCGAACTTATGTACAGAAATCTTCCAGCTTCAAGAAACTTCAGAAATAAATGATTACGGTACAGATGACATTATCCGTCGTGATATTAACTGTAACTTAGGATCGTTAAATATCGTAAATGTAATGGAAAATAAAGAAATTCGTGAAGCGGTTCATGCGGGAATGGAAGCTTTAACAGCTGTTTCTGATATGACGATTATTCCGAATGCACCAACTGTAAAAAAAGCAAATGATGAGCTTCATTCAGTTGGACTGGGTGCAATGAACTTACACGGATATTTAGCAAAAAATAAAATCGCTTATGAAAGTGCAGAAGCGAAAGAATTCGCTCGTACATTCTTTATGATGTTAAATTACTATTCTATTGAGAAAAGTATGGAAATCGCTACAGAAAAAGGCGAGACATTTAAAGACTTCGATAAGTCTGATTATGCGAACGGCACATACTTTGAAAAGTATGAAACAACAGATTACAGCCCAGTAACTGAAAAAGTTCAGCAACTATTTGAAGGGATTCATATTCCGACAAAAGAAGATTGGACAAGTTTAAAAGAGCAAGTGCAGAAGAATGGTTTATACAACTCATATCGTCTTGCTATCGCTCCAACACAATCAATCAGTTACGTTCAAAATGCAACTTCAAGCGTAATGCCGATCGTAAGTCAAATCGAATCAAGAACATATGCGAACGCGACAACATATTATCCAATGCCGTATTTATCAAAAGATACGTTCTGGTACTATAAATCTTCTTACGATATAAATCAGTTTAAATTAATTGATTTAATCGCAGAAATTCAAGAACATATTGACCAAGGAATTAGTACAATTCTTTACGTAAATAGTGATATTTCAACACGTGAATTAGCACGTTACTACATCTATGCACATAAAAAAGGCTTAAAGAGTCTGTATTATACAAGAACACGCAAATTAAGCGTGGAAGAGTGTGTGGCTTGTACCGTTTAATATAAAAAGTGAGACATGTTGAGCAGGGTTTTCTGAACCCTGCTCATGCTTAGTTATCATATTTAGAGAAGGGGCGATTTAATGCGTGCGGTAAACTGGAACAAAAAAGAAGATGATTTTAGTTTAATGTTTTGGAAGCAAAATATCGCTCAGTTTTGGACAGAAGAAGAAATCGCGGTATCTTCTGACAAAAATACTTGGGCACAATTATCAAAAGAAGAGCAGGTTGCTTATAAGCGTGTATTAGGTGGTTTAACACTTTTAGATACGAAACAAGGCGGCGAAGGGATGCCTCTTGTACTTGTTCATCTTGAAAATTTACAAGCGAAAAGTGTATTAGCTTTCATGGGCGCTATGGAAGAAGTACATGCGAAAAGTTACAGCCATATTTTCACAACGTTAGCTACTGAAGAAGAAATTGATGATATTTTTGAATGGGTAGATACTCATCCGTTACTTGAGAAAAAGGCTGGTATTATTACTGGCTACTATCGTCGTTTATTAAAGCCTGAAGTAACGAAAAAAGAATTGTACATGGCAATGGTAGCAAGTGTGTTCTTAGAAAGTTACTTATTCTATAGTGGATTCTTCTACCCACTTTACTTAGCTGGTCAAGGTAAATTGACGGCAAGTGGTGAGATTATTAACCTAATCATTCGTGATGAGTCAATTCACGGCGTATTCGTCGGTATTTTAGCACAACAACTCTTCGCAGAACTTTCTGTAGAAGATCAACAAGAAGTGCAAAAAGAAACGCAAGAATTATTAATGGAACTATATGAAATTGAAATGGCATATACAGAAGAAATTTACACTTCTATCGGTCTTGTAGAAGATGTAAATCGTTTCGTTCGTTACAATGCAAATAAAGGACTTATGAACTTAGGACTTGAGCCGAAGTTTGAAGAAGAAGAAATTAACCCAATCGTTTTAAATGGTTTACGTACAGATACGAAAAACCATGATTTCTTCTCTGTAAAAGGAAATGGTTACGTAAAAGCAACGAACGTTGAAAAGTTAGCTGACGATGACTTCGTATTTAATTTTTAATATAGGATTATAAAGAAAAGCTGTCTNNAGACAGCTTTTCTTTATAATTTTGTTTACATAACACTATTATTTTTGTATAACGATTTGTACTTAGGAAGTTCTATTCGGTTAACGGATAGAACTTTTTTGTAATTAAATGGGTATTTACAATTCGTTTGTATCGGTGTATTATTTAACTAGTACACCGATACAAAAGGAGGGAAGAAATGAAAATAGAGTTTTCTCCAAATACACCGATTTACATTCAGG
This sequence comes from Bacillus cereus, assembly GCF_002567495.1. Taxonomy (GTDB): domain Bacteria; phylum Bacillota; class Bacilli; order Bacillales; family Bacillaceae_G; genus Bacillus_A; species Bacillus_A cereus_AQ. The sequence goes on along the minus strand of NZ_NVAP01000030.1, from coordinate 25,638 downwards.
TAATGGAATACATAAAAAAAGAGATCATAACAGGACATTTATTGCCTGGTGATAAAATTCCCTCCGTACGTGAATTAGCGAGTGAATTACAAGTGAATCCGAATACGATTCAGCGTACATTTCAAGAGCTAGAACGGGATGGAGTTGTTGTAACGCGTAGAGGAATGGGACGATATGTAACGAATGAAGGGGAGAAAATTATGGAGCTACGAAAAGAGATGGCGAAAGAATTACTTCATTCTTTTATAGATGGAATGGACAATTTAGGTTTTTCAGAAGAAGAAATTCTTACAATCCTTCGTTCTTCATTACATGATAAGAGGGAGGAGAGCGAATGACAGAGCTATTAAAGATAGAAAACTTATGGAAGAGATACGGATTAAAAGCAGTGATTCGTGAATTAAACATAGAGATTACGGAAGGGAAAATTATAGGACTTGTTGGAGATAACGGGAGCGGGAAAACGACGTTATTGAAAATGATTGCAGGCTTACAACACCCTTCTGAAGGTAGTATTACAATAGACGGTAAAAAGGTAGGATTACAGACGAAAGAAATCGTTTCATTTATGTCCGATAAGCCAATCTTTGATGATTGGATGACTGTAAAAGACGCTTTATTTTTCTACCGGGATTTTTATAAAGACTTCGATATTCAAAAAGCGGTAGATACGATTGTAGAATTTAAAATACCGTTAGAAGAAAAAATTACAGCATTGTCAAAAGGTATGGTTGAGAAGCTGCAAATCATTTTAACATTTTCTCGAAAAGCGAAGCTATACGTACTGGATGAACCAATGGGCGGGATTGATCTTGTTTCTAGAGAACACGTATTGAACCTCATTTTACAATTTTATAGGGAAGATTGTACGATACTAATCTCGACGCACTTAATAAATGAAGTGGAAAATATTTTTGATGAAGTAATCTTTTTAAAAGATGGAGAAATTGTATTGTATGAAAATGTAGAAGAGTTACGTTTTCAGAGAGGAAAAGCTGTCACAGAGGTGTTTAAGGAGGTGTTTAGTAAGTGAAGTCAGTACTTTCCTATTTATGGAATGTAAATAAAAAAAGATATATTGTTACTTTTTTACTCTTTGTGCTAATTGAAGCTGTGTTATTTTCGCAAATGATTGTAAGAAAAAGTGATGCGGCTATCAGTAGACAAGAGGGTATATTTGCAATCATTATGATTATATTTTTCTTTTATATTGTTTATATGTTTATACAAACAATGAAATCATATTCACGCTTACTAACTAATCCAATGTTACGACTTACAGCAATATCTGGGAAACAATATGTATTTTCTATGCTTATTTTCTCATTTATCGCAATGGCTATATGGTATGGGATATGTGGAATTCTTTTCTACGTAAGTTATGTAGTAGCTTTTCCTACGACTTCTGTATATGTAGAGGCAAAAGAGATCATGCAAGCGGGTATAATGAATAACTTAATATATGCGATAAGCGATTTATTTGAGTTTTTGTTTAGTGTGTTACAAATTATATTAGTAATTACTCTAGTTAAGTTACTTACGAAAAAGAAAAAGGCGCAAAATATATTAATCGTTATTATTTTTCTAGTAATAAATATAACGATTACTTTAGCGACAACCTTGCTAGGAAAATTAGCTCCAGCTTTCCAAGGATTGCGAAGAGTAGAATATCATAGTGAAAGTAAGAGTCTTTTTATTAATATGTTTCAAGAGAATGGATTTAATATTTTAAATATAAGTTTCATGGTGATTGTTAGTGCTCTAATAATATATGTAATTGCTTATATTATCGATAAAAAACTAGAAGTCTAAAGGAGGAATCAGCATTGGGAAACGTAGTAGTAAAATTAGAAAATGTTCGAAAAAAGATTGGTGGAACGGAAATTATTCGTGGTTTATCATTTGAGGTTCGTGAAGGGGAAGTGTACGGATTCCTTGGACCGAACGGTAGCGGTAAGACGACGACGATCCGTATGATGACAGGTCTTATTTCAATGACAGAAGGCGATATTACAATTTGTGGACATAGTATTCGTACAGAGCGTGAAAAGGCGCTAGAGCAAATTGGAGCCATTGTAGAAAATCCTGAACTATATGATTATATGACAGGAATGCAAAACTTAAAGCATTTTGCGAATATGTCTGTTACACCGATTAGTAAAGAGCGCGTCAATGAGATTGTTAAGCTTGTGGAATTAGAGCATGCAATTCATAAAAAGGTGAAGACATATTCACTTGGTATGAAACAACGTTTAGGAATTGCACAGGCGTTACTTCATCAGCCGAAAATATTAATTTTAGATGAACCGACAAATGGATTAGATCCAGCAGGTATTCGCCAAATTCGTGATTATTTACAGAGATTAGCGAAAGAAGAAAATATTGCTGTAATCGTATCAAGTCACTTATTAAGTGAAATTGAATTAATGTGTGATCGCGTTGTTATCATTAAACAAGGTGAGTTTGTACAAGAGTACAACTTACATGAAAAAACGAAACATGATGAGGCCGTAGTTGTAGCGTTTGAAGTAGATGAAGTTCAGAAAGGAAATGAAATCATTAAAGGTAAAGCAAAAGGGAATGTAATTGTAGCATCTGTAACAAAAGACAACATTCCACAACTTGTAAAAAAACTTGTGCATGCTGATGTGCTTGTATATGGCGTTACTGTTCAAAATAAAACGTTAGAGGATGAGTTCTTAGCGATTACTGGGGGAGTGAAAGCATAATGTTTAAATTAATTCAAAATGAATTTTTAAAGTTACATGCGAAAAAAGGTATGTATATTTTAATAGGTGTAATTGCTTTATTGGAGATTTTGGGAGTTTTAGCGATGCTGAAATGGGGAGACGGAACTGAATTTAAAGGATCATATTTAGATTTTGCAAGTTCAGAAATTGGTTTAATTATTTTGTTTACAACAATTTTTGGAATTACGATTGCTTCTCGTATGATTACTGATGAGTTCCAAAAAGGTACAATTAAGCAATTATTAATCCGTCCAAGAAAACGAATGACAGTTTTATTCTCTAAATATATTACAGTGTTACTTACTATAGTATTTATCATATTTGCTAGCACGTTCATTGCAATGATTATTGGCGGAATTGTAATGGATGGTAGTAAAACAGAATTAACGTTAGGAATCGTAATGAAATCTACTTTATATCAAGTACTTTCACCATTCTTCTTTGCGACGCTTGCATTTTTCTTAGCAAATGTCTTTAGAAAGTCTGTATTACCATTAATTATTACGATGTTCCTGTTCTTCTTACAAGGAGCAATTAATATGGTATTAATGATGTTTGCAAAAGGTGTAGCGAAATTTGTAGTATTCAACCATTTGGATTTAAGAGCTTACGACAGTAATAAATTAATTAGTGGCGGAGTAGAACCTACATTTACAGAGTTTACATTTACAACTTCATTATTACTTGTAGCTGCATACTTTGTTGTATTACTTATAGCGTCAAGTGCATTATTCCAAAAACGTGACGTATTATAATAAAAGAAATCCCCGCTTGTAAAAACGGGGATTTTTATTACATAACTTTCTCGTAGATTGCAACTTGAAGAGCGATGATATGGTATTTTAAGAGATATATTGTTTGAAAGGAATTGAGAAAAATAGGAAGATTTCCAACTATATTCATATTATAATTTAGTTATCCGACTACTTATAGGGAAAGGATTGCCTATAAAGTACTGATTGAAGTTTCATTTTATTTTTACTATCTTTGGGGGTGTTTCATATGCACTATGCATTTTCACGTATAAGGCTACGTAGTTTTTTTGGATGGATGATTATAGGGGTGTTCCTTACAATGATTCCATTAGGTCTATCAAATGTTTCTGAGAATACGCTGGAGGTTATTTCACAAATAACTGTATTTTTTGTATTTCCGTTACTTTGGTTATACGTAAAAACAAATAAAAATAATGTTGTATTTAATAGTTTTTTTGATAAGCCAGGACGTTTGCCGTGGGGATTAATCCTATTAGCAACGATAATGGGAATGATTTTTTCAGTTGGTATATCTCATATTCAATTTTACATATTAGCGCATACGTTACCGAATTTCTTAGTTACTATGTTAGAAGACGGAAACGTTATTAATACGAGTAACGTATATATGACGATATTTACTTTCATTTCAGCGTGTGTGTTAGCACCTATTATGGAAGAGGTTATTTTTAGGGGCTTCTTTTTACAGCGAATGGCTTATAAATGGGGAATTAAAAAAGCTGTAATTATATCTTCACTTATTTTTGGTTTAGGACATTTTGATGTTATTGGTGCGTTCATGTTTGGTGTTGTTATGTGTCTTTTATACATAAAGACGAAAAATATATGGACGAATATCGCTGTGCACGCTCTAAATAATTTGATTGCAACAAGTATGCAATTTGTCGGTGGAGAAGAAAGTAGTGCAATCTCAATTACTGAATTACAAGCGCAAAGTAATTTATGGATCGGTATCGGTCTGACGATTGTCGGATTACTTTGGTTAATTCCTTATGTTTGGAAACAATGGCGTATAGTAAAAGAAGTTGGTGTGCCACCAGTGCGTTTTATAAATGAGGAAAAAGTAGTGAGTGCATCACAAGAAAATGAAGTGTATAGTCAAGTGATTGTAACAGATAGATTGATGGCCGTAGAGCTACCAGATGAAGCTGTAAATAAGCTTAGGTTAGAAGAAAATGATTATGTAACAGTATCTGTAGAAGAAGATAAAATCGTTATAAAGAAATCGCATAATAGATAATTAAAAAGTAGCTCCTAAAGAGCTACTTTTTAATTTGTAATAATTTCTACACGAAAATTATTACCGTTCTTTACATATTTAATATCTGTAACAGTGCGGACTGTTTTTAAAATCTCCACTTTTTCACCAATTCGAGGGATGGTCGGAACATTGTCCCAAATACCAAGCAAGTCATCTAATTGTGCCGTTTTTTCATAAAACCAGATTTTCAATGTAAAGCCCCTTTCTCGAACTTTATGTATTTTAATACATAATATATTATTTTTATTCTTATTGTAAGGGGTTTTTTTATAATTTATGAATAAAAATAAATTAATCTTCTGGGAAGATATGTTCAATATCAGGAGTAAGAGATACTTCTGATAATACGATATGAGAAACTGTCGTTGCATATGAAGAAACATCATTGATAAATTCTTCAAGTTCAACGAGTGAAGGAACAGAAATTTTTACGATGTAGCATAAGCTGCCTGTTACACGGTAACAAAAACTTGCAGATGGATAAGATTGAATAAACTGTTGCATACGTGTTGTATCACCATTTTTCAAGGTGATTTCTAAAATACAATCTAAAACTAGTCCTGCCTTTTTATAATCAATATCGATTGTGTATTTTTGAATAACACCTTCGCTTTCGAGTTTACGAACACGTTCTGCAGTAGATGGGGCAGATAAGTTTACTCGTTTCGCCAATTCACGCATGGAAAGACGACTATCATTATATAATTCATTTAAAATTTTTCGATCAACACGGTCTAGTTGCATTTGTAAATATACCTCCAGTAAAATGAAAATTTTTGAAAGGGAAAAATATAAATTAAGATTCATATGAAATGTAAAGTGAACCTTATTTATTTTACAATAAAACAGAAGGAAATAGGAGGGGAAATGATGGAGAGAATTTCATTATCAAATGTAGGAGATACAAAGTTTCAAAGGTTATTAGGTTATAATCCGGATATATTACATTCGTGGAGTACGTTAGAGGATACACTGTACAATAAAGGAACTCTTTCAGCAGAGTTGAAGGAGCAAGTGAGAAGAACATTAGCGTATGGGAATAAATGCCCATACTGCATGGCAAAGGGAAGACCTGATGATGTGCAAAAGGCAGAGGAGATTGGTGTAGCTGTTACTTTTGCGCATACATTTGTTCATGACCGAAATGCGATGGATGATACTATGTTTCATGTATTAAAACAATATTGGACAGAAAAAGAAATTGTAGAGCTTTGCGCCTATGTTTGCTTTATTACGGCGTCACAACAACTTGGTTTTCTATTTCAATTACAGCCAAATTAAGGGGGAAATGATGACAAATCAAATAGCACTTATCATAATCGATGTACAAAAGGCATTTCAATTACCATATTGGGGCGAGAGAAATAATATTTTTGCTGAAGAAAACATGAGGATTTTGTTAGACGAGTGGAGAAAAAGGAAACTACCAGTTTTTCATATTCAACATGTAAATAAAGAAAATGCTCAGTCGATGTTTTATGAAGGAGCAGAAACAGTAAACTTTAAAGGAGAAGTGAAACCATTACCAGGTGAAGTAATTATTCAAAAATCTGTTAATAGTGCGTTCATTGAGACGAATTTAGAAGAACAATTGCGAGAGAGAAAATGTAATAAGGTAGTAATTGTAGGATTAACGACAAATCATTGTGTGGAAACTACGACACGAATGGCAGGGAATTTAGGATTTACAACGTATTTAGTGAGTGATGCAACGGCTACTTTTAACCGCAAAGGTCTAGATGGTAAAGAGTATAGTGCAGAAGAGATTCACAATATGACGCTTGTAAATTTACATGAAGAATTTGCTACGATTGTGACGACAAAAGAAGTATTAAAATTATTTCGAGAAAATAATTGCGAATTATGTAGAAAAAAATAAGAATATTTCGTATAATCTAAGTACAATCATTTTGAAAATAGGGGTGGCATCATATGGAGCAAATTCCAGTAAAAAAAATAGAAGAAGTACTTGTTTTAGCAGGGGATGATAAACAAAAGCAAAAGGAATTTTATGAATTGCTCTTATCAACAGAGTTTTATGTTGCTGGGTCACTAGAAGCAGAGGAAGGGGCAACCGAAGGAATACTTCGCTTGCGTCATTTCCAAGGAGAAGGTAGATGGATCGTTCCGTTCTTTACACAAATGGAATTTGTAAAAGACGTGTTGCCAGAAGATACGCCCCTTATTACGATACGTGGAAATCGATTATTTGGTAGCATCGAGAAAGATGCAACAGCTGTATTAAATGTCGGTACTGATATAAGTAAAACATTTATTCCAGAAGAAATTGCAGATATCGCATCTGGACGAATTTTTAATTACTATAAGTAAAAGGAAAAGCGTAATCGCTTTTCCTTTTTAATTTGAACATAGAGTGGCTACACCGGAAGAAATAGAGACTGTTTTATTATTCGTGTTTATTGACGCTGTAGCTCCAAGTGGAATACCGATGTTTGGGCTTATATGTCCAATCGGTAAACCGAATAGGACAGGTATATGATGTGGCGTGAAATATTCATATAATATTGTTTGCAATGATTGAGATGGTTTTGAAGGAGTGCAGTCGTGACAGCTTGCGAAAATAACGCCGCTGCATTCCTTAAACTTTCCAGATAAAAGTAGCTGATTTAACATACGGTCAATGCGGTACGGTTCTTCTCCAATGTCTTCAAGCAATAAAAGTTTATTGTCCGTATTTATCTCGTAGGGTGAGCCGATTATACTTGTTAACACAGCTAAATTTCCTCCCACTAACGTACCTGTAACTGTACAGTGAGAGCTAGGTACGATACATTCTGATGCAGATAAAATGGTTGAATACGGATGGAATAGCTGATTGAAAGAGGATAAAGAGAGGGAATCAATACCTTTTCCTAGTTCTTCAATCATCGGACCATGAAATGTTACAAGCTTTGCATAGCGTGAAAAGGCAGTATGTAAAGCTGTTATATCGCTATATCCCCAAAAGATTTTTGGATTCTGTTGAATGACTTCATATTGAATGTGAGGAAGGAGACGAGCGCTTCCATAACCACCTCGTGCACAAAAAATCGCCTTCACTTCATTATTTGTAAATGCCTCATGTATATCGTCAAGCCGAACTTGATCACTTCCGGCTAAAAATCCATACTTCTCGTAAACACTCTTCCCGATTATTACGGATAACCCCATTTCTTGTAATACATTCACACCTTTTAATACATTTTCAATTGTAGGTGGACCAGATGGTGCAATAATCATCACTGTATCACCTTGTTTTAATGAATTTGGATAAATCATTATGCTCAGCCTCCTTCTCTTTCAATATATTCGCTTCATATGAAGTCCAACCCTTGCAAAAGCAGGGGAAAGCTTATCAAATAAAGAAGATATAAGGGGAATAGGAGGGAAAATGATGTTTACAAGTCGAGTAACAGACATATTAAAAATTGAGTACCCCGTCGTTCAAGCAGGTATGGCAGGCGCGATTACGACCCCAGAACTTGTTGCAGCAGTAAGTAATAGCGGAGGATTAGGGACGCTTGGAGCAGGATATATGAGCCCAGAACAAATTCGCGAAGCGATTTATAGAATAAGAGAACTAACAGATAAGCCTTTCGGTGTTAATTTACTTTTAACGAAAGAGATACAGATAGAAGAAGAGAAGGTAAATGAGGCGAAAGTATTACTAAGTGGAGTGAATAGAGAATTAGGTATAGAAGTAGAAGGGATGTTAAAGCTTCCAAAATGCTATAAGGAACAATTACAAGTGCTATTAGATGAAAAAGTACCGGTCGTTAGCTTTGCATTTCAAACGTTAGAAAAAGAAGAAATAAACGATTTAAAAAGAAACGGAATAAAAGTTATCGGAACAGCTACCCATGTGGAGGAAGCGAAAGTACTTGCCGACCTAGGAGTAGATATTATTATCGGGCAAGGTAGCGAAGCAGGAGGGCATAGAGGAACGTTTATTGGGAAAGAACGAGATGCTATGATTGGTACGTTTGCGTTAATACCTCAGTTAGTAGTAGCTGTTCCGCATATCCCAATTGTTGCAGCAGGTGGTGTAATGAACGGGAAAGGGCTTGTTGCGGCATTGGTACTAGGAGCGGAAGGTGTTCAAATGGGATCGGCCTTTTTAACAAGTGAAGAGAGTATTACGCACGATGTGTATAAAGAAGCGGTTTTACAAAGTACAGATACGAGCACAACTGTAACTCGTGCGTTTTCCGGGAAATATGCACGCGGTATTCGGAATGAATTTATAGAGAGACATGAAGGAAAAGAAGAAGGGCTTCCGATGTATCCAGTGCAAAATGTATTAACTTCTAAAATACGCCAAGAGGCAGCGAAGCAAAATAAGGAAGAATATATGTCGCTTTGGGCAGGACAGGCAGCATCATTAGCACGAATCGAATCAGCTCAGCATGTAGTGGAGCGAGTTGTGAAAGAAGCGGAGAACGCAATCGAACAATTACAAAATATATACAAAAAGACCACTTGAGTAATTCAAGCGGTCTTTTCATTAATTTGCTTTATAAAATTGTTGGATAGCTTCGTCGATGTAAACCCAGCCTTTCCAACCTAAGTGCATATGATCTTTTAAGAAGTATTTATCATACTCATGATTTGAGAAGTCGGCAATTGGGTAACCAGCTTTCTCAATTTGCTCATGAACTTTCTTATAGTATAATTCGCGTCGTTCTTTCGGGAATCCAGCGTAATCGTACCACGGACCTTTTACAGGAACTGAAATGAAGAGTGGTTTTGCACCAGATTGTTTTAATAAATCAAGTACAATTTGTAAATCTTCATATTCTGGCGATTGGTCATAAGCATCATTTTTTAAGTAGCCTTCACGTTGCTTTAGTTTCTTCTTAATTTTGCTATTGAAATAATCATCTTCAATACCGTATTCGTTAGATCCAGATTCTACTGCACCTGTTTGATCCGCATGTTTACGAGCCTCTTCCCAGTTCATTTGTTTTAATGAAGGGTCAAGTTTTTCTTTGTGCGGTTTAATGTTAAACATTGCTGTAAATAAATCTTTACGATCTAAAATGTTACGGTAAATATAAGCGAAAGGTTTAGCAGCAAGTGCTTTTACTTTATATTTCGTATCATCATAAGCGATACCTTCAAGCGAAATTTTTAATAAAGTTTCTTTTTTAACAATCTCAAAGTTTAATAAACGCTTTGCAATTTGTTTTTTCATTTCAGGTTTTAAATCATTGTTGAAAATGAAGTGGTAACCTTGTTGTTTTGAAAAGTTAGGTGCAAAGTGCGTTTCATCAATACCTTGTGGTACAAACCATTGCGGAGAAAGAACGAATACTATTTTCTTATCTTTCAATTGATCCATTGTAGATGCGAAGTTTAACACATGTACAAGGTCTTGTGTTCCGCCGCGTCCAAGAAGGAATGGTGTGAATCCTTCAGGCTTTACTTTGAAATAATTCGATGGATGGAATGCATCCATACGTGCGAATTCCGATGAACCATACATCGGAAGGTATTTCGGGTCTGCTAACATCTTTTGCTGTAAAATCATACTTTGAATCTTTTCTTCTTTTAAAGAAGTAGCAGCTTGTTCTACTTTTTCATCACTTAAAAGTGGAAGTAGGAAGCGCGTTGGAATAAGTAAGAATACAGCAAAAAGGGCCAATGCTAAAAGCATCGGACCAAATTTTGCTTTGTTCATCGGATTTCTTCCAACTTCTTAATAACCATGTTTGGTGTAGCCCACTCGTCACGGTCAAAATCAGAAATAGAAACTTCAATATCTAAACGCTCTTGGAATTCAACTAATAAAGATACTACAGCGAAAGAATCAAGAATACCTTCTTCAAATAATTGAACATCTAAGTTTTCTTTCACAATATCGTTTTCACATACTTCTTCTAAAATATCTAATACTTGCTCTTTGAATTCTGCCATTTTTAAAATCTCCTTTATATCCGAAATATATTATATGTGCAACTTCTTAATGGAATAAGAAGGGTGCATTAAAAGTATCTGTTAAGGTGTCCAGAGAAAATTAGGAAACCGAAACATACAACGTGGAACGTAATTACAATCGCAAGGATGCGTGTAAATTTATTGTTTGGCCAAAACTTATGCTTCTTGTTTTTTCGTTCGAAAATATCGAATAAAATAAACAGTGCGGCATGATATAGACCATAAATAATATACTGCGCAACAGCGCTTCCTTGGATGTGCCAAATTCCCATAATGAAGAAGTTTAAAAATGCACCGATATACGAAATTGTATAACGGTTCTTAATTAACTTTTTCTTCGTTGCAAAAAAGACGAAACGCATGTAAATAAAATCACGGAACCAGAATGATAAACTCATGTGCCAGCGGTTCCAGAAGTCTTTAATATTACGACTAAGGAAGGGCTTATTAAAGTTTTCTGGCGTTTTAATCCCCATCATATAACTTACACCAATTACAAAAGAGCTATAACCAGCAAAATCAAAGAATAGATATAAGCTATAGCTATACATGTAAATCATATTTGAAAAGATTGTATCGTGTTGAGCGAATGCTGGATCCATACAATATTGCTTTATTAAGTAAGCAATAATAAATTTATACAAGAAACCTTGGAAAATACGATTTAGTCCTGTATATAGTAAATTTTGATATTCTTCAGCACTAGGAGGCTTTTGAATATCTTTTTGGAATCTTCGGTAACGATCGATAGGTCCCGTTGAAATCGCAGGGAAAAATAAAACGAATTCCCAGAAGTTAAAGAAAGAAAGATCTTTAATTAAACCATCACGAACTTCAAATACCATTTGAACTGCTCTGAATGTTACGTAAGATATACCTAGAAAAACAACAAGCTTTAACTCAGGTAACAACGATGCAAACGGTGCGATTTTTGCCAAAATAAGAGGCAAAATCGATAAAATAACAGCTATGCAAAATGTGAATGTACTATTATTTTGTTTTCTTAAAATTAAATAGCCTTTAATAAGGGCATATTGCCAAATAATAAATGCGGCTAACATAATCGCTTGCTTCGGTTTATCCGAGAAGATAATAGCAATCATGACTAATGTTAAAACGGCATTATATTTACGCAACATTTTACCTTTTAATCCAGCTATGATAGTAGGTATTAATAAAATGCCCACTATAGTGAAAAAATAAAATGATCCATATGCGGTCATGCTGTAACCTCACTCAATAATTTTTTGCGATCTACCTTTCCATTTGGTGTCATTGGAATAGAAGATTGATACATGAATTTACGTGGAATCATGTAGTTTGGTAATCGCTCATTGAGTTCTTTTTTGATTGCAGATGTTAATTTGAATTCTTTTTCAAACGAATGCTCTCCAGGAACAACAACCGCTAATAAATAATCGTATTTCTCACCTTTTTTAATTGGAACAATAACTGCTCCTTCTACGTAAGAACACGCACGAAGGTGATGCTCAATTTCTTCTAATTCCATTCGATAACCATGAAGCTTAATTTGGAAATCAAGACGACCATTATAGAATAGAAGACCATTTTCAACATAGCCAGCATCACCTGTTTTATAGGCGCGCTCACCGTCAATTATAGTAAATGCTTTTTCTGTTAATTCAGGGCTTCCTAAATATCCAACGCTTACACTTGGACCGACAATTACGATTTCACCTTTTTCACCATCAGGTGCAATCGTGCCGTCTTCTTTCATAATAAGAAGGCGACAGTCTGATTTACAGTAGCCAACTGGAAGTGATTTGTATTGATTAAGTACTTCTTCTGTAACGTGAATACCCGTGACAGCAACAGTAGCTTCTGTTGGACCGTACGTATTCATAATTGTTGCATTTGGGAAACGCTCAATTAATTTTCTAGCCACTTCATTTGGTAACACTTCACCGCAGAATAAGAATGTTTTCATGTTTGGTAGCATACTCTCAGAGAAAGATGCTTCCATTAAACACATTTCAGCAAAAGAAGGTGTAGAAGTCCATACTTGAATATCCGATTGCTCTAAAGAAGCAAACAAGTCTTTTGGACGTGCAATCATATCTTTATCGATTGCCCAAAGTGTACCACCTGTTACTAATGATGGGTAAATATCCATGACAGATAAATCGAATGAGAAAGGTGCTTGGTTTAAGAATACTTGCCCTGTTTGTAAGTTGAAATCTTCTACAGCCCATTTTGTAAAGCTTACAAGGCAGTTATAAGTAATCTGAACCCCTTTCGGATTACCTGTGCTTCCTGATGTGTAAATAATGTAGAAGTTCTCATCACCTTTTACCGCATGTTCAGGATTTGGAGTTTTCCCTTTATGAGTAAAGAAAATATCTTTTAAGTTGTCTTCACTTACGATGCGAACTGGTAAATCAGTTACAGTTACTGCTGCTGCCGATAAAAGTAATTTCGCACCAGAATTTTCAGCGATACGTTGTACACGATCAGCTGGGATAGATAAATCTACAGGAATGTAAGCATGTCCAGCTTTTACACATCCTAAAAAGTTAATAATCATTTCAGGTTGCATATGGCCATACACCATAATTGGTGAACGATCGTCTGGATACTCAGAAGAAATCCAATGTGCTAACGCATCAGAATCTTCCTTTAATTGTTTGTACGTAATTTTCGCATCTCGCCAAACAAAAGCGGTTTGATCAGGCGTTTCTGCAGCCCACTTTTCAATTTGTTCTAATAACTTCATAACGTTCCCACCCTAGAATTCATTGTAAATAAATGTACTTGTGTTTGTATCATGGAATCCATACAACCAAAGTAATGCAAATAAAATTGCAAGGTAATAAACCGTCTTTGCAACCCATTGTGTGAGTGGTCGAGACCATATCTCTTTTAATCTTTCCATGTCTTTCCCTCTCTTAATGAAATAATAGCTCTTTGTAGGTATCATGTCCTACATTATTGTGAAAAAAACAAAATCCCACATTTTAGGTAAAAATAAGTCAAAAGGCTCTTTTCTGATATTAGCACTAAATACTAAAAAAGAAAATCCCCAACTTAGCAATTATATTACATTTGGGACGAATTTGTAATGGGTTTGACATGTAAATAGAAAGTGGATTGTATGAATGTATAAAAGTGGATTGTGAGAAGGCGTGAAAATATAATATTTGTTTTTTCGTTCAATCAACAAGGGCTCAGTAAACTATAAATTTAAAAGGAGGAAACTATCATGAATAAGGTGTGGAAGAGTCTTATTTCGGAAGCAAATATCATGAAATGGAGACGGCATTTTCATAAGTATCCAGAATTATCATTTCATGAAAAAGAAACTTCGCAATTTATATATGATACGTTATGCTCATTTTCTTCTTTTGAAGTAATGAGACCAACGAAATACAGTGTGTTAGCAATTAAAAGAGGCGTGAGGCAAGGGAAAGTAATTGCGATTCGAGCGGATATAGATGCTTTACCAATTCAAGAGGAAACAAGTAAACCTTATACGTCTGTTCATAGAGGCATGATGCATGCTTGTGGACATGATGCGCATGCAGCTATTTTATTAAGTACAGCAGAGGCGCTTTCTAATATGAAGGAAGAGTTTGTAGGGGAAATTCGTCTATTCTTTCAACATGCAGAAGAGGTATACCCTGGTGGTGGACAAGAAATGGTCGAAGCGGGCGTTATGGACGGTGTTGATTATGTAATAGGTTTACATGTTATGTCTGGCTTGGAAAACGGGAAGATAGGAATTGCATATGGACCGATGATGGCAGCGCCAGACGTATTTACAGTTGAGATTCAAGGCAAAGGAGGACATGCGGCGCGGCCAGAAGAAACGATTGATCCTATTGCTATCGGAGCACAGATTATTACAAATTTACAACATATCGTATCAAGAAATACAAGTGCTTTTATGCAAAGGGTTGTTTCAGTTACGCAATTTCATGGGGGAACGGCTGACAATATTATTCCCAATACCGCAACTTTAATGGGAACTGTACGCTCTTTTAATCAAACATTAAGAATAGAAGCAGAAGCGAAAATTGAGCAAATTGTGAAAGGAATTACAAAAGCACATGGAGGAGATTATACATATACGTATCGTTACGGGTATGATCCAGTTATTAATAATGAGTATATTACAAAAGTGGTAGAAGAAAGTGCATTACATTTATTCGGGAGTGAGCGTGTTGTGAGACTTAAACCTTCTATGGGTGGGGAAGATTTTTCAGCATATTTAAGAAAAGCACCAGGTTGTTTCATTAAATTAGGAACAGGTAATGAAAATATAGATACGTGTTATCCACACCATCATCCGAAATTTGACGTGGATGAATCAGCATTAATTTATGGAGTGGAGCTATTTTTAGAGACGACTATAAGGTTACTAAAATTATAGAAAAACAAAAAAAGGCAACTGCGCTCTATCGCAGTTGCTTTTATTTCTTTCCGTCAGAGAGGGCTGAGAAAGAACTATGCTCATTTATAGTATATGAATAGCTAACGGACAAGCTTGTACATTTTAATCATTTTTTTCAAAATAGTTGTTGACATTGATAATCAATGTCAATTAATCTAAATGTAGTTGAAATTGATAATTATTATCAATAGGATGGATGCGACATGTTAATGAGAAAAAAATTTCACCTTCTGCGGAGGGGATTAAAAGATAAAAATAAAGATGTTGATCAGCATATGGAATGGCAACGAAATGTAATTCGGTCTGAATATGTAGATGAGAAGAAGAGCATTCAAACAGAAAAAGAGATACAAAGTAAAGGGAGAGGTTCAGTTGAGTAAGTTAGTAATGATTTTTGCAAGTATGAGTGGAAATACAGAGGAAATGGCTGATCATATTGCCGGTGTGATTCGTGAAACAGAAAATGAAATTGAAGTTATTGATATTATGGATTCACCAGAAGCTTCTATATTAGAACAGTATGATGGGATTATTTTAGGTGCATATACTTGGGGAGATGGTGATCTTCCGGATGATTTCTTAGATTTTTATGATGCAATGGATTCTATTGATTTAACTGGCAAAAAAGCAGCGGCATTCGGTTCTTGTGATTCGGCTTATCCGAAATACGGCGTGGCGGTGGACATTTTAATAGAAAAGCTGCAAGAGCGTGGGGCAGCAGTTGTATTAGAAGGATTAAAAGTAGAATTAACGCCAGAAGATGAAGATGTAGAAAAATGTTTACAGTTTGGAGCTGAATTTGTAAAACACCTTTCTTAATGGCAGAAGGGAGATGAAGAGCAATTGCATGAGAAAATCGCAATCAAAACGATGACAGATTATCATTTGTATGATTTTATGCGTTGTCCGCATAAATTTTATTTCCGTCATATAAAAAGAAGAGAACCTTCTTCATTTGAATGGCAACAAATAGCACAAATGATTGTGAATCAAATTATTAACGAGTATTACACGCTCCCTGCGGGTCAACAAACGAAAATTGTACTTTTAATATTAATAGAAAAGTATTGGAAAAAAGTAAGGATTAATATGTTTGCTTCGAAGACGGAGTACTATATTGTATTAGCGAAGCTAACGGATCACTTATTACAGTTTGTTGAAAGGGATGATAGTCAGACACCACCATTGTTTTTATACGAGAAGTTTCAAACATATATGGAAGAGTTAGGTGTCCACATGTCATTGACATTTGAAGTTGGTGAGTGGAGTACGGAGTCATTTGTAATTAAAAAATATGTTGTTGATGCGGATGAGGAAATGCTAGCTCTTTGTCAGAAGTTAATGACAGTATTCAGTTATAAAGCTTTCGGCATTCTTCCAGGAAAAATTGAAGTTATTAATTTAATAGAAGGAACTAAGTATGAATATGTTCCAACAAAGGAAGATATTAAAACTGGAATGGCTGATTTATTTAGAATGAAAGAAATGTTGCAACAACCTGAACATTATACAGAGCGTCATTTTCGTTCGGAGTGTATGAGTTGTGCTTTCCGAAGTGAATGCCAAGGAGAAGAAATAAAGAAAGAAACGAAACAGAAGAAAAATATCGTACATTAAAGGGTGCAATTTTGCACCCTTTTTTGTTATTGACATGAAAAGCTTTTCATCATTTACGGTATATTTGTAGCAGATTTTAATAAGAGGAGGAATAATCAATGGAAGATGAAACGAAAGTATTTCAATGGTTAAAAGAACAAAATGCTCCTTTTGAAATTCAACTGCAAATTTTACAGGCATTTCAATTGTATAAAGTCATTGTAGAAATGGATAAAAAGTTAATGACATATGAGGAGCGCACGCATAGGAAAAAAATGTAATCTCACCTCTGTAATATTGCTTTTAGCTGTTCTGTATCTGCTATGAATTTAAGTTCATTCTTTGTTTCAAAGTTATAAATAATATTATGTAGTAAAGGGCTGTGTTGATAAAAGGTAGTGATGCGGTGAATGAGTAATGGATCATGATGAGAAATAAGAGTACTGTATTGTTCATATACAGATGTAGTAAACTCATGTCCGAAATCATAATATAGCCCTGCAAAATCAAAAGCAGGATCACCAATTTGCGCATCACCAAAATCGATAACACCTGAAATGCTTTTGTTCTGCTTGTTAAATAAAATGTGATGTTGTGTAAAATCAGCGTGGATGATTGTATTTTGAAAAGTGGATGTATCTATACACGCAAAGAAATTTTCGAATAAACGATTTAAGGTTGATTTCTGTAATGAAGTAAGGTTATTAGCAAGATACTGATTTAATGTTTTTTGTAGCTCTTTCCAGTAGATAAGCGTTTTTTCAGTAGAAAATCCTAACGCTTTAACAGATTTTAAAGGAATACTATGTAGTGCTGCAAGGAAAGTAGCTAATTGTGTAATAATTGCTTTTAGTTCTGTATTCTCCAGCTTGGCAACTGTTTCTGTTTTTAATGGTTCACCATGAATAAGAGTATAGTAACTACAACGAGGAACATCATCAGAATCATTTTTATAGATTAGGTGATATTGTGGAACCTTGATTTCTTGTAGTGAATGAGAGAGAATTGTGCATAGTTCTTTTTCTAAAGGAATTCGCTTTGCATATTCCTGTTTTCGTGGGAAACGAAACAATAGTTCATCATTTATTATCACCGCTATATTATCCCACCCTTCTTCATTTTGTTTATATGAATGTATAGAAAGAGTAGGGAAAGCTTCTTTTATATATTGTTTGTAAGAGTCCATAATCATTCCTCGTTTCTAAGTTAAGTTATTCTAGTTTATGATATCAGAATTTTCTTTCTATATGTTAAAATATAACTATTATTATAAATGAGGAAGGGGTGTATTGTGAGGAAAAGAATAGTAATCACTTCGTTATTTATCGTTTTTTGTTTGTTTTGGTCGTATAAAGAAACAGTTTTTGCTACCTTTAAACCGATAGATCACTATCAGTTAAATCAGGAATTAAAGAACAAAAGTATAGAAACCTTAACTCATAATGAAATGAAAAAGGTAGGAGAGCGTTTTGTGACCGAGCAACTATCAGTGTTTGAGTTTAATAATAAAGAAGATGTAAAACGAAAAGGGGAAGAAATATTTTTAAATAGAGGGTATGAACAATTAATGAAAAATTATTATCCAAATCGTTTTCAAGATTTAGAGTATAAATTTACAAATGAGGAGATACGTGAAGAGACAGATGAGAGTTTTCTCTATCAAGCTGTAGCGTACGTTGCGGGTACTGAAAATGGTAAGAGAAGCGAAATGAAATTGAATTATGAAGTGAAAATTGTAAAGGTTAATAATATATTTATGGTGATAGAACAAAAGCAGCACGTACAATAAGGGAAAGTCATTGCTCAATAGAATATTTGGGGGTGTACTGCTTAATACGGAATAAAAAGGCCCTCGAGGAATCGAGGCCCTTTAAAGATTTTCATTTTGTTGACCAAGTTCTTTTTGAGCAATGTATAAATTTCCTTGCTCGACTTGTTTTTGAGTAAGAACAGAATCACCTGCATATCCTTTTTCTGTTTTCACAGTTCTTTTTGAACGATTGGAATCTTGTTTCTTCATATAATAAATCACCTTTCATCAAAAATAAACGAAAATGATAAGTACGAGTAATACAGCAGCAAAAATGGTAATGCCCATTAAAAACGAAGTGTTTTTATATTTAGGTGGCTTATGTACATCTTGCCGATATCCAGGTGAAATTTCAGGGGCGAATTCTTCATCGAATGATTGCTTTTTTTCTTTTTCGTCCATTTGTACCCACCTTTCTTTTTCATTATATTATACGTTACAAGAAAAAATATGCATAAAGAAAACAGCCGCTTTATCATTGGCGGCTGTTTTGTGTTGTATATTTTCGCTGTACTTGAAAGAGACGGATAAGTAGGAAGCCAGCGCCAAATGCTAGACCGATAATAAGACCGATCCAATAGCCTTTCGCGGCCCATTCTGTATACGTTGCTAATATGTAACCAAGTGGTAAACCTATTATCCAATAAGCAATTAACGTCATAATTAGAGCAACATTTACATCTTTATAACCACGCAGGGCTCCTTGTACAGGGGTTGCAATTGCATCTGAAATTTGAAATAAAATCGCAAAGATAAGAAATTCTTTTGCTAAATGATGAACCTTTGCATCTGTTGTATAAATAGATGCAATTTGATCATCAAAGAAGTAGAGAAGAATCGAATATAATAAAGCAAAGGCAAGGGCTAATCCAATTCCAATTAGTCCATATTGTTTTGCATTATTGTAACGTTTTGCTCCAACTTCGAATCCAACCGCAATGGTCATTGCCATTGCTAAACTGAGTGGAGTCATATATAACAAGGAAGCAAAGTTCATAGCTGCTTGGTGAGCTGCAATAGTTGTCGTACTAAAATTACTCATCATAAGTGTTACCGCAGCGAAAATACTCGTTTCAAAAAAGATAGCAAATCCGATAGGGACGCCAAGTTTTAAGAATGCTGTCCAACTCGAAAGAGAAGGGCGGTATAATTGTTTGAAAATGTTGAAAGAAGCAAAAGGCTCTTTCGTCTGAATAATAATGACTGTAATAATTAAAATGCACCAATATGTTGCAGTGGAAGCAATTGCTGCTCCGACACCACCAAGTTTTGGGAAACCGAAGTTACCAAAAATTAATAAGTAATTTAATATTACGTTAATTGGTAATGATAGTAATGTAATAATCATCGTTGTTCGAGTTTTTCCTAATGCATCAATAAATCCACGTAAAACAGTGTAAATGAATAAAGGTATAATTCCTATTGCGATAATACTTAAAAATTGAGCTGCAATACGTTCCACAGGTTCTTCTAAGCGCATGCCGTTTAAAATAGGTGAAACGACGAAGAAACCGATGAGGATAACAACGAAGCTAGCACAAATTGCTAAATAAACTGCTTGTATGACAATGTGGGGAACGTCCTCTTTTTTCTTGGATCCAACGAGCTGTGCAACAATGGGAGTAGTAGCCATTAAAATTCCTGTTAATCCCGTACTAACTGGAAGCCATATACTTGCTCCAATTGCGACACCTGCTAAATCAGTTGGACTTGCATGTCCTGACATTGTTGTATCGAAAAAACTCATTGCAAATAATGACATTTGCGTTACGAAAATCGGAAAAAATAGTAATACAAATTGCTTTAACTTTTGTGAGTATGAAGTAGTTTCTTTCATAAAATCCCCTTTCCGCATAAAAAAACAAACTCTTACTATCATACAATTTAATCAAAGATTAGAAAAGAAATACGCGCCTACAACATAGGGTTTCAATAAAAAAAGGATGCACTTTGAAAAGGGATAAGGTATTATGATAAGGTGTGAAAAAATTACATATTATTTGTTATTAAGGAGGCACTACTTGTGGCTGATTGGTTAATTGGTTTAATCATGGGTGCTGTTGAAGGTTTAACAGAGTTTTTACCAGTATCATCAACAGGACATATGATTTTAACAGGACACTTAATTGGATTTGAAGACGAGAGAGCGAAAGTTTTTGAAGTTGTAATCCAATTGGGATCGATTTTAGCGGTTGTAGTTGTATTTTGGAAACGATTATGGTCGTTGGTTGGAATTGGAAAAGTAAAAGAAGGGCCATCGTTAAATTTATTACATATTATTATTGGGATGATTCCTGCCGGCATACTAGGTGTATTATTCCATAGTGCAATTAAAAAGGTTTTATTTGGTCCAGGACCAGTTGTCATTAGTTTAGTAGCTGGTGGTATTTTAATGATTGTTGCTGAGAAGTTTTCAAAACCAAGTACAGCAAGAACGTTAGATGAAATCACATATAAGCAAGCATTTACAATTGGAATGTTCCAATGTTTAGCACTTTGGCCAGGGTTTTCTCGTTCGGGTTCTACAATAAGTGGTGGTTTATTAGCTCGCGTGTCGCATACAGCGGCAGCTGAATATACGTTCATTTTAGCAGTACCAATGATGGTAGCTGCAACTGGATTAGATTTAATTAAAAGCTGGGATGTATTAAGCTCGGCAGATGTAACGCTATTTGCAACAGGATTTGTAACTGCATTCGTTGTTGCGATGCTTGCAATTGTTTCATTCTTAAAATTATTAGCTCGTGTAAAACTAACACCGTTCGCTTACTACCGTTTCATTTTAGCTGCGGTATTCTATTTCTTCATTATGTAATAAAAAAACCTGCCGAGCTCGGCAGGTTTTTATTTTACTACTTTTTCCATCATGCTTTCCATTACATGTTCCCAAAGAGAAGTATCATCAGCTAATGTAGCACGGAAATTAGCATACATTTCTTTTTGTTTTTCTTCGAATGTTGGATCCTCTTTTTCAGGTAATGTAGCGCGCATGGAAGTTACTAATTCTTGTACTTTTGGAGCGCGTGGTCCAAAGACGGCTTGTTCATTTCCGTCTTTATCAATGAAAATAAAAATTGGAATCGCACGTGCTGTTCCATTTGTTAAATATTGATCCATTAATTCTAAGTTTTCATCGCGAATTAATAAACTCATATCAATGTTTGCAACTTCAGAAATTCGTTTCATAACAGGTACACATAAAAGAGCATCGCCACACCAATCAGCAGTTAATACGATAACACGCCAGCCATCATTTTGACGTTCTTCTAAAACAGGAAGTAATTCATTTGGAATTAAAAAGTTATTGTAAATGTGTAGTAGCTCGTATTGGTTTACTTTCATTTCATTCACATATGTATCAAAGGACATACCTTTATCAGCCCATTGTTGCAAGTTCATAATTAACACCTCTTTAGTAAGATTTGCTTTCATTGTACCAATTTTTATATAGAAAAGCTTGTATTCTTACTCTTTCTTGTCACTTAATAATTTATTTAATAGAAACAGGAATAGTACGACACATAATTCAGCTATGTTGGACATTTGTATGCTTTCTATCCAATCATCAGCAGTATGAATGACGAACCAATCTAGTGTCATTTCAATGAATGAGAAAAGAGTAATAGAAATCCAATTTGGCATGTTTTGTGTCAGTGGATATAGCAGTGCTTTGAAGAAACTGAAGATGAAAAATGTAATACCGTCTAAGAAAGTGATTAATAAAAAAAAGAGAAGTAAAGCAGTACGTGAACTATACTCTATACCTGTAATTTGAAAAATCCCTACATATACAAAAAATATAAATGCAAAAACTATAATGAGAAAAAGAGCAATAATACTAATGATAATCGTTTTATCTTTTAGGCTGAGATTTGAGAATTTCTCCTCCTCATGCATTAAAATACACCCTTTTTTTGAAAGATAACTTCATTTTATCATGAAATACATATTAAAAAACTACGAATTATGGGAAAATAAGGTGACAAAAAGTAAGATTTCATGTAAAATTATTAATAAGGTTTTTATTTAACTAAATGAAATAAAAGGAGCTGTCAAAGTTGTCTCAAAATCGAGAGCAATTAATGGAAGAACTATCGACAAATGTGTTTGCTATGTTTCGCACGTTGCGTAATGATATCGGAAAAATATTTGGTGGTTACATACCGTGGAATGAATTCATCGTCCTTAGAATATTAAATCGTACGAATAAAGAAATGGTATCGCGTGTAGCAAATGAATTAAATGTGTCGAATAGTCATATTACAGCTGTTACAGAAAAATTAATTAATAAAGGTTTTGTAACTCGTTCACGTTCTACATCAGATCGCCGAGTTGTGTATTTAGAGATTACAGAACAAGGAAAAGATTTAGTTGCGAAAATGGAAGATGCGAAAAAACAATATTTACAAGAAAGATTCTCTGCACTTTCAGAAGATGAAATGAATGTAATGATTTCGATTTCCAAAAAACTTATTTAAGTGATTATAAACAAGAAAACGCTTACGTGATGAAAGAGAAGATCTTCCTTATATGTGGAAGGTCTTCTTTCGTGTGTTATAGATGTTAAAAAATAAAATGTGTATGAAAAAAGATAGAGCGCCATACTACTAATACAAAGAAGGGAGGGAGAAATATGACGAATCGTAACGGTAGTAAAGGGAGCGGTAATCAAGGATCACCAAAGTCCGGCCAGTTTAATCAGGAGTTTAGCACTGAATTTGAAACTGGTAATGATAATAAAGGAAAAGAATATCGTTCTAAAAAAGGGAGTAAATCAAAAAAGGAGTGAAAAACATTATATTTATGTCATAGATGTTAAACTCAATAAAAAGGCAGGAACATATTTGATATGTACAAAATGTTACTGCCTTTTTATTATGGGGAAACAGCCCAAATTACAAGCCCTCTTAACTTACTCAAGAGGTTCTACCGACATTTTCACTAACTCATACACATAAAACTACTAAATCTTTTGTCTGATACTTACTGATTCGTTGCAAAAAGAAAATCTTTCTAGCAAGATTCTGTAATATATTTGGAGATAAAAACCTTTGAATCTCTGTGGCTTTAAGACAAAGTTTGATAATTTATAAAAAGTCTGATTATTTAAAATGAAGATTGATAATATGTAAAAAAATTTGATCAAAATCCTGTGTTGATGTGCAGTTTTTTTTCTTATTCAGCAATCGGGCCAGGTTGTGGAATAAGATTAGCAGGTTAGATAAAAAGTAGGAAGTTTATCCCGCATTAACGGGCAGTAAGACCCCCACCTCAAAATTCAGCGAAAGCAAAGAAGTTAGGTAGGGGATGAACAAAACCCCCACTGATTAAAGTTTCACTTTATTTAAAAATATCGAATCTCGATAGAGTTACCAGCATTTTTTAATCAAACTAACAAGAATACTAGAATGAAATTATCCTTATTAAGGATAGGGAGTATGGCTTCCCTCATGATTTTTTGTTGGTCCTATGAAGAGGTTTCTGCTGCATCCATTCAAGGAATTTCCAAAAAAAATCAGGGAAGAGTATATACACTAGACAGCTTAGGGATATTTTAAGTGATTGTAGCACCGGAACGAAATTTAATGATCCAACTTCTGATAAAATTGGTGTTTTACCTGACTTAAAAGCCATTTTATCCAAACTTGGTTTTTCACCAAACTTAAGTAATGATTCTTCCATTGTATTTCCTGAGGAACAAGAAATGAATACAGGAAATAAGGGGAATGAAGGATTTACTATTAAATTCCCAAAAGAAGATGCCACTAATAGTGAAGGGAGACTCTAGCTTTATTTTCCTAGAATAATGGTAGAAAGGACTTCTTGGTATAAAGGATTCTTATATAACTAGTTGTTTATAATATTAGTGAGAAAGGCTCTTATGCGTAGTAGCATAAGAGCCTTTTTGTTTTAAAATATACAAGCAGTTTAAAAAGATTTAATTGGCATATGAATTAAGAAGATGTCTTATTTGTTCTATAAAATAATGATGGTGTATATTATTTTTTGATACTCGACTAGCCATAATAGCTCCTTCCATGGAAGAAGAAAGGAAAGAAGCGAGTGACATAACATCTATATCATCTTTAATTTCTTTTTTTTCGATTCCTTCTTTAATAAGAGATTCCATTAGAACTACTGTATTATCATATCCTTTTGCAGCTGCAGCATGTAATTCAGGGAAAACATCTGTACTTTCAATTGCAACATTAAGTAAAGGACATCCACCAGCTATTGGAGGATTGTTGGCCGCATCTTGATATACAAGGAAGATGGCAATAATTTTATCTATAACATTCTCTTTATTTTCTATAGCCGCATAAAAATGTTTCCATATGATTTCTCCACCTTTATCAAATGCAGCCAATGCAATTTCTTCTTTACTTTTAAATCGGCGATATATTGCGCCTTTAGGCAGAGAAGCAGCGTCCATGATATCTTGGATGGATGTGAGGGAAATCCCTTGTGTATTAAATAGATACAAGGCTGTTTCAATTATTTTTTCTTTAACTTTATCAACTTTAGTCATAATTTATATTCCTCTCAAATTGAAAAATTCAGCATTATCGACCTTTGAATCCTGAAATTTTTTGCTATATTTTTAATACAAGTTTTTTGTATCATTTGCTGCTAAATATGTTTATTCCAAAATGATAAATATATAGTAAATCATGAGGTTCTTGCTTCTCTCATGCTGCAAAAATTAAATGATGCTTTCATATTATTATATATGTAGTTGTGAAAAGCAAGTACTGCGATTTGTCACTTTACCTATAAGTTTGCCGCAATTGGAAGCATAAACTTGCCGTTAGCTTATGCGGAATTTTATACATATATAGTATAGGAAATAAAGAAACTGATAGCTTATAGCCACTGATATAACGGGATGAATAAGAAACTGCTTATATAGGTGAAGAGGATGCTTCACAGCATGTTAATAAGCCGTGGATTGTTGGTGAGAAGAACTTCTTATAATAGGACGTTATGTTAATCGAGCAAGAATATGATATACAGTCCACATGTTATGTTTGCGCTCTCGACAACATAATGCAAATTTTATATGCTAAGGAATTATTTAGAGAAATAACCTTGATAAA
>NZ_NVAP01000002.1:33098-280863 GCF_002567495.1 Bacillus cereus | reverse complement strand
CGTTTTCGGGGTTCACTTCACAAGTGACGGCGCTTTTTCTATGTAAGAGCAACTAGAAGATGTCCTTCTAGCCTACTCCCATTTATAAGTCCAAAATTGTTCAAGCTGCAGCCATTTTAATGTTGCTGCATCTTTGTTTTTTATTTTTGCATGCGTGTCTTCCAGCATTGCTTCTGTTTGTGAACGGTGCGCACCTAGTGCAGTTAATTTATGATCAAATACTTCACTAATGTTATTTACAACATCCGGTTCTCCTAATACCGCTTCACGATTTTTCGTAATCGCAACCGCATGAATAACCGGGCGCTCTTCTTTTGGCATACGTGATACAGCGCGAACGACAGCACGGCCAAATGCATTATGATCTGGATGTACACCGTGCTCTGGATAAAATGTAATAATTCGAGATGGATTTACTTCTTGAATGATTGCTTCAATTTTGTCAGCAACGAAATCAACATCTTCAAATTCTAACGTTTTATCATGGAAACCAAGCATTCTTAAATCTTTAATGCCCATCGCTTCACAAGCATCTTTCAATTCTTTCTCACGGATATTTGGAATCGTTTCACGGTTAGCGAATACGTTCTTACCCATGTTACGTCCCATTTGTCCTAGAGTACCACATGCATATGTTACAGGTACTCCTTGATCTGTTAATAAGCGAATTGTTCCTCCCGCAGCATATGCTTCATCATCTGGATGCGGAAATACAACAAGTACATGTCTCTCCATAAGTTTCCCTCCTTCTTACTTAAATGGTGTTAAGCTTAATTCAAGTGCAACTGCTAGGCGACCTAAATTATCATGTCCAGCTAGTAATAAACGCTCTTGACCGTCTACTTCCCAGTGCGTAATACCTTCAGCATATACCCAACCATGATCCATTTTCAGACCAACTCGGTATGGGTTCGTTCCAGTAATCTTCCCACGTTCAAAGCGAATAATCGCATTTCGAATGAAAGCACCAACTGTCATCATCTTTTCATTTATGTGTGATGCATATGCTCCGTTCGTCGTTTCTAAATGAATATATACATCTTTATTTACAAAACGTTCAATTTCATTTTGAATAAGAGAACTATCTTTTACTATTTCCATCGGAATTCACCTCTTTAAACCATTTTACGCAAAAATAATGTAAATTGCTATCTCTATATTAGAGGACAACGCTCACTTTTCCTAATAATTTGCACTGTGTTTTTTATATTTTTTATATGATATGTAAAAAATACATTTTTTCCTTCACTTCGTTAAATAGTTTTCTTTCTTTTTTGAATTTGCTACAATATATTTTATCCCGTATTATTGCAGCGAGATACATTTCGACAATTGAATACATACTTTAAAGAAGGTGACATGATTGGAACAATCAGCACATGAAGTAGCAAATTGGCAATATTATTTTGCAATTGCCGTATTTTTAATCACGTACGGATTTATTATTTCTGAGAAATTGAATCGTGCTGTAATCGCACTATTCGGTGCTGCTATTATGATTATTTTTGGAGTTGTAGATTTACATACTGCTTTCACATCACACATTCAATGGGAAACGATCACCCTTTTAATTGGGATGATGATTCTCGTACATATTACGAGTCAATCAGGTGTCTTTGAATTTGTGGCCATTAAAGCAGCAAAAGCAGCTGGCGGAAAACCGATTCGCATTTTATTATTACTATCCCTATTAACTGCCGTCGGTTCAGCATTTTTGGATAACGTAACGACCGTTTTATTAATCGTTCCCGTTACACTATCCATTACACGTATTTTAAAAGTAAATCCTGTTCCTTATTTGATTTCAGAAGTGCTATTTTCAAATATAGGCGGAACAGCAACATTAATTGGTGATCCACCGAACATTATGATTGGATCAGCAAACAAGCATTTAGACTTTAACGCCTTTTTACTGAACTTAGCTCCAATCGTAATTATTATTTCTATCGTTACACTTGGCATTATTTACTTCATGTATCGTAACAAATTAAAAACAACACCTGAGCAAATCGAAAAACTAATGGCGTTAAACGAAAAAGATTATATTAAAGATCAAAGCCTTCTTTTAAAATCCATTTCGATTTTAGGACTAACTATTTTAGGCTTCGTACTTCATTCTATTATTCATGTAGACGCTGCTGTTATCGCGATGACAGGCGCTACACTTCTTATGTTAATCGGCGTGAAAGAACATGAAATAGAAGATATATTTGCCCACGTTGAATGGGTAACAATTTTCTTCTTCGCCGGACTATTCGTTCTCGTTGGCGGATTAATTGATATCGGACTTATTTCTTCACTTGCAAAAGAAGTTATCGACGTAACAAATGGTGACATCGGTTTCGCTTCTATACTTATTTTATGGGTATCAGGCATCGCATCTGCAACTATCGACAACATTCCATTTGTCGCAACAATGATCCCGCTTATTCAAGATTTAGCTACAGGACTCGGACTACCTACCGATTCCCCGCAAATTGAAGTACTATGGTGGGCGTTATCTCTTGGAGCTTGTTTAGGAGGAAACGGAACGTTAATTGGAGCATCAGCAAACGTAGTCGTTGCTGGTATTGCAAAACGTGAAGGACATGGCTTCTCTTATATGGACTTCTTAAAAATTGGTTTACCATTAACTATTGTTGCACTCTTGTTATCACATGCTTATATATATTTACGTTATTTAATGTAGAGATTATATTGCATGAAATGATATCGTCAAATACAAAAGGTTTGCAGCACTATTCTGCAAACCTTTTTTCATCACCAAAATATACCGATAATTGCTAATCCACCTAAAATTATACCACCAATTTGTCCGATAATTGCTGGTGATAATTGAACACCTTTTCTCACCTCAACGACCGGTCTTTCATGCCTTAGTTGCTGTACTTCACTTTGTAGTTGATGTACACTTCCATGTAATTCTTTAATTAGTTCCTTTAATTCAGCGACCTCTTCATTTACTGGTTTTGCTTTTTCTAAGTTCATCTCACATGACTCCTTATAAGTTCAATCAGTACACTGTAAATTTTCGCCAATTACCATTATATCTCCTGCATACTACATATATAATTTTGAATATACTTTCTAACCTTGCAGCTCTATCCATTCATCTCTCAATATCCCCATAATGATACGATCAAAATACTTCCCATCTCGTTGCACCGCTTCTCTCATACAACCTTCCATCTGAAACCCCATCTTTTTATACAACCTAATAGCAGATTTATTATAAGAAATAACATCCAGGCCTACGCGGTGCAAATTCAATTCATAGAAAGCATATTTTAAGATAAGATGGATCGCTTCTTTTCCATATCCCTTCCCTCTATCATTCGCATCTCCTATACCAATTGCTAATAAACCCGCTCTGTTATTCCACTCTATGCCATGAATCGCCACAAAACCAATTAAGCGATCATCTTGGACTGTTCTTAACATGAAAGAAACACTATTCGATCTCCGTCCTTTTAATAGCCCATCACTTGCTATTTCTTGTATCGATTGCGGGAATGCTACATCTGTATCTATATTTCTTAAATACTCACTATCTTCTTGCCACATAGCCATTACTTCCGCATCTGTTTCTTTAATAGCTGATAATTTAATCGTTTTATTTTGAAAAAGATTCATTGTCAGTTCAAACTCCCCCTTTTTAAAATAACAGGGATACTTATTTTAGCCTATTTATCCCCTCGTTCCATATACTGTTGCCAAAACGGGACACTTACAATAAGCGCTGACATTGGCCCATCTCCTCTATACTAAATTAACATTATTGTATAATTTTTTATTTATTCTAACAATAATAATTACAAAAAGACCCTCCAAATTTAGAGGGTCTTCCCTAATAGAAAAACTGTATTATTTCGTAAACATTTTCTCCGCTTCATCCATTGCCATTTTGTTACCTAAAGCAGAATAGTCAAGCCATGGTTGGTCATTGATAATGTATATGTGCTTGCCTTTAACAGCTTTTAAATCTTTCCAAATTGGTGTTTCTTGTAATTGTTTAAATGCTGCTTTTGCCTTATCATCTCTATTTACAACAACAAAAATAGCATCTGCATCAAAGTCAGGTAATACTTCTTGTGAAATGACTTCGAAAGGACGGTTTCCATCGATTTTCTCTACACCATTTGCAGCCTGTAATCCTAAGTCTTGGAATAAAATTGGTCCCATTGGCCTTTTCGTACTAAATACACGTAATTCTTTTGCAGTAACGCGAATTGCCATTACTTTTTCGTTATTACCTAACTCTTTATCTATTAAACCTTTTACTCGTTTTGATTGCTCTTCATAATCTTGAATATATTTATCCGCTTCTTTCTCACGGTTTACAAGTTTACCAACTTGCTTTAATTGATCTCTCCACGTACCTTCATCTAAATTGAAAGAATGTGTTTTTGCAATCTTTTCGTATTTCGCTACATCTTTACCAGCATATTTTTCATCAACATAAATGTCAGTTGGCTTCAATTGAAGTAACGCTTCCATATTCGGATCTGTTACAACACCAAGTTTCTTCGTATCTTTCAACTGCTCTTTAGCGTGTGGCAAGAAATCTTTTAAATCTCCACCAATAACAGAACCTACCGGTGTAATTCCTAATGCAAGTAAATTATTCGTTAAGTGAATAGACATGGAAGCAATTTTTGGATCATTACCTTTTTCCGTTTTGTTCGTTGCCTCTTCATTAGCTTTCGTTTGACCACATGCTGCTAATACTAAAATACACATCATGCTAAATAAAATAGTAAGTTTCTTTTTCATATGTTCTCCTCTTTGAAGTGTTTATTTTGTTTTTGTAAGTAAATAAAGAAAATAAGGTGCTCCTAAAGCGGCAACTACTACACCAGCCGGAATAGAGTTCGGCTCAAATATAGAACGACCTATCGTATCTGCTAGTACTAAAATAATCATTCCAATAATGCCAGCTAAAGGAAGGAAGTGTTGATAGGTAGTACCTACTAACTTTCTTGCGATATGTGGAGCAACTAGGCCGATAAACCCAATCCCTCCTGCCATTGATACACTTGCGCAAGATAATCCAACCGCTGTAGCTAAAAGTAGTAACCGTTCTCTTGGAACAGAAACACCAAGTCCTGCTGCTACACTA
Organism: Bacillus cereus; assembly: GCF_002567495.1. GTDB lineage: Bacteria > Bacillota > Bacilli > Bacillales > Bacillaceae_G > Bacillus_A > Bacillus_A cereus_AQ. The sequence goes on along the minus strand of NZ_NVAP01000002.1, from coordinate 275,744 downwards.
TCACCTAATGACAGTGCGTTTAACGTTTTAGATTTTAGCCATGCATACGGGGTTAGTACAAAAATCCAAGGTAATAATGCTAGCACATGAACCCAATCTCTCCCCCACACGTTACCAACTAACCATCTAGAAGCGAATGTGTATGTCTCATCATTTAACTTGAGCGAGAAAAATAATGAAATCGCACTAAAGCCAGCTGAAACTGCAATACCTACGAGAATAAGTCTAATAGGAAGCAAACCTTTTGACCGATCACTCGCAAGTAAAATAATAAGAAATGCAGCTAATACCCCTCCGCCAAATGTAAATAACGGTATTAAAATAGATGCACTCTCATTAATAGAATGAAAGAGAGTAACGAATACAATCAGACCGAAAGATGCACCTGAATGCAGTCCAAGAATACCAGGATCGGCCAGCGCATTGCGAGATAGCCCTTGCAAAATCGCACCAGAAATCCCAAGGCCAATACCGGCTAGCATTGTGATTATAATTCTTGGCATACGGTAGTCGTATAGCACGGTTGCACTCTCAAAATCACCATAACCAAAAAGTGTTTGAATTACTTTAAGTGGCGCTATACTCAGTGTCCCTGTATTTAAACTAATTAAAATTACAGCGATACTTACACATCCGAATATTGTAGTTACAGTAATAGCTCTCTTTTTATCCGAGTTAAAAAGACCCTTCACTTATAACTCCCTCCCAACTTTACGTGCTATATAGAGGAAGAACGGGACTCCAACAAGAGCTACCATAATTCCTATCGCAAGTTCCTTAGGAGGGTTTACTGTTCTTGCCCCTAAATCAGCTACAACTAATAACATAGCTCCTAATAACGCTGACATAGGAATAATGAGTCTATAATTAACACCAACTAATTTTCTAGCAATATGCGGGATAACTAGTCCTACAAACCCAATTGAACCAACAGCTGAAACAGAAACACCTGCCAGAATAACTACTATAATCATCCCTAGTATTCTCGTTCGATTCGTTTTTACACCTAAGTTCGTAGCGACATCATCCCCCATTGATATGAGTGAAATAGATCTCCCTAGCATTGTCGCGAAAACAATCGTTATAAGAATAATAGGTACTAAGAATTTCAAGTGTTCCCACTTAACCCCTGCAACACCACCAGCGTACCAAAACGCTAAATCTTGGCTTAAATCATAATAAATCGCTATACCTGAACTTAATGAATGTAAAAGCGCTGCCATAACCGCTCCAGCAATCGTTAACCTCATTGGTGTTAACCCGCCTGATGTTGCTGATCCGATAATAAAAATGATTACTGTACTTAAAACAGCTCCAATAAAGGAGACAATCATTAAATAGGCATACGGCATATGCGGGAAAAAAGCAAAACTAAGTGCTACTACAAACATCGCACCCGCATTTATTCCGAGTACACCTGCATCAGCTAAAGGATTTCGTGTTACCCCTTGCATAACAGCACCAGCAACCGCAAAAGCTGCCCCTACAACTGCCGCTCCAATTACTCTCGGAAGCCTTAAATCATAAATAATTTGATGCTGCGTTAATTTCGGATTGTAATCAAAAACCGCTGCCCACACCGTTTGTAAATGGATATCCTTTGCACCAAATGCAATGGCTAAAAATATAGATCCAATTAAACATAAAATTATTAAGCTCATGAAACATATGAACTTAATATGTATCCAGCGACCAGCATGTACAGTAGACTTATGTAACATGTTTCATTTCATCCTTTATATTCAGTTGTTTTTTATAATTATTTTTTATTTATAATCATTATTGATAATAATTANNTAATTATCATTTTCATTTAGATATTATATCCCCACTTTTTTTAAATAGCAAACTATTTTTTTACTTTGTTACATATTAAGATACTTATTACAATTCCTTTCTAAAACTTACAAATACATGCAAAATAGACTACTAGATTATTTTTAAAATCGTAGTATACTTAGTCATTATTTCGAGTTTTCTAACAAATCAACTGAAGGAGAACGAATGCTCTATATAAAACAACTACTACATTTCACTTACGAACAAGCATTATCTTGCTTATTCCCAATCGTTATTTTCTTGACACTAGCCCTTTCAAAAATCATTTCTATCCCAGGATTATATCGCTATGATTTCATACTCATCGTATGTCTTCTTATGCAGTGGATTATGTACAAAACTGATCTTGAAACAAAAGACGAATTAAAAGTAATTACCGTCTTCCATCTCATCGGTCTTTTACTAGAAATATATAAAGTTCATTTTGGTTCATGGAGTTATCCTGAAGAGGCATATTCGAAGATTTTTGAAGTTCCGCTTTACAGTGGTTTTATGTATGCGAGTGTCGCGAGTTACATATGCCAAGCGTGGAGAAGATTACATTTACAAATGTATCATTGGCCGAAAGCTATTTTTACCATTCCGTTGGGCGCTATGATTTACTTCAATTTTTTCACACACCACTTTACATACGACTTTAGATGGATATTAACTTTACTACTATTCATTGTTTTCTCTCGCACATTTGTAGAATTTTCATTAGAAGGCGTTACATATAAAATGCCACTCGTTCTCTCCTTTTTCCTTATCGGATTCTTTATTTGGATTGCAGAGAACATCGCAACATTTTTCGGAGCATGGCAATATCCAAATCAACGAGAAGTATGGAATCTCGTTCACTTAAGCAAAATTAGCTCATGGTTTTTACTCGTTGTTATTAGCATTATGATTGTTACACAACTCAAATATTTGAAACAGTTGAAAAGATAACGCTGATTATGTAAAAGCAGTTAGCCCATCACTCATTAGAGAGTGATGGGCTTTTTTATTAATATTTTTTAAACCGTTCACTATAGATTCATCATAATTTACAAGAGCATAAGCAGTTGCATATTATGAACTACTACTAGCAGAAGAGGTTGCTGCAGATGAAGCGGCAATCGTTGCTATCATAGCTGCCTGTTGCGCCTGTATGAGGACTTCTATCATTGTTTGTAAACCTGTGTTGGTAGCTTTACTTTCCTCACCTTTCTGACTTACGAACAGTTGAATAGCAATAAGAATATTTGTATCTGTATGCCAACGGAACAATTTATCCCCCTGCAATTTTTCAATGAATGCTCGAATAGAATGAATCTCTTTTTCTCCGTCCTCGAGTAACGCTAGTAGCCCGATAGCTGGGTAATGCATCTGTTTTACTTTTACCTTTTCTTGCTTTAACAAATTCCATATATTTGTGCATTTTGCAACTAATATTTCTTCCCTGACATCCTTCTTTAATGAGAGAATATGACTCAAAAATTGAAGATCATTCCCTTTACGCAAGCCAGATGTCGCTAGTTTCTGATAAAGACGTTCCACTCGGTCCATAAGTGTTTCTACATTCTCTGATTGTCCTGCCAGTAAAACCGCGAGTGGATAATCATTTGTACCTGTAAGAAAGAGATGATCCTTTTTCATGCGTTTATATACTTGTGTCGAACGCTGAATGTGTGTGCCATACTGTTCATTTTCTTCTGTCAAAAGCACAGTTGCTGCAAGATAAGTAAATATACTCCGGCTAAAGCCACCAGTGACCAATTGTTCATATAAATCTAAAAATTCCCGAAAAGCTTTCTTGTAATCTGTAAAGTGAATATCTAATGTTGCAGCCACTACAAAGCGATGATAAGACTTTAAGTATGAAAACATTCCTACCTGATTCTTAATATAACTACTAATTTCTAAAAAACGTCCAAGATCAAACAATTCACTACCTGCATACATAGCAGCAATCATCATTCCTGTTCGAGAATCACTCGTTTTCCATTTTAGTTCTCCCTTTAACTGTACATATGTATGTTTATATTGCTCCAACTTTTGCTCTAATGTAATCATAGTATTCACCCCTATTTCTAGTTCTTCTCTATTATTATACGTATATTCCATATTTAGGAATAGCATATTTAATAGTTACACCATACAAATCAGGATATTTACTTATCCTAATAGACTCGTTTCCAGTCCTTCTTCATCAGTATCACAATGATAAGCGATTATAATCCCTAATCCTTCAAGAAGTTCGACAAAAAGAGTAGATAATAAATTATCTACTCTTTTTGTCTATATATTATTTAGCATTACACCTGTATTGCGAAAAATAAGGTTGTAACTACTTACACCTCAATTTTGATAAAACATCTGTGAGTTCGTTTTTATATGCAATTAAACTTTACCCCAAACTAAAGAACTTTAATAATACGTTCCATCGCCTTCATTTGACCAAGATGATCCGCTTCATGATAAAGCATCATACCGTAAAGCTCCCCTAATGTTTCCAATCCTAGGAATGGCTCTGGAAGCTTGTTTTCAAATACTTCTGCTGGCATTTCGTTAATACGCTTCGCTTGTTCTTTTAATTGAACCGTTAACACTTCTAATGATGGCCCTTCTGTTTCCCATTTAGATGGTCGTGTACCATATCCAAACATACCTGGATATTCAGTCGGTAAGTGTTTAAACTCTCTTCCAAACATGAAAGTCTCTGCTGCACTTAACACGTGACCAATATGCCAGCGAATTGTATTGTTAAAGCCATCCGGCTGCATATCCGCAGTATTATCATCTAACGTTTCCATGAATTTCAGTAATGCTCCACGTGTTATTTCAAATTGCTTTAAACCAACTAGTCTATTCATTTTATTGTGCCCCTTTTTTATCTACAATTTATTATGAACTAAGAATGTTCCACTTATTAAAGTTTCACCTTGTTTAATCTATCAGAAACAAATAAGAAATACACTTAATATGCTTATAAAAAGGTTCACTCCTCGTGACTATAGAATTACTTACTAGCAAATAGTTTAGTAAATAAAAGAGGAGTGTAATTGCATGATAGATGTTTTAAAACAACAATATAATCTTATTAGCTCTACAAGAGAAACTCTATTTTCATTTTTAGAAGAAATCCCACTAGAAAAACTACACCGCACTGTTCCGAATTTCGGAAACGGCAGCATTATAAAAACCCATATTCATGTAGCCGATTGCTATCGATACTGGCTTGGATCATTCGCATTCAAGCAAAAAAGAGCAGATTTTTCATTTGCTAATGACTATGAAATTGGGCATACAGATGTCGAAAAGGTACGTGCTAGGTTTAAGTTAGTAGATGAGGTTGTACTACGTTTTTTAGATGAATACAATGAACGTTGGCTTGAAAACATAGCAAATGAAGTGAAATGGCAAAAAGAACCTTGGAGCACAACACCGCTATGGCTTTTAACTCATACGGAGACTCATGAGTTTCATCATAAAGGACAAATTGTATCAATGGCTCGTCACCTTGGATATGCTCCTCCTGATACAGATCTTAGTTAATTCAATGGGCCATGATTACCGAAAAGATTAGAATGCATACAGATCAAGCATGTTTTGAAAACCAATCAAAACATGCTCTTAAAATATTCTACCTTACAATTTTCATATTCCCATCAATACCAAATAGTCTCCGCGTAATTATAAGCATCACTATTCGGAATAGCATGTTTCCCCTGCGCTTGCGCTTTCCTTGGATCTAAGTCATATACCATTGGCGTATAGCATGATGTTTGCCCTTTATTTACAACACCATTTCCTCCAGCACTTCCACAAGTGTATGCCTTTCCATCTGTTTTTCTAACAATCCTTGCATCAGCTTCGTTATTATAAACCGCTGCACGCGTTACAGTAACTTTTGCCCACGCTGTTTTACACGTCGTGCTAAATTTTAATTCCACATACGAATTTGAATCAATCCACTTCTTTTCTTTCGTTACTGCAGATTGATCACAGCTGTTATAATAAGGACTTTTCCCATCATATGAATGGTCTTCTGCGTATGCTTTATCGCTATTAGTCGTGCTAAACATACTAGTTACAACGAGTAAAGATAGCAATAAACATGCACTCGTCTTTTTTAAAAGTTTCATATCATTTCACTCCTTTATTAATAACGTGCTGTTTTCCCGTAACCGTTATTAAACGTAACTGCTTCAGCATCTGCTGTGTATCCGAAATCAGCAGTTAAATCAAATACCATTCCTGTATAAGTGCTCGTTTGACCTGTTTTTATTGTGCCGTTCCCCTGATTAGAAGTAACTGATTTTTGAAATACACCATTTTTGTATTTATTCACAACAGCGTACGCGTACACTCCTCCCGAAACAGCTGGTGCTGGTTGATCTAAAACAAGCTTAGACCATGCTGCATGACATGTATTACTATAACGTAAATACACTGTCCCTACTTTTTTACTACCTTCATATACAGCTGTAGATTTTGCATTAAATCCATCTGCATCACACGTCGTACTTCCCCCGTATACTTTCGTTGTTGCTGGATTTTTCCCGTCATAATAACTACTTAAATCAGTAGCTGCAAATGTACTTCCTTGAAAACTAAATAATACACCTATACTTGCCGCACTTAACACGCATACTTTCATTAACTTTTTAAACATTTTAAATTCCTCCTCACAATAAGTACGTATACTAAAGACAAGCTATACTGCTATGTAAGTCCTCCTTTCACGCTTCCTAGAGGCATCTTACAGAAACGTATAAACGTTGTAAATTCCCTTATGATTATTGGAATATACGAAAAATTTTACTTATCCTTGTAAGAAAAAAAATTGAGAAATACACATTTTATAGCATTCTATATTTAAAACATAAAAGAACCGATACTTGTTATATTCAAGCATCGGTTCTTTATACAAAATTGCCATTTTTTCTTTTATATAAAATAAATATTTCTCCACTTAATCCGTTACAAAAAACTCCCTCGTTACATCAATAAATTGTCGCAGTGGTGCTGTCATCCATTTATCTTTATGCCAAGCGATTTGCGTATAAATCGGAGAGATTGTATTTTCTAAATGTAACTCTTTTATCGCCCCCTCTCGTATATCTTTTTCTACTACTATTGCTGGTAAAACGGCTATGCCTAAATCTGCAATAACACATTGTTTAATTGCTTCAACACTAACAAATTCAATTTTATTTGCTGGATATACATCTTCCCCGCGAAATAGCTCTTCAAATAAAGTCCGATACGAGCAGCCTAATTCTGTTAGTAAAAGTGTTTCACTCTCTAAATCTTTTATAGAAACTGAAGGTTGTTCAAGTAAACGATGCCCTGGAGCAGCTACTACTTTTAATTCTTCTTTCATAAGTGGTTCCACATGCAAAACATCTTCTGTTTTACATTCGTCCAAAATAAATGCAAGATCTACTTTCCCCTCCATCAATTGTTCCTTCGCATCTTTATTGGAATGTGCTGGTTTAAATATAAGTTTTATTTGAGGAAATTGTGCTTTAAACTTCTTTAATATAGAAGGCAGTCTGTATGTACATTGACTTTCTTGTGCACCAATTATTAACGTACCTGCTATTTCCTCATCATTTTTAACGGCCGTCTTTGCTTCGTTACTAAGTGCAATCATCTTGTCCGCATATAGTTGAAACTTTCTTCCTGCTTCAGTTAAGAAAAGACGTTTCCCTAATCTCTCAAATAGTGGTGTACCGAGCTCAGCCTCTAACGTTTTAATTTGTGCCGTTACGCTCGATTGGGCAAAGCTTAATTTCTTCGCAGTTTGTGTAAAGTTCAAAGTATCTGCTGCTACTTTAAATGTAATTAATTGTTTTATCTCCATTTACTATTCCCTCTTTTCAATCGATATTTCCGATTGATTCCATCGAAATAATCCTCTTTGTCTATCGATATTTGTATTGTATGATAAAAAGCATCCACAAACAATTTAAATGGAGGTATTCCATATGAAAGCACTTTGTTTCGAAACATTCGGCGACGCTAATGTACTACAATATAAAGAAATAGATGATCCAATCATAAATCCAAACGAAATTCTCGTACGCACGAAAGCAATCGGTTTAAACTTTGCTGATATTTATAGACGCCGCGGTGATTATCATCTCGCTGGCAATCCGCCTTATGTATTAGGGTATGAAGGAGCTGGAATTGTTGAAGAAGTAGGAGCTAACGTTACTACTATCAACCCTGGAGACCGCATTGCATTTGCTGACGTTCCATTTGCAAATGCAGAACTAGTTGCCGTTCCATCTGAAAAAGTAATCCCACTACCAGATTCTATTTCTTTTGAAACAGCCGCTTCTGTCTTATTACAAGGATTAACCGCACATTATTTAACGAAAGATAGTTATCAACTCAAGCAGGATGATATAGCTTTGGTACACGCTGCAGCTGGTGGCGTCGGTCAACTTCTCGTTCAAATGATTAAACTATATGGCGGAAAAGTAATTGGCCTAACGTCATCAAAAGAGAAAGCAAAGATAGCTACATTAGCTGGTGCAGATCACGTATTTTTATATACCGAATCATGGCATACGAAGGTACTTGAAATGACTCACGGTATTGGAGTAAATGTTGTATATGAATCAGTAGGTTCTACATTAGAGGAAAGTTTTAACGCTACTAAAATTGGCGGTACTGTCGTATTTTACGGAATGGCTGGTGGTAATCCTGCACCGGTTGATCCACGTATGCTTATGGATACTTCAAAAACTTTAACTGGCGGAGACCTTTGGAACGTTCTTACTACTTATGAAGAACGTAAAAAACGCTCTACTCAATTATTTGATTGGATCGCAACTGAAAAATTATACATCGCGAGTCCTACTACCTTCTCTTTACAAGAAGGTGCTCGTGCTCATGAATTATTAGAGAGCCGTAAAAGCACAGGAAAGATTTTATTAATTCCATAATTCACAAAATGAAAAGGAAGCTAGATTTCTCTATCTTCCTTTTCTTATTACTATTTGAGATAGTATTATATTTCCACACTTTCTTTCCCTTTTGCAACGTAACTCATATCACCAACCGACTCGACCGTATATGTTCCATCTTGATATACAATCTTCGTCACACTAGCATTTTCCACTCCAAGCTTTGTTTTGCTACTGTCTAACATTTCTATTAAGGTAGTAATCAAAAGCCCGTGAACGACAACTAAAACGTTACCGCCACCATTTCCAGCAGACTCTTCACTAATTTTATCAATCTCAGCTTTTATACGAGTAGAAAATAATTCCCAATCTTCCGCCTGTTTTGTAGGATCTGCTGTTCTAATAAGATTAATTACTTCTTGAATAGAAAGCTTCATAAGTTCTTCTGGTGATGCAACGCCCGCAGCTTTTCCAACCACATCCCACATATTCTCAAGTTTTTCACCTTCAAAAATACCGAAATTTAATTCTCGCAAATCTTTTCTTTGCTCAAGTTTCAATTTTGATTGCTCACTATATTTTAATACTAAATTAGCAGTTTCAATCGCGCGGCCGCTATCACTACTATACGCATTCATAAAATGAATATCTTTTAATCCTGTTCCTAAATTTGTAGCAACTTCCACACCTTTTTCTACTAATGGAGAGTCTGCCCAACCTTGCGCGCGATGATTCGTATTTAATATTGTTTTACCGTGCCTTGTAACATATAACGTAACTGCATTCTCATTGCTATCTGTTTCTCGCTTATTCATTTCATTCTCTCCCTTTACGTTTCTATATCAATTTTACCACCTCAATTATTCATTGAGCAAAATATACGTCAGTAGATCCGCTTAATAAAAAAAGCTATCTTTCTGTATATCCATACAAAAAGATAGCATCTTTTATGATTACATTTCTTAACCGGTACTCCTACTCAGCAAAAGCACTCGAATATTGTACAATTCCTTCTACACCTTGAAGAGCGTTCTCTCTTAGCTCCATTACCATAAACACTTCATCTGGCACTTCAAATGGTGCTTTTATATTCCGCTGACTTGCTCGTTCAAAACCGAATTTCGGATAATATTCTGAATGTCCTAATACTACAACTGACCCGTATCCTAGTTCTTTCGCTTTTTCTAACGCAACTATGATTAGTTTGCCGCCAATTCCTTTTTTCTGATGATTTGGTGCTACTGACACTGGCGCAAGCGCTAATGAATCTACAGAAGCCCCATCCTGTTCTATTGTAATTTTCGATAACAGAATGTGACCAACGATTTCCTCATCTACCGCAACAATTGATAAATCTGGAACAAACGCATCACATTCTCTAATACGTTTTACAAGTTCATGTTCTTTTTTATCGCTAAATTCTTCATGTAAAAATGCTTCTTTTACGACTTCTTCTGTTTTTCTATAATCATTTTTTTGTTCTTGTCTAATCATTACCACTCTATATTACCCTCTATTCTTTCTCATTTCTTTTTGAATTTTACGAAGTGCTTTTTTCGATCCACGCTCAATATCGTGTTGCATTTTTCTTTCTTTATAATCAACAAATAGTGTGTTTAAATCGTACCCTTCTGGATATAATTCCTTCGCTGCTACCTCTAAAGTAATACGTTTTACATTCACTTCAACAAATTCACCTTTAAAATATACAACGACGTTATAGAAATTATCTTTTTCCTTATAAATGATACCAAAATCATCATAATCCAATAAATTCACACGGTCGCCGATTTTGTACTCATAATGAGATTCTCTTTTTTCTTGCACAAATTTCGGTTTTCTAATTTTACTTTCATTCACTTTTTCTAGAGTGTACTCTTTATTTCCCATGTACTCTTTCGCTCTCTTCAGTACATGCTCTTTTACGTTCATTTTATTCGCAATCCAAAGTGCATTACTTTCACCCGATTTACCAATTACTAATTTATAAAGCGGTTCTAACGTTTCACTATTAAATTGCATCGCTGCATTCATAAAATCATCGTGCATTTCTGAGAATCGTTTAATTTCACCGTAATGCGTACTCGCAATTGTAATACATCCAGCAAGATACAACTCTTCTAAAATAGATATCGCAAGTGCCGCACCTTCATTCGGTTCTGTGCCGCTTCCTATTTCATCAAATAATAACAACGTATTATTATTTGACATCCTCATAATCTCAGACAGATTTTTCATATGAGATGAAAATGTACTTAGTGCATTTTCAATACTTTGATTATCACCAATATCTACAAACACATTTTCAAAAATAGCAATTTCCGTTTCTTTATCTCCAGCAATATGAAGGCCTGACATTGTCGCTAATGTTAATAGTCCAATTGTTTTTAGCACGATTGTTTTCCCGCCCGCATTCGGTCCTGTAATAATTAAACTACGGTATTCTTGACCGATTTCAAAATGTAACGGTACAACTTGCCCTGTTAAAAGTGGATGTCTGCAACCTACTAAATGAATATAGCCATGATCGTTTAATTTCGGCTCTATTCCATCGATTGATTTACTAAACTTCGCTTTCGCAAATACCATATCATATTGACTAATCAATTCCATGTTAATTTTTATATGATAAATATTTTCTACTACCATTCCTGATAATGTTGCTAAAATTTGATACTCTTCCATCGCTTCTTCTGTTTTCAAACCCGCTAGTTCTACATTTAACTTTGTCACTGTATGCGGTTCTACAAATACAGTAGAACCTTTTGCAGAAGCTTCAACAATACTTCCCGCAACTTGATTTTTATAAGAAGATTTAATTGGGATCGTATATCTATCATCTTTCTTACTAATAAAGAACTCCTGAATATACTTCTTATTTGCACTACTATTTAAAAATTTTGTTAAACGTTCTTTTATTTTTCCGTCTACAGAATCAATGTTATTTCGAATTCGTTTTAACTCTTTACTTGCAGCTGCATCAATACTATTTCCTTTAATTGAAAAGTTAATTTCCTCTTCAATACTTTTATATTCAGTCATTGAATTTGCATAAGAAGCTAATACTGGCGCAAAAAATTCTTTATCTAACATAAACTTTTTAATCTTTCTACATCCACGTAAAAAGTCTGACACACTTACTAATTCTTCTGAATCTAAAATCATCCCTTTTTCTAATTTTTGAATTGTACTAGCGATATTAGAAATCCCGAAGAAAGGAACATGCCCTTCTGCATCTAATATAGCTCGTGCTTCTGTCGTTTCATTTAAGCGATTTCTCACTACTTTTATACTTGTACTCGGCTCTAATTTATTTATTAATTCTTTTCCTAAACCACTTACACAATAAGATTTCACTATTTCCTTTAATTCGTTGTATTGTAACTTTTCAAAAGTCATCGTATTCATTTTGTTTCTCCTCACTATGATTGATTTCTATCATCAATGAAGATACCTACTCATTAGATTCCAATGAGCTCTACATTATTCAATTACCATTTTTATACATTAAAAATATATACAAAAAAGCTGCGGGGATACCGCAGCTTTTACATTTACAAGGCATGTGTAATAACATATGAGGAAATAAGCCATAAAAAAACAGATGGCAATCCCCTTATTACACGCTTTATAAAGTATTGTAGGTATCTTCATAGGTTTTGAAATAAATGCATGACAAAATTAGGGGTATGATGTACATAAAAATCCCCTGGTCTTATCCGATTTATTTCATTAAATTTTTCCTATTTAATACCTACCGCACTCACAAAAAGCACCTCTCATTAATTTATATTATAGTCATTGAAATCTAATTTACTGAAAACATCATACTATATGTTATGTAAGAAGTAAAGGTGTCATACATTTCTAACTATACAGAATGTAAAAAAGAAGAGGAAAACTTATATTTCAGTCTCCCTCTTCTTTTTCATCACTAACCTACTGCTGAACATATATAGAAACTGAGCCTCCACTTACATGGAACTGCCCCCATCCGTCCTTATTAATTGTTACAGTATTTGTTTGATTACCAGTAATATCGTACCATACTTCCCCTGCGTTATTCTTTCCAACATCCATCCACTTTGATCCTCCTGGTCCATCAGAGATTAATGTTGCTAAACCAGAATTAGCATGTACACTATCACCTTCTCTTGTCCAGCCAATCACATCTGGATGATCAAAATAATCACGCTGCATACCATATGCAAAGTTTTTTCGAGCCGTCAAAATCGGATTAATTTTGTCCTTTAACGCTGGAATTTCATAGTTACTATTTCCTTTTGTACCATAGTAATCACCATAGAAAACAGAAGGATAGCCCTCTTCACGCGTTAAAATAAATGCATATGCCAACGGTTTGAACCAAGGGCTCACTACAGATTCTAATGATTGGCCAGGCTGTGAATCATGATTTTCAACGAGAGTAACTGCAAGTGTAGGGTGATTTGCAACTACCGTTCCTTTTAAAATATTTCTCATATCATAATTTCCATTTCCTGTTGATGCATAATGAAAATTGTAATGAAGCGGTGCATCGAACACAGATTGATTATAATTCACTTTAGACAAATAATTATTTAAAGCTTGGATATCATTTTGCCAATATTCAGCTACTGTAAACATTTCTTTCCCCGTTTGCTGTCTGACATGATTTACCCAATCGCGTAGATATTCATGATCAATATGTTTAACAGCATCTAAACGAAAACCATCTAAATTTAATTCATTCGCATACCACGTTCCCCATTTTTTCATTTCATTCGCAACATCTGGATGATCAAAATCAAGATCTGCATACATCAAATAATCATAATTCCCATTCTCGCTAGACACTTCCCAGTCCCACGCTTTACCTATGCCTCTAAATTTATAAATCCGATTTAATTTCCGTCCTTCATCCCAATCCGTTCCATCAAAATGATACCATTTCCATTTAAAATTAGAATAAGAATCCCCACGTCCCGGAAAGTTAAACCCCGTCCACGCACTAATTTGATAATCACCTGATACTTCAATATTTCGGTTACTCGGGTCTACCTCAACTGCCGTTACAGTCTCTGTATAATCAGCCCCACCTTTATGGTTCATAACTACATCACCGTATACACCGATGTTTTGCTTATGTAAAGCTTCAATTGCAGATTTCAACTGTGTTTTTGTCCCATATTTCGTCCGCACCGTTCCCTTTTGATTGAATTCCCCCAAATCATATAAATCATAGGCCCCATACCCCACATCATTTTGTGAGGTCCCTTTATATGCAGGTGGTATCCATACAGATGTAATTCCTTTATGAGCTAAATTTTCAGCATCAGTACGCAAACGATTCCAATGATTCCCATCGTTCGGAGCGTACCACTCAAAATACTGCATTAATGTTCCATTGTTTATCGTTGCTGCTTCCGCCTTATCCCCTTCGTATATATTAGGAAGAAGCAAAATAAACAATAAACAGACTACCATAATTTTTTTCAACATATTTACCCCCAAAGAAAACGTTTGCATAATCTGTTAAAATTATTATAATATTCGGCCTACCTTTAGTAAAGTATCAATCTCTCACTCTCCCACATTATTTTTGTTCTAACTTCAAATATTCCACAAATACTTCAATGTAGTTTTAATTTCACATCTTATTCAAAATTGTTTACAATTTACCTATAAAGGATAACAGGGGGATTTCTATGACCGATTTTCAGAAACAATTTTTCACGCGATTACATATAGAAGAAAAAGAAACAGTTTCATTTGAAGATTTATGTAATCTTATGTACGCAATGGCACAAACTGTTCCATTTGAAAACTTAAATATTATCGAAAAGAATTTCAAAGAAATATCAAAAGAAAATCTGAAAGAGAAAATTTTAGTAAACAACCGTGGCGGCCTTTGTTATGAACTCAATCCTACTATGTATTACTTCCTGAAAGATTCTGGATTCGATGTTCATCTCGTTTCAGGAACAGTGTATAACGCTGCAAATTCTATATGGGCTGTTGATTCTGGACATATCGCAACCGTATTAACACATCATAATGAACTTTATTTAATTGAAGTTGGGTTCGGATCTTACTTACCTCTTGCCCCTGTTCCTTTCTCAGGTGAAATCGTACACTCCGTAACAGGAGATTATCGTATTCGTAAAGAAACGACTGAAAAAGGTAACTATATTTTAGAAATGCGTAAAAATAATGAGTTTTTAAATCTATCTTCTACTGATGATTGGACGTTAGGTTATGCATTTTACTTGGAAGAGGTAAATGAAGAAAAAGCAAATACAGCACAAGAAATTATCGTTAAACATGAAGGATCACCTTTTAATAAAGTACCTCTTATTGTAAAACTAACTGAAGATGGGCATGCCTCTTTAACAAAAGATAGCCTTACAATAGTGCAAAATGGCAAAAAAACAAAAGAAACAATTACAAGCGAGCAATATACAAATCTTTTACATTCGAAGTTCGGAATTTCATTATAACCTTTTGGCAATGCTTTTCAATTTCCAGCAGGGATTTTTTGCAATTTGTTGTATTTCATAGTTATATAGGAATATAACTACATGTTTAGAAAGGAAATGATTATGACAGAACTTAAAGATCGATTACAAGTACTCGATAATGAAAAATGGAATTTAACGGATATTTACGATACGATTGAAGATTGGGAAAGTGACTATAAAAAGATTGAAGTATTAACGAATGAACTAAAAGAGTTTAACGGAAATATTCACGACGGCAATAGTTTACTAGCTTATTTAGCGAAGAGTGAAGAAATTTCTAGCATAATATCTTTAATGTTCGCTTATGCACGATTACAATCTGACCTTGATACACGCGATACTGACGCCCAATCCCTTGTCGATAAAGTATCACAATTACATGTGAAAGTAAGTGCAGCTAAATCTTTCTTTTCCCCATTCTTACTTAGTGTAGATGAAAACACATTACATTCTTACATAGAAGAAACAGAAGGCTTACAATATTATAAAGAAGACTTATTTGAATTATACCGCTATAAAAAACACGTATTAAATAAGGACCAAGAAGAAATTTTATCACAAATGGGTGAGGCTCTTTCCTCTCCACAGCACACATTTGGTATGTTAAATAATGCAGATATACTATTTGGTGAAGTAACAACTGATGATGGAAAAAAAGTGAACTTAACACGCGGAATGTATGCAAAGTTAATAGAAGATGAGAACCGCGAGAAACGTAAAGAAGCTTATAAAGCATATTACAAACCATATGTTCAGTTAAAGAATTCCATCGCGTCTACTTTATCCGCTGCTATTAAAAATAACGTTACTGTTTCGAAGCTAAGAAAATATCCATCGGCGTTAGAGAAATCATTATTTGGCGATATGGTTCCGAAAGAAGTATATGAAAACCTAATTGATACAACGAAAAAAAACATTCAAACATTACATACATACAATGAAATTCGAAAAGAAAAATTAAACGTAGATGAACTAAGACAATATGACTTAGGCGTTGATTTAGTAGAAGGTGCAAAACAAGACATTCCATATAGTGAAGCATTTGACATTATGATTGCATCACTAGCTCCTTTAGGAGAAGAGTATATTGAAACATTAAAAAGTTTTAAAGATAAACGATATATAGACGTAAGAGAAACACCAGGAAAACGTTCTGGTGCTTATAACTTTGGCGTATACGGTGTTCATCCTTTCATTCTTTTAAATCATCACGATGATTTAAACAGCCTGTTCACTCTTACTCATGAATGCGGTCACGGTATGCATACGCACTATTCACATGGATACCAACCAAGAATTTCTGCGCATTATTCCATCTTTGTCGCAGAAGTCGCTTCTACAGTAAATGAAGTGTTATTAATTCACTATTTATTAAAAGAAGCAAAAGAAACGAACGTGCGTAACCATTTAATTAACCATTTTATTGAGAAATTTAAAGGTACTTTCTTTACACAAATCATGTTTGCAGAATTTGAAAAAATCACACATGAAATGGCTGAACAAGGTAAACCATTAAATGCACAAGTCTTCAGTGAAATTTATGAAAAGCTATTTAGAGAATATAACGGTGATTCACTTGTATTTGATGAAGAAGTAAAATACGGATGGGCTAGAATTCCTCATTTCTACCGTCCATTTTACGTATACAAATACGCAACTGGTTTCGCCTCTGCCATTCAAATCGCTGATAAACTATTAAGCGGTGATTCGAATGTTCAGAAAAATTATATCGAATTCCTGAAAGGTGGAAGTTCTGATTATCCACTAAACCTACTGAAAAAAGCTGGTGTCGATTTAACAACGCCAGAACCAATTGAAAGTGCATTGAAACAATTCACTCAACTTGTTGAGGAGTTTTCAGCATTATAAAAAGCATGCAGAGTATTATATACTCTGCATGCTTTTTCCTTTGAATTACTCTATTCTATATGCTGCTGCGTCACACAGTGAATCATACCACCATATGCATACAATTCATTAACATATATACCGACAATTCTTCTCCCTGGAAATTGCCCTTCAATGATTTGAAGCCCTAACTTATCATGTTCATCACCGTATATAGGTACCAATACGACTTCATTGCCAATGTAAAAATTCAAGTAAGACCCTTTACAATTTGCTTCTTTTACCACTTTTCTTGTTACTGGTACTGGAATGAGCTGAAATGGCTTGCCATCTATATTTCTTGCTTGTCGCAATTCTTGATAATGCTTTTCGTACGCCTCCAAAAGATATGACTCTCCTTCACCGAAAGGATCATATTCATACAATATCGTATTTTCATTTACAAACCGCGCCGCGCCATCAATATGATAATCTGTATCTTCATCATAATTATCCTCTCCGCGTATACCAGTTATCCATATAAAATTCGTTACTCCTAAATATTTCGTTAACTCCATTTCAATTTCTTTCTGACTTAGTGTAGGATTTCGATTTTCATTTATAATAGACGTTTTCGCCGCCATTAAGGTCCCGTTTCCGTTTATCTCAATTCCCCCGCTCTCTAGACAGACCCTAGATTCAACTTTTGGAATGCGATACATTTCACTTATTTTATTCGGAATATTAGCGTCGTTTTCGTACGGATATTTATCTCCCCAACCATTAAATATCCAGTGCGTTAGATAGCGGTTCCCTTCTTTATCTTTTACAAAGATTGGTCCGTTATCTCTTATCCAAATATCATCAGTTTCTTGCATTAAGAAATCAATTTTATTCATATTCACGTTAGCTTCCATTAACTTCGATTGGACATGTATTTTTTCTTCTTCATCACATACAACAATATGGACATTTTCTCCATAGTGAAGCTCCTTTGCCATCGATATCCAAATATCATCTAACTTAGCTCTGTAACCTTCACCCCTATGTGTTTTATCATGTGGCCATTGGAGCCATGTACCTTCATGTTTCTCCCATTCCGCAGGCATATAATACAAACTATTTTCTATATTTCTCATACGTGTTCACCCCTTATATGAATGTATGTCCAGTCTATACTTTGACATCGTGTTAAGGTCAACAGGAATATATTCATTTACTTGTAGCAACTTTATAAGGTGATTCTTTATTTCTCCTTTTTATTATGATAAATTACTTTCGTACATAGAATAAGGATTGACATAATGTTAATGTCAATCCTTATTCTCATTCTATTTTCTTAACTAAAAAACAAATTTGTGTCACATACTCTTCTGCTAAACAATCACATTCAGGTCCCTTTATATAAACCTCATATGGCGAATTAACTATTGCATACCCATTTCTTTCAATCCATTCTTCTAACGCTATATAGGCGTAACCTATATAGTCGTAACTTCCATAATGCATAGTGGTAACGATTTGATGTGGGTTTAGTTTTTTCATTTCATAATCTTGTGCTACATCTTCATCATTCCCCTGCATAACTGGAATTCTTAATTCAATATCACTGTTACTTGGAATATATTCTTCATCATAAAAGACTGCAGATGGCGAACCGACTATTTGAAAGGTATTTTTTTGTACCTCTTCATATAAGTCATAAAAATAATCATCCATATCATCTATATCTATTTTTAATCTTTGGGTAATTATCGTTACTTCATTCCTCATTCCCATTAATATATCGTAACTTCTATGACTAGCAATATTCAGACTACTATTCACCTTTACCATTTCATTCATTTCTGAAATAACCTGTAAATTTTGCTTCACTTCATGAGACAACTCGATAATTTGTGATTGTATATGTTGAACAAACGAATCTTGATCCGATGACTGCAAAACGATTTTAATTTTTGGAAGAGGAAATTTATACTCCCTTAGCTTTTTTATTTTCAACGCTACCTCCAGCTGCCCTTGTTCATAATACCTATACCCATTAACCGGATTCACATATGCCGGTTTTAATATCTCCTCTTTGTCATAATGCCTTAACATCCGCGTACTCATTTTACAAATCCGAGAAAACTCAGCGATGGTATACATATCAATACTCCTTGAATACATTTTCTTTTCATTACTTATTTATTAAAACCAATCAAAAATCTTCCTCATTGAAAAATCTTCATTCTGATTTTTCAATCCCCTCATTTTTGAAGGTAACAAATGACTTGGACAATACCACGTTAAACAATTCATCGCGCCTCCCATTGTTGCTATTTCTCCTACATGAATTTGAATAACTTGTTTCTCCGTATACTGTTGAATATATCGTAAAACTTCCTCATCTTTAGCTAATCCAAACTTAGGGACGTAAAGAGCATCACATGATTCTAACATATTTATATACAACCCTTTTGCCGATGCTATCTCTTGATCATATTGTCCTTTCTCTGTATATGATGAAGGAACAACTATAAATTCAGCTTCTGGCATTTGTTCTTGAATAATCTCTTGAACATTATATCTAAATTCATGATCTCCTAAAAAATCACTAATAAACATTGTATGTTCATCAATAAATTTAACCATTCCGTCTGCGTGTGCTAGTACATCCCCTTCTTCAGCAGGAATAATAATAACTCGACTCACATCTAAATCCCATTCTAACTGCTCAATAATTTCCTCTTCTGTCCAATCATCGTTATCATCAAATATGCGTTCTGTTAATATTACGGTATCTTTTTTATTCCAAATAAGATTACCACCATCTAATATTAATGGGGATTTCACATATTCAAAATCGTTCTTTTTTAACCATTTATTAAACTGTTGATCTAAATATCGCCCCTGATCATCCGGCAAATAATTTGGTCTATATTTAAATTTAACTAGATGATTTGTGACAACCGGTGCAACATCTCTTAGCCAAATATCATCATACTCAAAACAGCTCGTATGAAAGTCTTGTTCTTCAACAGATAAAGATATAAGTTGATCCGCAAATGATTTCTTTTCATTTAAACATTCATTAAAGTAAATCAAGTCTTCATAAAATGGTTGATAATATTCATTCGATTCGTCTGGTATTGCAGTAAAAATAATGCCATTATGTTTTTGTTCCATATTATTTACCTCGCTTTTTAAAAATTGTTATATAACTGCTTTCACAAAGTCAACTATTCCTCAATTCATTTCTCTTTTCATTACAACTCATGAACCGCGTACATTTCATGAATGGATTATAGCATGGAGAAATATTGTATATTTATATAAAAAATATAAAGCTGACGTTAAGCCTTAAATTGACTCTTGACAAGGTTTTTAAATACCATATTTTAAAACAACAATAAATGATTAAATGATTTTTTTATCACGATTCAAACCCATTACTTCTAATAGATCGTTTTGATTATATAAACTTACTAAATGTGCTTCTATTCCTATACAAATTCCTTCTAGCGGAAGATCATTTGGATCCTGACCAAAGGGATCTTCAATTTCAACCCCTATCGCTTCAATACCTATGAATGCAAAACTTATAAACGTAGTCGCAAGTACTGTAAACCAACCGAGACTATCAACAAGACCAATCGGTAAAGTCGCACAAAATATAATCAATAAAATTTTTATATGCGCAAAATACGCAAAAGGAATAGGTGTTGTTTTGATACGATCACATCCACCCACAGATGTAAGTAACATATTCAAATCCGTTTCCATACTAATTATCGCATTTGGATGAATTTGCCCCGTTTTCAAACCTTTTGATAGTATAGTTTTTAACATAAAAACTATACTAACCGGTAAATGATTGGACTCAACCAAAAAAGCTTTTTCCTTCTCAGAACAGACAGCAAGCAATGATTTCACTTCAGATAAATTTTTTTCCTCTCTTAAGTGTCCTTTCGCTAACTTCGGAAATACAATTAACAAATGTAAAAATTTTATTTTTTCCTGCTCTATACTCTTCCCTTTAGAATCCCAATGACACAAAAAACTAATTGCTAAATTTCTAGTACAAGCACCAATTGTGCCAAATAGCTTTCTGCCTTCCCAGTACCGATCATAGGCAGTATTTGTACGAAACACTAATAGTAATCCTAGAGCTCCCCCGACGATCACCCAAGGAGTCTGATTTATATTTATTTCTGCATAGTAATAATTAATCACAGCTATTATCGTTGAAATACACGTATATAAGACGATTTGTGGAAAAATATCTCTTATAATTGTCCCTTTTAATGTAAATATTTGATGTAAACTATTTTGATTATTGTAATGAACCATATTTACAAAAACCTCTTTTCCTATTAACCTTTTATTCTTTTAAATTACGAGACTATACAATTAAATAGCAGAATCATAAACCCTATCATTATAAGGCTG
Organism: Bacillus cereus; assembly: GCF_002567495.1. Taxonomy (GTDB): domain Bacteria; phylum Bacillota; class Bacilli; order Bacillales; family Bacillaceae_G; genus Bacillus_A; species Bacillus_A cereus_AQ. Next base: position 254,263 of record NZ_NVAP01000002.1, on the reverse strand, counting down.
ATTAAGATTATTTCTTTCAATACTGTTACTCCTCTTTTGAAAAAGATAAAATACCTTATTTAATTCAACAACAAATGTCCACTATTCTAAATCACGACGCATTACTTTAGAATTTGCAATGAATAAAGCACTAATTAATACAAGAATCGCGCAAGCATATAACAATGAATCTATCGGACTATCGTGATCTATAATAATAAGACGAACGATAGCTGTTATACCTATATATATAAAATATCGTAATGGGAAATGAAAATTCATTTGAAAATACTTTATAATCATTACGATGAATTCAAAGTACAAAAAGAACACGACGATACTATCAATTAAATGATAACTAGATTCGTTACCACCCAATTTCAGTTCTTGTATAAACTGAACGACTTCTTTCATAAGAAATACACTTAAAACAACCCCTAAGCAAATCAAAGCTACATTTAAAATGTACTGTAAAACGATAGGGAAATACGAAAATACTATTTTAAAATTCTTTAACACAAATATTTTTCTCCTTTACCATATAAAACGAAAAGCGAACACACACTATAATTCATTTATCATTATATTTAAATTTTATTTTTACAAATAATAAGAAATGACAAAATAGGCAAAGATAATATTTCACCTATTTTGTCTATATAGCAGCACAACGAAATTCCAATCAATTACTTCAATGCAATTGGTTGTTGTTGTGTCACACAATGAATCATACCACCATTTTTATAAAGCTCTCTCACATCAATACCGACTACTTTACGATCTGGGTATAACTTCTGAATCGTATCGTTTGCGATTTTATCATTCGGATCATTATAATTAGGCACCAATATCACTTTATTCCCAATATAATAATTGATATACGATCCCTTATAATCGAGAGTTTTTCCATTTTCTAAAGCAACCTTTTCTTTACTAAGCGGCAAGTATTCATACTTATATTTCTGTCCTGAAGCATTTTTTGCATCTAACAATGTATCCATATCTTTATTAGACAAACCCCATTCTGCTAGGTCATCTTCTTTCATCGTTACAATGGTAGATTTATTATGGAATTTAGCAAATCCATCAATATGGAAGTCCGTAATATCTAAATTAGGCACTCCGTCTAACCAAATAAAGTTTGACACCCCAAGGTCACTTATATATTTTTCAATTTCCTTTTCTGATAAATCAGGATTTCTATTTTTATTCGTTACTGCACTTCTAGTTAATAACGCAGTCCCATTGCTATCTAATTCAATTGCGCCACCTTCAAGTACAAATTTCCCCCAATCAATTCTTTCAATTCCTGATTGTTTACTAACATTCTCTCGTATTCGAGCATCATTTTTGTAAGGCGTTTTCTTTCCCCATCCATTAAATGCTGGGTCTAATATTTTTAAATTTTTATTATTGTCATAAACAAAAATCGGTCCACTATCTCTTGCCCATACATCATCAGTAGGAGCGATAAAGAAATCAATTTTATCCATATTTAGTCCTTTATCTATTAAAAGCTTATTGATTCGCTCTTTCTCCTCTTCATCGTATGCAACAATGTGGACTTTCTCACCTTCAGTTAAAGCACTTGCCATCTTAACCCAAATAGGTTCAACTTCCTGCTTATACTCTTCGCCATATGTGTATTCATGAGGCCATTGCAGCCATGTACCTTCATGTTTATCTTTTTCATCTGGCATCGTATACTTCCCAACTTTTTTCTGTACCTCTACTTTTTCACTTTCTTTCCCTTTTGCATTTTCATTACCATTATCACCTTCAAAAGAACACCCACTAATAATCGTCGTAGATAATGTAGCTATTAAACAAAACTTTACTGCTTTTTTCATTTTTTCAACCTCCTGTTCTTGTCTCCAATAATGTAAAGCTTCACATAGTGTGAAGCTCAAGCTTTTTTATCAATGTAAAAATTACCATCTATTCTTTGCATTACTATCATTTAACTGCCTATATAGATTTATTCAAATGTTAATCACCTTTCTTACCTATTTCTCCCGCTATTTGTGGGCAGCAAGTAAAACTTTATAAAATAAAAAAATCGGTATTGATAATTACATATCAATACCGATTTTTTATAATTATTTTCCTTCTATTAAATCATTCGCCATTTTTCTAAACTCTTGATTAAATGCATCATTCATACCATTTTGGACGTTAGAAAATAATATGACAAACGTTCTTTTATCCCAGTTAAAATTATTAAAAGTGTTCCAACCAGCTAATACACCGTGGTTATGATAATAATCTGGATAAATATAGAAACTAAATCCATATTTTCTTGCAGGTGATGCAGTAAACATATCTAACACACTTTGTTTAGAAAGTAGTTTACCATCCATAATGGCTTCATCTAACTTTTTCATATCTCCAACGGTCGTATACATTTCACCACACCCATACAGCCAATTCATTTTTAAGCGAGGCGTGGCTATTAACTCATTATCTTTTTTCGTATACCCTTCTGCTAAGAAAATATCTTCTGGGAGAGTTGCGCCCATTCCAGATTCATGCATTTCAACAGGAGTCAAAATATTTTCTTTCACATATTCAGCAAGTGGTTTATTCGATATCTTTTCTACAATATATGCAAGCACCATATAATTATAATCTGTATATTTCCATCCTGTCCCTGCTGGAAATTGTAACGTTTGTGCCCCAATCCACGTTACTAATTTTAAACGTGATGCTGCGTCAACACTACCTTGTCCCTGTTCTGGTAATCCAGACGTATGTGTTAACAAATTTCGTAACGTAATATTTTTATCTGCCGGAAACGATGGGATATATTTATTTACATTGTCTTCAATATTTAATTTCCCTTTTTCTCTTAGTTGCATAATAGATATTGCAACTACTGTTTTCGTAATAGACCCAATGCGATATTTCGTTCTTGGCGTTGTGAATACTTGATCTTTCACATTCGCATAACCGTAGCCTTTTCGTAAAATGACATGATCTTTACTTGCTACAAGAACACTCCCATTAAATCCTTTATCTTTTAAGTACTGATCTAGTTTTTCAGCTGCAATTTCATAACGCTTTTTCTCATTCGCATCAACTTCCTGCTTAACATCTTTTTGCTTACTATCTACATTAGAAAATGCCTTTATATCATATTTCTTACCTTTATTTGCATGTATTAGTGTAACAACACTTCCACAAAAAACAGCAAAAATAAAGAAAACGATTAACCATTTCTTTAACATACTAGGAACCCTCTTTTATCTAGTTTCACTTAACGTACATCCATTCTATTTTATATCTTTTAATTATCGAATATTTCATAATATTATTCAATATTCATTCTGTTAAAACTAGATTCCTTTTTCTCATTTTCAATTTTTGACTACTCTCTATTGTATTTCTTTCTTACAAAATTTCCACCATACAATCGGATGCATCACACTATAATTTCAAATTCTTTTGTAACATTTGTTACATACTAAAAAGAATAGAGCTGTAATATGAAAAATACTGATAAACGCAATCGTTTAGATGATAAGATGTTTCATTATCGGATAACAAAAACAACATGCAATTAATTTAATATTAAGAAAAACAAATTATGATATTAAAAGGAAATGAACAGAATTGAAAACTAATCTCATTTATGTTTTGATTATACAACAAATAAAAAAAGAAATGTCGCTCATTCAACATTTCTTTAGACTTTCTTCATAAAAAATTTACATTGCTAACATTCCTTTATTTTCTATGCTTCCTATATAAGCTAACCGCTGAAATAGTTAGTAGAACAACTATGCACAACCACGCATACGTATATCCCTTCTCATCTACAATATAACCGAATAAAGCAGGCGCAACAATAATAGCGATTTGATTTAATGTAAGTGCAAAACTCACTGTCATCCCTACCGATTCTTCACTTGCTGATTCTGCAACTTCGGCTATAAAAAGACTAAACCACCCAATTGAAAAGAACCCTAACAATGCACTTACACCATACAATACATTCGTTATTGTATATATACTCATTACTAACATTAGAATGAAGAAAATAGAAATACAAACAGTTATAAATAAAGGGGTTCGCCGATTTCCCTTATAAAACAAATCACTCGCAGCTGCTAATACAACCCTACCAACCATTCCACAAAAGAACATAACGGAAAATACTTTTCCGGCTAAAATTGGTGAAATTGATTGTTCTGTTACTAAAAATTTTATAAAATGTCCAACTAACACCATTTGCAATGAAATCATACAAATACCAGTTATATATATTGCATACAACTCTTTTTTACACATTATTTCTTTTAACTGCATCCAAAAAGAAAGTTTAATACGTTCTTGTTTAACTTTCTCCTGAATATATGGTTCCTTATAAAATATAAAAAATAAAAACCCTCCAATTATACAAATGCATGCAATACTATTTACCGCATAAGCCATATTATATTTCATTGTAAAAAACGGGATCAATACTCCGGCTAACGCGCCACCAATCGGTATACCAGCTTGCCTTATCCCCATTGCTAATCCACGACTTTCTTTTGGGAACCATTTCAAAACCACTTTGCTCCCGCCTGGCTGAGAAACACTATAAAACGTTCCTACTAGTAAAAGTACAAATAGTAATCCATCAAACCTACTTACTATATTAGTCAGTAAAAACGAACTCCCTAGCAAAAATGAACCTAAAGAAACTAACAATTTTTCATTATATTGATCAAGTAGCCGTCCGACAAAAAGCATACAAAATAGCGGCCCAATATTTACAACACTGACTAACAATCCACTCTCCATATCTGTAAGTGCATATTCTTTTTTCCAAAATAAAGCGAAAGCCCCGATACCATACGTTATAAGTGTCGCTGTTGTTTGAGCAGCCGTTGCAAAAATTAACATAACCCACTTATAAGTACTATTCACCCTTTCTTCCATTAACACTATAATCCCTCCATCCCCTTCCATTGTATGAAAGTTCTGATATCATATAAAATAAAGATTCATCATATAATCCATCAAAAAAATTGATACCTTTTTCGGAGGGATGATACGTGGACATAAAAGATTTAACTGTATTTTACGAAGTTGCGAAAGAAAAAAATATATCTCACGCAGCTAAAAATTTAAACTATGTACAATCTGGCGTAACAATGCGTATGAAACAACTAGAAAACAAATTAGGTGTGCCTTTATTTTACCGAAACGGAAAAGGTGTAACTTTAACTTCTAACGGTGAGATTTTATTAACATACGCCAAACAAATTATCCACTTAATGGATCAATCTGTTAAAGCAGTTCAAAGTAATGGAATCGAACCAAGAGGCACTTTAAAAATTGGATGTACAGAATCTACAACTGCTGTAAGGCTTCCATCTATATTAACGGCCTATTATGAGAAATACCCAAAAATCGAATTGATTTTAGAAACAAATACGACAGAACAATTAATTAGGCTTGTATTAGAGCGAAAACTAGACGGAGCGTTTATAGCTGGCTCTACTCAGCATGCTGAAATTCATACAAATATATTTCGTGAAGAAGAATTAGTTCTCATTAGTAAAAAACCTTTATCCTCTCTTAAAGACGTAGGAGATATGAATTTACTCGCTTTTAGTCATGGGTGCTATTATAGAAATTTATTAGAAGATTGGCTTCAAGAAGAAGGAATTTCACCTAAACGAGTATTAGAGTTTGGAACAATTGAAGCGATACTCGCATGTGTAAAATCAGGTATGGGCATAGCAATTATGATGAAGTCTATTTTAAATGGTCATAAACATGACATATCATTCAATCCTTTACCAGATAGCTTCAAAAAAGTTCCCACTACTTTTATTACGAGAAAAGATATGTTTCACTCAGCTGCATTACAAAAATTTATAGAGATGATTCAAAATGCGTGAAAAGAAAATACGTGGTATGAAACGAAAAACAAATACTATGATAAAACAAATTGAGGAACATACAAAAACGTTCCCTTCTACTTTCTATAACGATGAATATTGGTATATGCCATTACCGGTTTCACAGGTTCTTATCGACTCTCGTAAAACACCTAGGAAAGTAAAACGATTATGTATTCAAACCTTATTAAATCGATTAAATCATTTAATGAAAATAAAACCGAGTGATACACATACATATCGAGTTGTTGTTTTGATTTCTATAGAAAACTTATGGAGCTCTCAAATTATCATATTTAAAAATGATGACTACTTTCATCATTTTTTTAATAGAAATAGTAAATTCCAAAAATGGATTCTTCTTTCAAATGAAATTAATTTTTGGGAGACATGGGAAATTTCAGTTTGTCATACCTTCAAAACGCTTCACTTTCAAGAAATTATTTATGATGCAGATGAATGCTATGAAAAAGAGCTTTTGTTTATTGGGGAGTTAGATTAAAAAGGGTATACCCAAAACAATGGTATACCCTTTTCCACTTATTTTTCTTTCAATACACTATGTAATCGATCTGGATAATTTGTAAACATTCCTGTAGCACCCCATTTGATTAACAGTCTCATATCTGGTTTCTCATTAATTGTATAAGGGTGAATTAACAGTCCATTTTTCCTAGCTATTTTCATATATGATTCATCAATAATTAGTTCTCCGTTATCATTACGTAAATTTGGCCCAATACCGGCTGCATACTTTTTAATTTCTTGAAAATCATCATTCGTTACACTTTTCGGTTCATGTGTAATGCCAGACCATTCAACAATTTCACTGTTTTCATTTGGATAATACCAAAGCAATTGAACTAACGGAATATTTTCATTCATACTATGAATCTTTTTCAAACTATCTTTACTAAATGATTGAATCATAACACGACTAGAAGACATGTTTTGACCTACTAAATTATATTTTTGTAACAACGTCAACAATTTCTCTTCCATTCCTGGATACACATCTGGTGATTTTGTTTCAATATAATATTTCATACTTCTTCCGTACTTTTGGAAGATTTCTTCAAGAGTTGGAACCTTTTGCCCAACATACTCTTGCTTAGCCTTTTCTGGATACGCTTTATTAAACCATGACCCAGCATCTAAACTCTTTATTTCGCTTAACGTTTTATCGCGTACTTCGCCTGTTCCATTTGTAGTGCGATCAACTGCTGTATCATGCATTGCAATTAATTGGCCATCCTTTGTTAATTGAATATCTAACTCTAAATAATCCGCTTTCATTTTTTTCACTAGATCATAAGAAGCAAAAGTATGCTCAGGTGCATGTCCACTTGCTCCGCGATGTGCAATATTTAAAAACTTATTCGTATTCCATTCATGCTTCCCTTCTGTTTTCGCATGAACAGCTCCCCCAGCAAAGATACTTCCCGTCATAAAGAAAATAACTAAAACGCTAATAATTTTTCTCATCCTTCTAACCCTTCCTACGTTGCAAATTTCAACAAGCTAATGAGATTTACACGAAATAGAAGACACACTTTCATTATTTTTTATAAACCTATATTAAAATTCCAATCTTACAAATATACTTTTTTCTATGTTATTAATATAGAAAACTAGTACTATAGCCCTCCTTTTCACATATAGCTCCCTATTTTGTACGGTTCATTCAATAAAAAAAGCCATAAAATATTTAGAATACACTCCTGTATCCCTAAATAAATTTATGGCTTTTCTCAAATATCTCCGGCCTCTATTAACTTGTCGAATTTAATCATATCAAACCTATTGAAATTTGTGAATATTATTTTTTCAGTATATTGAAGAATTAGAGCAATCCACATCTTATTACCAACATCTCACATACTATTTTCTCGACATAAAAAATATAAGGAAGTCTATAAAAAGACTTCCTTCTTCACCAAGCATTTTAATGATGCATAAACAACACTAAAATCACATTTCCTTTTTCATTTCCCCACAATTCAACGAAGTAAAGGTATTCATCAGGGAAATCTTCTAAAGATACCGGTTCATTAGTTAGGCAAATATTATTATGATAACTTATATCCCACTCTCTCCTCACATTTTCTATTGATTCACGTTCTAAATTACTTTTCCGATCATCGAAATAATGTGAGATAAACACCTCTTCTATTTCACCGTTAAATATCATTTCCTTCAATGTTTCTAACGTAGGATTCATAGATTGAACTTTATCTGAAATTATTATTTCATTGTTGTACATTTTCTTAGTTTCATTGTATATATAATAACCTTTTCTTCGCATCATACTCAGCCCTTTATTTGTAAATATAACTAGACGTATATTATCATGGGACCTAACTGCACGTATACAGAATTGTCTCATATAAGACAATTCTTCCTTAATTAAAAATCACATAATAAATTTCCCATTACCTCTTCTAGTACTATATCTGGGTTTACTACCGCTTTTTCTGAACACCATCCTATAAAGCCATCTGGCCTAATTAATACAGCTCCGCCATTCTCTATACCATATAATTTGCTAAAAATATCTTCTTGAGCAATAAAGTCTCCTCTTAAGCCAACACGATACCCTTTTATATTTATTCCTAATTTAGCTGAAACAGTATGTGCTGCTTCAGCCCAAGAACTATTTTCTACTCCTGTAAGTAATACAAAACTGTTACCGAATAAGTCTAGTATAGAAACTTTCTTTCCTTCATACATTCCCCATAAATGTGGCGCTCGCGTTCCAGGTCTTCCGTTCAACTCTACACTATCGATTCTATGTGGAGTGACTGAGTCATCTATAATCGCCTCTGAACAATACTGATATCCAACTGTAACTGCTAAACCGTCCATATTATTCAAACTGCCTTCCTCTCTATTCGCAGCACGAAACAGTAAACCACTCGCATAATCTGTCGTTAATTTTGCAACAGGGTATCTCTCTTCATGATATGTTTCTAACAATTTTGGTTTTGCCTTCCCTTTTATAACAGCCGCTAATTTCCATGCTAAATTATGTGCATCTTGTATTCCTGTATTTGAACCAAATCCTCCAGTTGGTGGCATAATATGTGCTGAATCGCCAACTAGAAAAATCCGATTATCTTGCAATTTTACCGCTGTATTTTCGGCCGCTTCCCACGGTAAAACACTTAATATTTTCGGTTCAACATTAATGCTCCCAATTGCTATTTCAATAATTTGTTTACAACGTTCTATAGTGAAGTCCTCTAACCCTTCTCCTTTTAATGGATCGTAGGCTACATGATAAATCCATTTTTTTACGTTATCAACCGGGATAAGTGCACCAAGAACCTCCGGATGAAGTACCATCGAAAAACCGAATGCGTCTCCTCCTATAAACTCACTTAAATCAGCTTCAAAATAAATATTCATATAATAGCCGCCAATGGTTCCACGACCCTCAGTTTTAATCCCTAACTGCTCACGTATTTTACTTTTCGCTCCATCTGCTGCAATTACATAGTCACAATGTATTACACTTTCTTTTTCTGTTTCACGATTTTGAATCATTGCTTTTACCCCGTTTTCATTTTGTTCAAATGAAACTAATTCATGATAAAAAGATAGTTGCCCGCCTAGCATTTTCGCTTCTTGTAACATCATCTCTTCTAAAATAATTTGATAACAAGCAGTTTGTTTTGATGGACTAATCTCTTCTACCTTTTGAAGTAACTTTTCATCGTTTCCATACTGAGCGGTCCTCATCTTTTCCAATTCTTCCTTATTCGCCTCAGCTAATGTATGAACAGCTATTCTTCCTCGGCAATTTTCTAATGCTTTACCCGCCAATCTAATTCTTTGTTCTAAACCTAATTCTCGAAATAACTCCATCGTACGAAAAGTGATTCCACCTGCTTTTGGATGAATTGCAGTAGACGGATGCCTTTCAATCAGTAAATAATTAATGTTATGTTTTGCAAGGAATAGCGCAGATGCTAATCCTGATAATCCTCCTCCAACAATTAAAACTGGTACATAATTCGATTTCATATATTTACCCTCCATATCATTGTTCTGAGCTCAGTGACATAAATATAATCAAAAAAAACATTAAAATATAGACTTATATTTCATTTTGAATTATCATATAGATAGATTACGCCCCAAAATTTGTTTTCCCTTTTCATACATCTATAATCCACCTGAATTGTGTCTGTATGAAAGTGTAAAACAAAAGAACTTACTTTACGTTGAACCATGTTCTATCGTAAAAATCAAAAATAATACAAACATTATAAGCGGTCGTAACCTTATGGATTATATAAGGTTACGACCGCTTATTTTATTGTTACATCATTTTTTGTTTTTAAGACTTCATCTATTGTGTTATATAGTTCTTCCCATCCCTTTTCTATCTCCCTATAATTTTCAACAATAAAAAATTCATTCGTCTCGATTTTCTTTCCCAATATTGCACCTCATACAACAATCATGTAGCATTACCGTATCGAAGTAATGGTTCATCATCTTAAACCTTTCGACTAATTAGCTGGAGGCAAAGTGATTGAAATGAATAAACAAGAACAATTAAATATTATAAAAAAAGATTTTATTGATTCTCAAAAAGTATTATTGGCAATTGGTGATGAAACGCGTCAAGCTATTTTATTAGTGCTAATGGAAACGGAATGTCAAAAAGGATTACGTGTAGGAGAAATCACGAAGCAAACACACCTTTCCCGTCCGGCAGTATCACATCACCTTAAGATTTTACGAGAAGCTGGCATTATTTTAATGAGAAAAGAAGGTACAAAGAATTTTTATTATATTGATATACGTACAAAATTAGGTTTATTAAAAAATCTTGTATTAGATATTGAGAAGCTATTGCAAAAGTTTTATTAAAATTTGGAGGTATAAGAAATGAAAGCAATGATAATTGATAAGTATGGAAAAGTCCCAATGCGTATGACAGAGGTACCTACTCCTGAAATAAATGAGTATGAGGTGCTCGCAGAAATTCATGCAGCTAGTATTAACCCGATTGATTTTAAAATACGCGATGGAAAAGTGAAAATGTTACTTAAATATGAAATGCCTCTAATCCTTGGAAATGACTTTTCTGGTGTCATCGTAAAGGTTGGAGCAAAAGTGACTCACTTTAAAGTCGGTGATGAAATATATGCACGCCCAAGAAAAAATAAAATTGGTACTTTCGCGGAATATATAGCCATTCACGAGGCTGATGTAGCCTTAAAACCTAAAAATTTAAGTTTTGAGGAAGCGGCTTCGATTCCACTCGTTGGCTTAACATCATATCAAGCACTACATGACATCATGCACTTACAAAAAGGACAGAAGATTTTAATTCACGCTGGATCTGGTGGTGTTGGTACTTTCGCCATTCAGTTAGCAAAAATAATGGGCGCTACTGTTACAACGACTGCTAGTGAAGCTGGTTCTGATTTAGTAAAGTCTCTTGGCGCAGATGAAATTATTAATTACAAAACAGAAAAATTTGAAGATATATTAACAAATTTTGATGCGGTATTTGATACAATCGGCGGTGCAACACTTGAAAAATCATTCAATATTATAAAAAGCGGCGGGAACATTGTTTCCGTTTCAGGCATGCCGAATGCTCGTTTCGGTAAAGAATTTGGTTCTGGATTCTTTAAAACACTCTTATTTTCATTAGCAAGTAAAAAACTTACTGCACTTGAAAAAAAGTATAATGCTCAATATTCATTTTTATTTATGAAGCCAAGCGGAGATCAACTACGCACTATTGCAAACTATATTGAGGCTGGTGAAATCAAACCGGTAATCGATCGAGTTTTCCCTTTTGAAGATGCGCAAGAAGCAATGGAATATTCAGAGGCTGGAAGAGCAAAAGGTAAAATAATTGTAAAAATCAAATAATACAAAAGATCCATTTTTAAAAAATGGATCTTTTATATTTACTGTTAAATAGACATAGTACAGTGAAGTCCTTACAATAGATTGCAAGGGGAAATATTATATTATACTTTTAGCTAACTTTACAAAGAATACATACGTACAAATACATAATTTAAAATACACAAAGGAGGAGATACAATGACTAAAAATAATGAAACAGGTTGGAATTTAGATAATAGTTATACGACTTTACCACAATCTTTTTATACAGAAATCCCCCTTACTCCTGTAAGTTCACCGGAGCTAGTTAAACTAAACCATTCACTTGCGATATCTCTTGGCTTTACCCCTGAAGAACTGAAAAAGGAAGCTGAAATTGCTATTTTCGCTGGTAATGCACTCCCAGAAGGAGCTCATCCATTAGCTCAAGCATATGCTGGTCATCAATTCGGACATTTTAATATGTTAGGCGACGGTCGTGCTCTTTTAATTGGCGAACAAATTACTCCTTCAGGTAAACGTTTCGATATTCAACTGAAAGGTTCTGGCCCTACTCCCTATTCACGCCGAGGAGATGGTCGTGCTGCACTCGGTCCGATGCTACGTGAATATATTATTAGTGAGGCAATGTATGCACTTGATATTCCGACTACTCGTAGTTTAGCAGTTGTCACAACTGGTGAACCAACATATCGTGAAACAAAGTTACCTGGAGCAATTTTAACTAGAGTAGCTAGTAGCCATATACGCGTCGGTACATTTCAATATGCTGCAGCTCGTGGTTCAATAGAGGACCTTAAATCGATAGCTGACTATACGATAAAAAGACATTACCCAGAAATTGAATCCCATGAAAACCGATATACTGCATTACTACAAGAAGTCATTAAAAGACAAGCAAGTCTTATCGCAAAATGGCAACTTGTTGGATTTATTCACGGCGTAATGAACACTGACAATATAACAATCAGTGGAGAAACGATTGATTACGGTCCTTGTGCATTTATGGACACTTACGACCAAGGAACCGTATTTAGCTCTATTGACACACAAGGCCGTTATGCATATGGAAATCAACCATATATGGCCGCATGGGACCTCGCCCGATTAGCAGAATCTTTAATACCAATTCTGCACGAAGATGAAGAAGAAGCACTAAAAATCGCCCAAGACGAAATCTCGAAATTTAGCGTACAGTATGAAAACCATTGGTTCCTTGGAATGAAAAAGAAATTAGGACTATTTAGCAATGAGGAACAAGATCAATCACTTATTGAGCAACTTTTAAAAATGATGGAGAAATATAAAGCGGATTATACAAATACATTCCGTTCACTAACTCTTGATACTATTGAAAATACAGCTTTATTTGAAAGTCCTGAATTTAAAGAGTGGTACAAACTGTGGCAATCTCGATTAGAAAGACAAGAAGAATCGAAAGAAAACGCCTACGAGATGATGAAAAATAATAACCCATCAATCATCCCGAGGAACCACCGTGTAGAAGAGGCACTAGAAGCAGCTGTTACAAATGACGACTATAGCGTAATGGAGAAACTTCTTGAAGCTTTATCAAACCCTTATGCGTATTCTACAGAACAAGAAGAATACTGCGCTCCGCCTGCACCGACGAATCGCCCTTATCGTACTTTTTGTGGGACTTGATTAAAAATTTGTTTTTATTTTAACCCCCAATTTATTAAGTTAACTATTAATCACAAACTTAAAAGTTGCTTTCAATATTGAAAGCAACACATTTAGTATCCAACCTTAAACAAGTCACAAATTATAATTTGTGACTTGTTTAATTACACACGTTCAATAGAAGATTTGTTTTGTAGGCATCGTTGTATCTTCAGAGACAGCATATGGATTTTCATTAGGTTTTATAATTATAAACGTTCCACCATATCCACTGTGAGCTAATTTATTGCAAAGACCTTCTACCATAAAACCCCATAACTCCAGCTGCTATTCCCATTATAGATAATCCAAGTTTTTTCTTTATTTTAATGCTTCTTTTTCAAATATTCTCTTTTTTATTTCATAACTCATAAAAAAATACTTTTCTGCTTTTTCTATATTACCTACTTTATGAAACTCTAATGCCAGACTTTCAGTATATTCGTGAATATACTCCGATAAATTTTTTCTTTCAAAGTAAGAAAAACCTTCGAGAATAATTTTTTCTATTTTTTCTACCTCTAAATGCTGACAAAATCCCTTTAGAATTAAAAAGTGATATCTATATTCATCATTTTTTAATTCCTCACAAACCTTCACTCCACTTTCAATTAATTCCTTCGCTTTTTCTATTTCACCTAATTTATAATATTCTCTTGCCTCTAAAAAGATCGCCTTATAATGAGTAGGCATTTTTTTAGAAACCTCAGATAAGTGTCTAATTGCTAAAACTGAAAGATTTTGACTCGCATACAATAAACCTAAATTATGTCTGATTCTTAATACTAACATTTCAGCATCATTTTTTTGTAAAATGTTTATTGCTGACGCAATATATTCCTCACCTTTATCATGCTGCTTTAATTCCGAAAAAGATAATCCTAATATATTTTCGCACAGCGCTATGTTCACTTCATACCCTGCTTGTTTAACAAAAATATCTCTTGCCTTTGAAGCGTATTCAATAGCTGAATATGCGTAATGCAAGTGGTATTTTAATATAGCAACTCTATAATTAAACTCTGCATATTCAATTTCATCTGAAATATGCTCTAATAACCCTTCAGCTTTTTCAAAATAGTTGCTGGCTTCACTATAGTTAGTAAGAATTGTATAATGAATGGCTTTAAATAAATAATAATAATAATAATCAGAATATTCATCATTTAGTTTAGGCAATGCATCTATTTTATCAAAAGCTTTTTTCAAATTACCTAAACCATCTATTAGCACTTTATATCGAAATTCTAACAGATAATAGTGAAATGAAACCTTTACATCTGATTCGATAATATAAAGCTTTTTATCGATCTCTTCTTTTAATTTTTTTGCTTCACTTATACGTTGAGCTCTAATATCTCGATACCAATCATTCAGCATCTTATTAATTAATTCATTGCCAATGATTTGTATATTCATAAAATCCACTCTCCTTCTTTTAATTATCATAAAAATAACATAATTCGATTATTTACATCTATCTATATATATATTTCTCAACAATTGAACAAAATTCATTCACTGAATTTTGTTCAATATTTTAATAAACCCGCTGTAAATATGAATACTTTTTCTTATAACCTCTGAATATGAGTATCCTTAAAATCCGGCTCATATTTCAACCCATATCCAAACATTCGATCCATTCCAATATGTGCTGTCCATATTAAACCAATCATAATAACTATATCTATCTTAAAATAAACACCTATGATAACAATTAATATCGATATGATATATGTGTGAAATAAATTATAAATGTTAGCACCAACGTGATTATTGATGCCATACGCTAACATGGATAAATCCGGCGCTAAAAGGAATACAAAAAATATAATCCAACTAAATTCATATATCGAATACATATAAATCGTGGCTAAAAATACAACCATTCCTTCAAAATGTACAATACGTTTTTGCATTATTTATCATTCCTCTATTTCAAATGAAATGCTTATCTCTTTTTTTTCTATATTTATTGATAAATTTTTCCTTTGTATTTTTGACAAAACTGTCGCTAATATTGGCCCTGCAATGTTATGCCATACTGCCGCTAATACACTTGGGAGTGCAGCAGCCGGTCCAAAATGCAAAATACTTTCCAGCTATATTACTTATCGCTTCTAGTACTTTCATCCACTCAGCCCCTATCTTTTAATTGAAACACCTTATTCGGATTCAAAATATTTTGCGGATCAAGAGCTTTCTTTATTTTCTCCATTACAAATAATGCCGCACCATGTTCTTCTTCTTGATACTTTCGTTTTCCGACCCCAACGCCATGTTCTCCCGTACACGTTCCCCCTCGTTTAAGAGCATACAGAACGATACTTTCGTTTATTTCGTCTGCCTTCTTCACTTCCTCTTTATCATTTGTATCAATCATTAAAAGCACATGGAAATTCCCGTCCCCAACATGACCGAGAATACCACCAATAAGACCTACTTTATCTAATACCTCTTTTGCATGCTGAATCGCACCAGCTAATTCTGAAATCGGTACACATACATCCGTACTCATTAATTTTTTACCAGGATAACTATGCACGTAAGAGTACGCTAAGTTATGTCTTGCATCCCACAGTTTATTTCTCGCCGCTGTTTCCGTCTCAAACGCAATTTCTTTACATTTATGATCAAGAACGATTTCTTTCGTAAATTCAATATCTTGCTTTAGCCCTGCTTCATTGCCGTGAAACTCTACAAACAGTGTCGGTTCTTCTCTGTAACTTGTTTCATTGTAATGATTTACTTGTCTCATAGATAGTTCATCAACTAGTTCAATTCTCGCAATTGGAATGCCCGCTTGCAATATGTTAATAACAGCTTCTACTGCATTATTTATAGTTGGAAACGATGCCCTCGCAGCCATAACATATTCTGGTATACCGTATACTTTTAAAGTTAACTCCGTGAAACATCCAAGTGTCCCTTCTGATCCTACGAAAATACCATTTAAATGATAACCTGATGATGACTTCGCTGCTAAATTCCCGGTATGTATTACTTCTCCATCAGCAAGAACGACTTCTAAATCTCGGACTTGGTCACGCATTACACCATACTTTACTGCTGTCGTTCCGCTCGCATTTGTAGCAGCCATCCCACCTAACGTTGCATCGGCTCCTGGGTCTACACTAAAAAACAATCCATACTTTTTCAATTCTTTATTAAGCTGAGAGCGCGTCACACCTGGCTGTACTCTCACAAGAAAATCTTTCTCTCTTATATCGAGTATTTTGTTCATTAATGAAAAATCAACCGTAATTCCCTTTTCATAAGGAATTACATGTCCCTCTAAACTGGACCCTACTCCAAATGGAACGACAGCTGTTCCGTGCTGACTCGCTATTTTCATTATCGCGCTAACTTCGTCGGTCGTTTTTGGAAAAACAACTACATCAGGTAAACTACTAACATGGTAAGATTCATCTTTACTATGTAACTCTCTTACTGTCATATTTATTGCTACTCGATCTTCAGGAAGTATGCCTTTTAATTCATTTACTACATGTTCAATTGTTATTTCCATAATCAACTCTCCTTTTTAAGTTTAAAATTAGTATACCATTTTTATACAAAATAATTAGAAAAATAAGATTATTAACCCTAAACATACAAAAAAGAACCTGCAGCACACGCTACAAGTTCTTTTTCATTACATTTTAAATGATTTCTTTATTAACAACATAAACCAAATTAAAGTTACTGCCATCAACGAATGAGAGAAGCCTACAATATAAGTTAACCCTTTAAAGTCCGCTCCATTTAGTTGAAGAAGTCCCCTCGCTGCTAGCGAACCTAACATTAAAGTTAATGCAATATTATGTAAAACAAACCACTTATTAAAGCCTTTCACTTCATGAAACGCGAATACTTTTGCTAATCCTAAAGCAATTAAAAAGAAGAAAAAGCCGAGTACAAGCGTATGCGTATGCAAAAGATTTAATAAAGTAGACCCTAAAATCCCTTTATACTTGCCATACTCCCTAGCGAAAATCCCTGATAATAAACCGATAATTAAATACGTAAACGACGCATTATATAATTTCTTCATTATGTACCTCCTTAAGTAGAATGTGTAGTGTGTCATATTTAGTAATAATGATAGTTATATAGTAAAAACTCCTAGTCACCTAGGAGTCATTGTATAAGCATCTCACTCTTTACAATCAATCCTAATTATAAAATATCTCTCTATACAAAACAAACGAACTTTATGTGAACAAACAAAGCCCCATTAAAATATGTTGCACTTTTGTTTTGCACAATCCATACTAATTGTTATAACTTTTTAAAGGTGGTGTAATAATTGATAGTTCTTGAAACTGAACGTCTTAATCTTCGTTGGTTTGATATAAAAGACGCTCCTTTTATTCTCGAATTAGTAAACGATCCTGCATGGATTCAGTTTATCGGTGACAAAGGAGTTAGAAACTTAGACGATGCAAAAAATTATATTGTAAACGGTCCCATCGATATGTATAACAACCTCGGATTTGGCCTTTACTTAGTAGAACGAAAAGAAGATCTCACTCCACTTGGTATGTGTGGTCTTATTAAAAGAGATTCATTAGAAGATGTTGATATCGGCTTTGCCTTTTTAGAAAAGTTCCGTTCAAAAGGATATGGCTACGAGTCAGCTTCTGCGGTAATTGAGTATGGTGTACAAAAGCTAGGCCTAAAACGCATTGTAGCAATTACTTCTATAGATAACATCAATTCAGGAAAGCTTTTAGAAAAAGTAGGATTACGATTTGAGAAGATTATCTCAGGATCTGGAGAAGATCTAAAGTTATTTGGATATAACGCATAGTAAAGAAGGTCGCCGTGAATGGCGACCTTCTTTACTATTTTACTGATTTTGTAATACTATTTTTAGTTACATCATAGTTGCATCAATTCTTGTGATTACTAATATCCCTTTCATATCACATTTTTGG
The DNA here is from genome assembly GCF_002567495.1 of Bacillus cereus. GTDB lineage: Bacteria > Bacillota > Bacilli > Bacillales > Bacillaceae_G > Bacillus_A > Bacillus_A cereus_AQ. Next base: position 235,887 of record NZ_NVAP01000002.1, on the reverse strand, counting down.
AACTTTATAGAAATAAAACTTCCACTTTCAAAAAAAATATATTAATATATTAAACGAAGGGAGTGAGAATAAATGGAACAACCACTATTTTTGTTAGCTCTTCAATTCATTGCATTTGTATTAATCATTTGTATCATATATGGAATCTTGTACAATACCGTATTGAATTTAAATATTCCTAAATGGACTGCACATATGGTAGCTACGGTCTTTTCCCTTGGTATTGCCTATCAAACTTTTAGAAATTTCATTTAAAAAACTTTTAGAAAAAGTAGGATTGCAATTTGAGAGGATTATTTCAAGATCAGGAAACGTAACCATTTTTTATAAAGTCTCTCCAGCGCAAAATAGTGAAGAAGATATTTCCGCTAAAAATGTGTTTTCATAACAAAGAATGAATTTAATAGATCCTGCAACAAATTTTATTCTAATTCTGGTTCTCTTGTTTGGAATCGTTCTAGGGTACCATTTGTGTGGACTTTAAAAATTTTACTTAACGCACCAAAATGTTGCGTTAAGTAAAATGTATTACCAGTTATTAAATTTCCAATCTTCCAGTCAGCTTGATATGTACTTTCCATGGAACTTTCTAAGTCCCCTATGGTTTTACTCTCTTATTATCATTAAATTTATATATAAAAATTATAAACCGCCCAACATTTTCGTTAAAGATAGTCTATGAACCTCTAACTACCTAATGAACTCAAGTAAACACATCTTAAGTCATTTTAAGAGATACAAAAGGCACCCTTTCGGGCGCTTTTTGTATAAAAACCCCAACTTTTTTATATTCGATACCAACCACGAACCTTTTTAAAATAATAGTATCATTATGTCTCCTTTTTAGAGATTATTTTTAATTACCTTGAATTTTTTGCACCAGAACCGGAAAATCCCTGACTACTCAAAATATCAACTATCAGGTACTAATATTCAATAACGCGTACTGAAAATGATTAAACATTTTTATAAACCAGCGGAACGTTTAAGAAATCAATTTTTCTCTTATCGAAATTTAATTAGCTTACAGTAATACAGTGGTCATATATTTTTAAGAATAACGGAAGAATATATAGAAATTGCTATAGAAATGTGAAGTTTAATTAATTTAGGAGGAACAAACTTGTTTAATCAGCTTGTAAAAGTTATACCGAATTTATTTACGATTGGAAATTTATTGTGCGGTGTTTTCTCCATCACCTTGAATATGAGTGAATATTTAGGAGCAGCCTCCATTTTCATTTTCTTTTCAGCTGTTTTAGATTTTCTTGATGGAAGAATTGCGAGAAAATTAAAAGTGAACAGTGAGTTTGGCGTAGAATTGGATTCCTTAGCTGATATTGTTAGTTTCGGCGTCGCTCCTGCGCTTTTATTTCATACGATAGCAACACCTTCTATTTTAACGTCTTTGGCATTTATCCTTTTCCCAATAATGGGTGCTTTAAGATTAGCTAAATTTAGTGTTAAACCAACTATTGGATATTTTAAGGGATTACCTATTCCAGCTGCAGGATTATCATTGGCTGGTATGGGATTGTTTTCATATAGCAATGCATGGATTACTTTAATCCTCGCTCTCTTAATGGTAAGTCCAATTAGGTTTAAAAAATTTTAATTGAGGTCATGCCCAACGCCATTAAGGAGCATTTCAAATGGATTTAACGCGTCAATAAGTATAAAAAAGCGGGACAATAATATTAAATGAGGGGCCATTCGTAAAAATTAAAACCTTGTATTTATAGCTATTTCGATATGTTGTTCTGAAGCGTTAATACACTTTTAATAGGAGCTCCCTTTATCAAGAGAGCTCCTGTTCTTATTTCTTCTTCTTTTCTGTCGGTTGGCTTTGTTTAGCAAAATTAGATGAATCATCAAAATTCGGTTTCTTTTTACCAGCATTATTACTTCTACCTTTTCCCATATGTAATGCACCTCCCCTCCCCCTTACTATTCCCAATAAAAAAATTCTCTTACATCCAAGAGAATTTTTGATTGGGTTCATATTGATAATATCTAAGTACTTCCAACACTACCATTCCATAAAAGATGGATCAAATGTTAAATTCATTAATGCTAAAACAAATATTACATTTTCATATTTACCGGATAATCAATTAATAATCCTAATGTATTTCCTGAAGCTGCAACAATTATGATTTCCTTGTCTAACACGTTATCTATAACTTCTTTTAATTATCCTTACCTATCATATAATATTCTCCTACACATTGAGATTGCATGTTGTATAAGGAAACCCTTCTTTTTTCCATGCAAGAAATCCTCCCTTTAAATTCACTACTTCCTTTATACCAGCTCTTTGTAAAATACTAGCTGCTATAGCGGAACGTAGTCCGGTTCGACATTGCAAAACTATTGGACAATCTTTCGGTATATAATCTATCTGTTCAATTAGATTACCTAAAGTGATATGTATTGCATCATGAAGGTGTCCTTCCTCCCACTCTTTTTTACTACGCACATCGATAACCTTAACGCTTTCACCTTTTATATGCGGATATAATTCAATCGATGTTTTTTCTTTGTAACTTTCAAATCTATCAAGTCTTTGTATTACTTTTAAGGATGCAAAAGCAATAATATTATCTAACCCAATGGATTCAAATTCTCTAATAACTGCCTCCACTTTAACCTTTTCTTCATCTAGAATTATTAAAGTTTCTTTTTTATAATCTAATAACCATCCACACCAAGTTGTGAATGAATTGTTATAAGGTATGTTAATTGACTTCTCAATATGACCTGCAGCAAAACTCTCTACATCCCTTATATCAACTATTTGATGAACGCTCCTCAAAATTTCTTGAAGTTCTTCTACTGTATTAATAGCAGTACTTTTTCTCTTCTTACGAATTGGCGGACCATACTTATTTAAATTCTTCATTAATGAAAAATACTTTGGAGGCTCTGGCTGTCCCGTCAATAAAGTCGATACAAAATCACTTTCTTCAGTACACTGAAATGCCCAATTGAACATCTTTTCATAACCTAATGTAGAAGTTGGAATTGCTCCTAATGCTTTTCCACATGCGCTTCCTGCACCATGTGAAGGCCATATTTGCAAATAATCAGGGAGTATTTTTATTTTTTGTATAGAATCAAATAATTGTTTCGCTCCTATTTTTGCAGTATCTTTCATGCCGACAGCAGTTTCTAATAAATCCGGTCTTCCTATATCCCCTACAAATATAAAATCACCTGTGAATATTCCTATCGGCTTATCATTGGTATAGTTATTTTGACTTGTATCAGTTACTAAAAAAGAAATACTTTCAGGCGTATGCCCTGGGGTGTGAATTACATTAAATTTTATATGGCCTACTTTAAACTCTGTGCCCTCTCTAACCAATTTGTATCGACCTTCGTTAAGATATTGATATTTCCAATCACAATCTCCTTCATCAGATACATATAAATTTGCATGATAAAGATTAGAAAGTTCTCTAGATCCAGAAAGAAAATCTGCATGAATGTGAGTCTCAGCTGCAGCAATTACTTCCATCCCCTCTTTCTTAGCAAACTCTATATATTGTTCTATATAGCGACCTGGATCAATTACAATTGCTACACCTTCCTTCTGACAACCGACTAAATAGGAAGCATGTGCTAATTTTTCATCATAAAAATATTTTAAAAGCATAGTTATTCCCTCCAAATAGTTATTTCAAATTGTTTTTCAATTTTTATAACCACTTTTTATCTTCTCCTATAAGATCCCTTTCAACATTAAATTCCAATACATATAGGGCAACATATATCTTTTAAGTAAAAACATACTATACCGTTCTTTCGCTTGATTAAATGGAAACGTTTCTTGGGGCTCATGTTCATAGTTAAATTCAGCGAGTATAAGACTTTTATATCCTGTAACAATCGGACAGGATGTATATCCATCATATTTAGCATGCAAGTCTCTTCCGTTAATTACGTCCATAATATTTTGTTTTAAGACAGGTATTTGTTTTCGAATTGCCGCTCCAGTTTTAGAGGTGGGTAAATTGGTACAATCTCCAAGTCCAAAAATATTCTTATAGTGTACATGCTGTAAAGTATAAGGGCTTATATCTACCCACCCCTGAGAATCACTTATCTCACTCTCTTTAATAAAATTAGGTGGCCCCATTGGTGGAACAACATGGATCATACTGTATGGTACAGTTTCTCTTTTCAGTGTTTGCGTATCTTCAAAAATTGCTTCTTTCTTTTCGGCAATAATTTCTACTAAGTTTTTATTATAATTTGTTGTAATTTGCTTTCTTTCTAGTACTTGTTCTAAAGTATTTGCATAACGTGGAACCTGAAATATGTTAGCGTTCGCAGTATAAAACATTACTTCACTTTTGTTTCTTACACCGCTATTAGAAAAATACTCTTCTGCTAAATACATAATCTTTTGTGGAGCACCACCGCATTTAATAGGAGTATTGGGGTGGGTAAAAACCGCATTTCCTCCTTTAAATTTTTTAATTTCTCTCCAAGTTGAATCAACATATTTATAAGAGTAATTACTACAAACCCCATTATTCCCAATAGACTCTTTTAAGCCTTTAATACCTTCCCAATTTATTTGTATTCCGGCTGCTACAATAAGAATTTCATACTCAAGCAACAGTCCATCATCTAAAAGTATCTTATTTTCAGATGGACATAACTTAACAACACTTTTAGGGATCCACGTTGCTCCTTTTGGAATAAGCGATTCTTGATCACGCATCGTACTTTCCTTTGAAACAACGCCTCCCCCCACTAAACTCCATAGTGGCTGAAAGTAATGTTTTTTTGATGGATCAATAATTGCTATACTTTCTTTCAATAGGGGGACATTTCGTAATAAATGTGCAGTAGAAGATAGTCCTGCAGTCCCAGCACCAATTACAATAATTTTATAACTATCTCTGGTCTTCATTATCCTCTTCCTATCTAAAATTGATTTTTAAATGAACTAATTAGTAGCCATATTTTCATCGTAGTAACATTATTATAAGTTAAAAACACTATGTTTTTATCTGATTTAAATGAAAATTTTGTTAATTATACCATTAAAATTACTATATGCGTAAATCCCCTATGTTACTTCCATATTTTATTTTAAATAACAAAACCATATATTGTTACATCAAATAAAACTAATATATTAAAATACTTTTCATGAATCCGGATAAGTTATGTTTTAAAAAACAGGATCTAACATCTTAGCTGTTACAATAAGTAGATTCACATAATTCACAACTATGACAAGTATTAAATATCGCTTAAGTTTCGTTACCTTTTTCTGTATATAATGATGAAAAATTGTGAAATTTTATCGCATTACGCAAGACATTTAATATCAAATATATTACTTTTACTATGAACTAAATGTGTTTATAGGACTTTTCTAGATAAACAAGGTGCTAAATTGATTCTCAAGAAGTCATTACCGTTATATTTATCTAAAAATTGAAAAAACATGTGTAGATGGATATCATCTTAAATACATATATAATTACCTTTAATTTTCTGACACGATTTCACATAATTCTTAAACTGATTTTTTGCGTACATTATGAAAAAAATTGCACTGTGTCAGTCTTTAAAAGATTATATATTATAACTTTAAGAGAGGAAGGAAAACTATGAAGATGAAAAGAAAAATCATTATGACAACAGCACTTGCAGCTACATTAGCTACAGGTGTGCTACCTACTACCTCGGTGTTTGCTGCAGAAAAAGAGGCTCCTATTCAACCAAAAGAGGCACAAATGAGTATTCAACCTTTTGCACAAAATAATTTGGAAACAGCCGTTCAAGCTGCCTTAAATGGTCCAGAAGTCAAAAAAATTAAAGTATTTGAACATGAATTTAATGTAAAAGAAATAGAAGTAGTAAATCTAGGTGCAGGAAAAAAATATGTTAAGGGGCAAATTTCTCATCATTTAAGTTTTCGTCCAGATGATCAATTTTATTATGAGTTTACAGTACAAGATGGAAAGGTACTAGATAAACCTGTATTTAATATTGATAGAGGTGGTTGGACACCATTTGCTGCTCCACTTTTATCAATTCTTGCTGCTTATAATGGTATTCCAGTTAATCCAAATGATTTAAATGCACTTGGTCAGCAGATTGGTAAAGTTATAGATGGAAGCTGGGAACATGCAGCCCAATCAATCGCAACTGTAGTTAGTCTAAGTTTTAATGAGTAGAATTTTTCAATTTTTATTAGCATTGTAGGGATTCACTTTTTGTAATCAACCTTGTTATAAGAGATTCTAAAACAGCTATTGATAAATTTTTACCACTCATTCACATTATCTTGATTTGTTTACCACCTTATCATTCATTATATGTCACAAAATAGAAGTCTTTTTTAGGACTTCTGTTTTGTTTGTATACAATACGATAAACAGTTGTTTTTTGGAGGCTATACTTCGATTTTCCAAGAATCCGTTTGGCTATTAGGTACAATTCATTAAAACAAATTATTAAAGTCTCAAATAACTTACTCCCCCTATTTTTAATTATTTTTAAATACAAAAATTTATTATCTTAAGAATGAAAAACAATAAATATAGGAAAAAATCATCTAGCAATTGTTTAAAGGTCAGGAGAGATAAAATGAAGAAAATAAAAATGAGAAATTTCATTAAAATTAGCATCCTCACTTGTATTACACTAGCAAGTTTAAGTACACCATCTACTATTTTAGCTGATAGTCATTCAGGGTATTCCTATGAATCCAATATAGGATATCAAAATCCAGCGTGGATGTCGAAAATAGAAGATTCTACAAAATTAAGTGAAATATCTATTCCAGGGACTCACGGTACAATGGCTTTACATGGAGCAAGCTTTCTTGATGAAAATTTGACAAGAAATCAAACTATGAGTCTATCCCAACAATTAAATTCTGGAATCCGATATGTAGATATGCGTGTTAAACGTGTAAAAGATTCTTTTGCGATGTATCATGGCATTGTAAATCAAAAAGCTGTGTTTGAAGATGTATTAAAAGAGACAATTCAATTTTTAAAAGATCATCCAACAGAAACAATATTAATGCGCCTAAAAGAAGAAACTACCCCTGAGAGTGGATCTCTATCATTTGAGGAGATATTTTTAAAATATAAAAACGTTAATGCTTCATATTTTTGGAACCCTAACTCCGTACCAACTTCAGATAGAAATAACCCTACTTTAGGAGATACCCGCGGGAAAATTGTAATCTTACAAAACTTTACATCCACTCAATTGTACGGTATTGATTACGAAGGTTTGAATATACAAGATAAATTTGAAATTGGAGGCGGACCAGACGAAATATATGCAAAATGGATTGCGATAAAAACTCATCTACAAAATGCAAATACTAACTTTAATAATGGAAAAATTTACCTCAACCATTTTAGTGGTACGGGGGGCGCAGCGGCTTTTTTAAATAATGTATATCCTTGGTTTATTGCAAGCGGAAAAGAGAGCAGAAATACTGATAGTAGTCCTAAATTGATTCAAACGAATTCCACAAATGCATGGAGTGATTTCCCTCGCGATAGAAACGGACAAGTATACTATGGGGGAATGAATACACTTGGGACCGATCTCTTACAACAAGGCGTAATTAAACATTCTGGTATCATCACAGCTGATTTTCCTGGTCCAGGTTTAATTGATAGTATCATTAAATTAAATGGTCTACATTCTAATGAAAACGAAATATTAATTTCGCAAATATCATCTGAATCTAGTCCTTTATCCGGGCAACAAAATCGATCCAGTCAAAACTTTAAAATTGATAGTTTACCTGTAGGTACCAAAGAATTAAAATGGGTTATTGAGCCTTCAGAAAAAGATTATTCTTCTACTATCTCTTTCAATGTAATGATTGATGTTTCCCTAGGAATAGATTCTACTCGTTGGAAAAACATTTCACATGGATCTAGGACTGAAGCTTACACAAATACTAAATACTATATTGCAAGTCCAACGGGTGCCACTAACAAATTCACAGTGAAAATATACGCTATTACAAATTAGAAAAAAAGAATCCCAATGAAATTCCATTGGGATTCTTTTTTAATTTCATTTCGTAAACATTAGGATGGGGTTTAAATCTTATTGATTTATCATTTAAATCATAAGATAATTCATATTTGGAACAGCCCTTAATTTTTAAAAGAAAACCCAAAAATGTTAACTACCTTTTCCCACCTGTCACTTATTCAAAACTGGCTTCCAAAGCGATAAGGCAAAAATCCAATTTGAGTCGCCATTTCCTTGATGATCTTGAACTGCTTCATACACTTTTCCCTCATGTACTACTCTATCGCCTTTAGTATATGCTTTTCTTGCATCCCATTTTTCATATATGGAATCCTCTGACTTTGTTGTTACATTCAAAACATCACTTCTACTAGATTCATTTCCAGCTAAATCAACCGCCGTCACTACATATTTATACGATGTATTAGCCTTCAAATCTTTATCCATAAAGGATGTATTAGCCGCTGTCCCAATTTTATTCATAACCCCAGCGCTTTCTCTATATACAATATAATGGTCAACACCTACATTATCTTCAGACGGACTCCACATCAAATCAACAGTTGTCGCTGTTGTACCCATACTATGTAATCCTTTTGGTTGAGTTGGAGCCTCTATATCCGGGATTGCATGTGTTGTCTTAACCTTTAGTTTTTCACTTTCTTTTGATATGTTTCCAGCAGAGTCTAATGCCTTTATTGTATAGGTATATTCCGTATCTGCTTTTAATTTTTTATCAATAAAAGTTGTACCTGGTACCGTATCAATTACTTCGCCATTACGTAACACTTGATATTCTTTTACACCTATATTATCAGTAGAGGCCTTCCATGTTATTTCAACACTATTGGCAGAAACTTTAGAGGCATTTAATTCAGTTGGTTGACTTGGAGCTACTGTATCAGGAGTTTCATTATTTACTAAATTTACATCAATTACATTATAAAACGCATTTGACGTATCTGCTACATCCCATACAGCTAAAATAACATGATAACCATTACGATCAGTTGGTACATTAATTGTATGTGTTAAATTATTTGATGCGGCCGAACCGTCATGTTTCACAGTTCCAATTGGTTCTAATTCAGCACGTGTTAATGGTTTATTAGGATCCCATCCCTTTTTTGTAATGTAATAATGCCATTTACTTGTAGAATGTGCTGCTGTATATTTCCATGTAAATGTATTTGCTCCACCCTTAATTGTGTTTTTGAACCAACGATTTGTTGTTTGTTGGTCAAGAGTTCCTCCAAATAGTCCTCCTGCCGAACCGATTTTACCATCAATCGGTCCACCTTCTGGAAACCCTTTAGGTGCTTCTAGACTTTGAGGTTCATACATTACATTTCCACAATTTAAATTTAATGACCCATAATTCTGACTACATAAAGCAGCACGACTACTCGGTTTTTCAACAAACCCATGTGCATACGCACTTTGAGGAATCATTGTAATTGCCGTCACCCCTGCAGCCAGAACACAAGCACCAATTCCTTTTTTACTTTTTCTTAATATTTCCAATTTAGATGTTAATTTCAAATTCATTCTTGTCCCCCCAATATATTGTTTTCGCTAATATAATAGCAATATAGGGATAAACGAACAAATCACCAATTAATATATTAATATCCCTCATAAATTGGTACATTTATTATTATTTTTAATCTCCTATAAAAATAAAGTAAATACAATTACGCTATTTTGTAACATTATGTATTTAAAGAAGAATAAAAACCTCATTTTATTTCACAAAAAATTCAAATATTAAAACGGATAATTAAATCATGTAGGAAAAATAAATTTTTTATATTACAAAAAAGCAAAAAAAGTCTGGAAGAAACCGATTATATCCGTTTCTTCCAGACTTTCACTTCTTTTATACCACTCACAAATCCTTTAACCTTAAACATATACACTTGAAGTTAAAACCCACATAACTAATATAACCTATATGTTGACTAGCTTCTAAATGTTAAAATTCACAAATTAATAGTAACAGACCAATTAAAACAAGCCATTTAGCAAACACATATAATATTCTTACTAATTCAATCTAACGCTTAATAACTTATAAAATAACTTAAGGTATCTAGCTTAACTGTATTTTCTTTATTAATACCATTGTCTACCCTGCATTTCCTTACTTTAAACAGATCATCAAGAGATTGTTAATGTTTAAGGAAAATCCATTTTTCATTATCATATTATAAAAATTTATTATGTTATTTTTATCTAATAAGGCACAGAAACAAAGGGTAAACTTCAGTGTGCTTGAGAAACGTTCTTAGGGTGAAACGTTTAAGGGTACTTTCGTACTGAGTTTTTATTAAATGTTCCTGTACCTAATATTTAAATTAACGTATGTCAAAATATTTTACAATACGAGTGCGAAACGTTACATATTTCTATATAAAATGATACATTTCATCAGCACGCCTCTTCTAATATTTATGCTAAATATAGAAAATTCAGCTCGTTAGGATTTAATTTTAGAATTCTCATAAAAGCACATGATAGATTAGGCACGTAATTGTCACAAATTAATAGTCTATATACTTTTTAATTACCTATGAAAACTCTATTACCACTTTATTATTTACTCCTAAACTAAGGCACATCTATACCTAAATTTCTTAAAACTCTTTTAGATAATATTTCAAAAGAGTCGATAGTTTTATTTTTTTTATTGTACATTTGTGCATTTGATGTTAGGATTATGCCTATTAAAATTGAATCCTAACGATTCTTCTTTATAATTTCCATATTTTAATTGTTAAATAAAAATATAGATTCTGATATATATTCAAAATCAGACCTAAAATGTTTTTATTTCACAATGATGTCGTGGCATACCTTTAGAATGGAAAGATATATGCAACAACGTGTTAAGGGGTTACAGGAGGAACAAAAATGAGAGACTTTTTTGATGATAAGTACAAAAATATTGAATTAAAAAGGAGGTTAATAAATTTAATAAGTGAAATTAGCGAATTCAAAGGAAAATTAGCTGCTTATCAGGAACAAAACCCTGACATATTTAATAGTTTAGAAAAAACTATACCACTACATTACATAAAAAATTTCACAACTATTTATGAGGATATAAAAGTTCCTAATAAAAGATTAAAAGAACTTATTTTAGATGATATAGTACCTCAAAATATTTCTGAAGATGCTATTTTTTGCTATTATCAAACACTTTCTTTTGTACATAAAAACTCCTGTACTTTATTAATTAATCCAGCAACTATACAGGAATTACATTTTCAACTAATACATTATATTACCTCTGACAGTGCCAAATGGCGTGAAAAACCTTTTATTATTCCAGGAGTTCCAGAACATGGAATGCACTTGAATAGTTACCGCATTCTTCCGCATGAACTTATCCCACAGTTTATGGAGCAATTATGTGATCAATACAACTCATTAAATACTAGTAAGGGGCTACATTCACTTTTATTAATAGCTCGTTTTATATTAAATTTTTATTGCATAGTCCCTTTCAATCAAGGTAATAACAGACTGGCATTTATGTTAATGCAATTGCTGTTAATTAAGAGTGGACATACATTTGTAAAATATGTATGTTTGGATAAATATATTAAGAAAAATGAATCTGATTATTACAATTCGATTTATAAATCTTCGGTGAATTGGTACTGCGAGGAACATAATAATAGCTTTTGGTTAAAAACGTTTTTAACAATTATATTAGAGGCTTACAAAGATCTTCATAACACAGTTCTAGATTCTATATGTAAAAATACTAAAGTTGAGAGAATTCAGGATTTTATACTTAAACAAAAACAACCTTTTACCAAGGAAAATATTCGTAACACTTATCCAGACATTGCAGAAAGTACAATCAGTAAGGCTTTAAATTCCTTGCAAGTATTTGGCCATATTAAGCTTGTTACAAAAGGAAGAAACGCCACATGGATTAAAATTTGACCATACTTTCAAGACACCTGAGGTTCAAAAATTAAATTATAACTTTATCAATGAATTTCATGATTTTGAGCTCTTACTCATTGAATTTTATTTTAATTTTAAGCAATTAATACTTTTTTAGTTATTTCTAATTCCAACAAAACATTTTATAGGAAAAGGTCCGCTTCCCTCCGCCTTTTCCTATAATAAAATGAAATATAAGCATAAAATAATTGTCGAAAAAAGTCGCATTTTAGTATTTTTTCTTTACTTTCTGGTTGTAAACGTTTCATTTTCATGTTACCATCTTAATCAAACAATAGATGGTAATAAAAATGAAAGTATTTCTTTCCCTTAGAAACATATAAACGTACGGTAATATCAAGAAAATAAGGCCAAAGAAATATTTGATACCTACCAAAATAATTAATAAGAATTTTGTCGTATTTATTTTTCTGATAATTAAGAAAATGCATTTTGTCCCTAAACAAAATTTATTAGTGCGCAAAATTCAAATACACTAGAACACCCAAATAAATGAAATATCCTTTTTCATTGAGTGTTAAGGTATGAAAAAAGAATTCTTCCTACAAAATTCAGCTGATTAACTTAAAGGCATCTAAATTAATACCTTAATCGCCATCTATTGTTGATAACATATTTATCAACTATGAAAAAGAGCCTATCAAGGGTTCTTTTTTATTATAATCATTCAAATTTCAATTCTTATCTTGATACTTAGATTTCCACACAAATCACCTCTATTTTTTGCTCTAAATTATTGAATTAATAATATAGCACATCAATTCTTAGCTCCAATTCTTTTAAATTAGTGAATAAAATTCAATCATATAAAAATAATAACTACAACTAATCGTTATATATTAAAGAGGTGTCAATTTTGTCCTTAAATGAAGAGACCTTAGAAACTAAGACAGATAAAACCATTGAAAAGATCCAAACAAGTAACTTAAAACAACTTAAACATACACTAGATGATATCTTTGATATTAGTGCAGATTTGATTGAACATCCTTTGCAATTAAAAACAAACACGAATATTTTACTATATTATTTTGAAGGCCTTACAGATGGTATTGCATTAAAAGCCAATGTTGTTACACCATTATTACAAGAAGTAAATGAAGACAGTCAAATATTTAATTCTAATATTATTGCTACTCATACAAAAATAGTATATACATGGAATGAAATTAAAGAGGGATTACTTGAGGGTCAATGTGTACTGTTTATGGAGGGAGAAAAGCGGTCACTTCTAATAAATACAAAAGGCTGGGCAGAGAGAGCCATTCAAGAACCAATTTCAGAAGTTACTATTAAAGGATCACATGATGGATTTATTGAAAATGCCACAAAAAACATAGGACTTATTCGTCGATATATTCCTTCTACAGAGTTAAAAATCAAAAAGCTGACGATTGGAGAACGAGCCACTTCTTTAGTCTATTTAATTTACTTAGGCGATGTAGCAAACACAGATGTAGTCCAAGAAATAGAAACTAGAATCTGTAAAATCAAAACGGATGCGGTATTGAGCATCGGAGAACTATCTAATTATACAAAAGATCAAAATTGGACTCCTTTTCCACAGGCTTATTTAAGCGAACGCCCAGATGCCATTTCAAATCATATACTTGATGGAAAAGTAGCCGTGTTAATGGATAGATCCCCTGGCGCAATGGTTGTTCCTATGAATTTGATTGGATTTTTTCAAACCCCAGATGACTATAATATTCATTGGCTCATTGCATCATTTTTTCGCTTATTACGATTTGCAGGATTTATTATAGCTATTTTTTTACCCGCATTTTATATTGCTATAGTCTCTTTTCACTTTGAAATCATTCCTATAGATTTATACACTTCTATTGCAACGTCAAGAGTTAAAGTCCCCTTCTCTCCCTTATTGGAAGCTTTTATAATGGAAATCACACTAGAAATGCTTCGTGAAGCTGGTATTCGCTTACCACAACCTATTGGACAAACTATTGGAATTGTTGGAGGGATTGTAATTGGACAGGCGGCTGTTCAAGCTGGACTTGTGAGTAACGTTATGGTTATTATCGTATCTATTACAGCCATTGCATCATTTATTGTTTCTAATTATGATTTATCAAGTTCTATACGCCTTATTCGTTTTCCAATGATGTTATTGGCATACTTTTATGGGATTGTAGGTATCGTTAGTGGAGTAATGCTCTTATTTGCTCATTTTGTTTCACTAACCTCCTATGGTTCACCATACGGATTGCCAATTGCGCCATTTCGGCTCCAAGAGTTAAAAGATTCTTTTGTAAGATTTCCCATTTCTATGATCACCACCCGCTCGAGCACAGGACAGCCGAAACAAGAAAAGAAAAAAGAAGGTGGTTCGCATGGTGAATCTTAAATTCCAAAATATAACTTTATTCGAATTTATTATTTTCATTCATTCACTGCAACTTGCATCAGGTATGTTAATTATGCCAAGCCCACTTGCTGCTACAGCTGGCACAGATGGCTGGATTTCTATCATTCTTGGATGGTTAACTACCTCTATAATCGGCGTATTTATTATATTAATGTTACAAAAAAATCCTAACAAAAATTTCTCACAAATTTTAAAAACATACTTTGGTAAATGGATAGGGACAATTTTTTTTCTTTTATATGCCTTTTATCTATTCTTTGCTGGTTTTAATACTTTATTAAAGGCAACTGATGTTGTAAAAGTGTGGATATTCCCTTCCACTCCTGCTTATCAAATCACTATATTATTACTATTACCTTTTATTATTCTAGCCCTAAGTGGGTTAAGGGCTCTGACTAGTTATTCTATGCTTGTTTTCTTCTTCACTACTTGGATGCCACTATTTCTTCTTTTTTCACTAAAAAGTAACTACAATCCTTTACATCTACTACCTATTTTTAAAGATGGATTATACCCTATTATAAAAGCAACAAAAGAAACCATTACTCCTTATGCCGGCTTAGAAATTGCATATTATATTTATCCGTTCTTACAAAAAAAACAAAATGCCTTAAAAGGACTACTAATAGCGAATACTGGAACCATGTTTTTCTATCTATATGTGACTATTCTTTCTTATATATACTTTAGCCCAGAGGGAATAAAAGACGTAATTTGGCCAGTATTTCATCTGTTAAAAGGGGTTCGTTTTTCTTTCATAGAACGATTAGAAATTATATATATCGCTTACTATTTGATTGTATTTTCCACTACAATATATCCGTATTTATTTTTCAGTTTTGAATCTATGACCATTTCATTTCAAAAAAACACCCGCAATTGGGCGCTGGTTGCTTTTATGTTATTTATAGTCGGCTTATTTGTTTTTATTAATCCCGATGTAGATCAATATTTATTTATATATTCTCTTATGGATATCTTAAATGTCATTTTCTTTATTCTATTGCCAATCGTATTTTTCGCTTACAGTATTTTTTTTACTTGGGTTACTAGGAGGAACCAACTTTGATTCGAAAATGGATATGGATTGTAATTTGTTTTGTATATTTAATTGGTTGTAGTCAGAGAATTCCTCTTGAAAAGGTTTCATTAATCCTGTTAATTGGCTTGGATAGAACCCCTAATGGAGAAATAAAAGTTGGCACAAGCATACCACTGTTTCATCATAAACAGCCAAAAAGTACTATAGAGCATTGGACACAAGCATCAACTGTATATACTGGATTCAGTAAGATAGATACAAAGTTAACGGGCTATATGACAGCCTCCAAAGCTGAAATCATTTTAATTGGGGAAAAATTAGCAAAAGAAGCAAATTGGTTGCAGGAGCTTGATTCTTCTTACCGTGATCCTTACGCTACCATCAACGCTAAAGTAGTACTTGTAGATGGACCAACAGAAGAAATTTTTAAAATTCATAAACCTAGTAAACCATCACTACCATCTTATATAAATAGTGTAATCGAATCCTCAATTCAAAATAATCAATCCGTTTCTTCTACAATTCAACAATTAATGAGAGAACAAAATGAAGAAGGAATGACACAAACTGTTCCAATTATCAAGAAATCAAAGAATGAAATCGACACAGTAGGAATCGCATTTTTAAATCGAAAAGGAAAATATTTAACTCATATCCCTAAAAAAGATGTTAAATTTTTCAACCTTATAAATAAGCCAAAAAGTAACGGCCGAATGATACTACACCTTGAGCTTCCTCCTAAATCTAATAAAAGACCAAACACTTCTATCTTCGTACAGAACGCAAGAAGGAAAGTAGATGTTAATTTTCAAAACGGAAAGTTTGTATTTAATCTCGATATATATGCTAATGTAGCATTAATTGAAAAAACAAATGCGAATTTAATCAAGGAGCATTATAATAATAAAAAAAACATAAATAATTTAAAATCTGCTATTCAAAAAGAAATTAATACGAATTTACAAAATATGTTGAATGAAATTCAGCAGAATAAAATTGATCCAATCGGATTATCCCTATATGCTAGAGCTTTTCAATATAAAGAGTGGAAAAAACTAAAAGGAAATTGGTCGCAAGCGATAGCAGAGGCTAAAATAAATGTAAAGACACACGTCAAAATAAAGGATACTGGGACCATTAGAAATTAAACTAGTCTATTCTTCCGCTTAAAAGTATTTCTAAGTGGAATTTCCCTCTTCAATAATTATTATGCAAAAGATGCTAACTCGAAAAACTCTTTCCGTTCTTTTAAAAAGGCAATAATTTCACTACGCTAATCAAGTACCAGTTTCTAATTTAAAGAGCTGAAGAAATTATAACTCTAGTGCAGTAGATATGTCATGGAATTGCAATTCCATGACATAACCTCAAAACCGAAATTCCCAAGTTAAGGAATTTCGGCTTTTTGAGTTCACAAGAATATCTTATTTTTAGTTCTGTGTACCTAGCTACAATAAATACATATCAACATTTTTGTTTATTATTTCACATTAGATTGATGACTTATACCGAGCAGATAACTTAAATTATAAGTAAATTCGACAACAATTGAGTATTTTCTGAATTTTCTTGAAAAAGTTGTAAAATCACTCCATTTTTGCTTCTATTTTGCTATGATAATTACAATTAAATTGGATTAGGATATTTCTATAAGATGGGGGCGTATATTATGAGTGTCTCAGTAAAAGGAAATGAGCAGTTAACCTCTCTATTGAACGACTGGTATCGATCTATGCTATCTCAACAAGTTATAAAAGCTACTAATCTAAAAAAGAAAATTGATGAAAAAATTAATCAGTTAAGCATCGAACCAAATCAAGAGCATCAAGATCAAAATTTATTACTATATTACTCACTACTTGAATTTCGTTACACTGTCTTAACAGATAGCCTTGGTATTCAACAAAATAGCTTTGATGCTATTAGCGACTATGATATGCCTACAGACCATTTCCTACGCTTCTATTATCACTTTTTTAAATCCATTCATTCCACTTTTATATCAAATTATACTGAAGCAGAGGAACATTATAAACTGGCAGAAAAGATATTAGTAGACATACCAGATGAAATTGAACACGCTGAATTCTACTATAGAATTGCTACTTTTTATCACCATACCTATAACATGCTCGCTTCTATCGAATACGCAAATAAATCGAGAGTAATCTTTTCAAAATATGAAGGTTATGAAGTAAAAACAGCCTTTTGTAATAGTTTGTTAGGTGGTTGCTGCATCTATTTAAAACAGTACGAACAAGCTGAAGAATATCTACAATGTGCAATTGATTTACTACAAAAGAATAAGGAAGAAGATTCCTTGTTATACGTAAAAAGTACTATCGGTTGGCTGTATTCTGATCAAAGTATGTCTACTTTAGCTATTCGTCACCTGTCAGAAGTAACAGAGAAAATCCCTACACACTTCAAAGCTATCTTCCTACAAGCTAAGGAACATTATAAATTAGGAGAACAATCGACGGCTAGCAAACTCATTGTTAAGGGATTAAAAATCTGCAGAGAAATCCATAACGAAGAATATATACATCACTTCTTTATTTTAAAAAGATTAAACGAAAACATTCCATTGGAAGAATTAGAAAAAATCATTCAAGAAGGAATCTTATACTTTGAGAAAGAAGAGTTATGGGAATATGTTGTCGAATACGCTGAATTATTTGCCACAAAATGTAGACAATTAGAGAACCATAAAAAGGTAAGTGACTATTTCCATATTTGTTATCAAGCAAGACTAAAATTAATTGAAAAAGGAGTCTTAAAATAATGAAAAAAATCAGCTTATTATTATCTGGCATTGCTTTCATTGGAGTGTTAACGGTGGGAATTTCTCAGTTTTCTAAAACAGATCAACTTGCTACTCATGGACATTATCCTACTCCTTCATATAGTAATGGTGGTGCACCACAACAAATTTAATGTAAGTGTATTTAAAAACCCTCCAAATGGAGGGTTTTTAAATGGCTTATCTGCCTGTTCAATACGTGTAGAGAGTACGTATTATACTTATTTACTATGTTATAAAATTTTTCATTTCCACTCTGTAATAAGATTCTAGCATTCTCTCCTAGAATCTCAACTTAAATCTTAAATCCACCAATTAACTCTTGAAGTTCTTCCGCCATCTGTGCTAATTGTATTGCTGAAGAATTTATCTCTTCCATAGAAGCATGTTGTTCCTCAGATGAACCAGCTATCGTTTGCATACTTGAAGAATTCTCTTTTACAGCCATAGCTATTTGATCAATCGATGTATCAACTTTCATTGCATCAGTTGTCATTTTATTTGATAGTTCTACCATACCATGCACTTTTGATACAATATCATTTGCAGACTTTGAAATCTCATAAAAACTTTGTTTTGTATCATTCGCAGCCTTAATTCCCGACTGTACTTCTACTCCTACTTCATTCATAGCTTTTACAGTCTCATGTACGTCTGCTTGTATTTCCTTAATTAAACTTCCTATTTCCATCGAAGAATCAGATGATTGCTCTGCTAGCTTCCTAACTTCATCGGCAACAATTGCAAATCCTCGCCCCTGTTCTCCTGCTCTAGCTGCTTCAATTGCTGCATTCAATGCTAATAAATTTGTTTGTTCCGCAATATTTTGAATCGCTTCTAATATACTTCCAATTTGTTGCGATTTCTTATCTAATAATTTTATTACATTATCGGATTGAGAAACAGAGTGATGGATAGACTGCATTTGTGTTACAGTTTGTTCTACTAATTGTTCACCTTCATTGGCTTTTTGTTTTGTGTATATGGATGAAGCCGATACTTCAGATGCATTCTCAGCTACATATTGAATATTTCGCGTTACCTCACCAATTAATTCAGCTCCAGACTCAACTTCATTATTTTGAACCTCTGCACTGTTCGAGATCTCTTCCATCTCATTTGTAATTTGTTCCGTCGCAACACTTGCTTGTTCTACACTAGCAGTTAGTTCCTCAGAAGACGCAGCTACATGTCCTGCAGATGTGTTAATTTGAGAAATAATATTACGTAACGACTCTGCCATTGTATTGAAACTACCGCCTAATTGACCAAGTTCATCCTTTGAACGAATATCTATTTTCTCGGTCAAATCTCCCTGACTAATTCTTTGGGCCGAAATAACTAATTGTCTTAGTGGATTAATAATTGATCTAAGTATGAATAAAATTACAATTCCACCTAACAATAATGAAGCCCCTATTATAGTGAGCGTTTTATAAAAAATAGGATTGGTAGCTTCTTCAATTTCTTTCGTAGGCATTACGCCAGCTATTTTCCAACCTGTTTTTTTGTTTGTCTTAAAGCTTATGTTTCGATCTTCCCCGTTAAGGCTATAAGTAATTACGTCATCTTCTTTCTTGTACAGTTCATCCGCTAAAGTTTTATCTAATTTCTCTCCTGGCTTTAGTGATGGATGAACAACTATTGTTTTATCTTGACTGACTATAGATACAAACCCTTGCTTTCCAATTTTAATCATTTTGGATGTTTTTACGATATCTTTAATATTCAAATCTACGCCAATGACACCACTTTTATCTGCATTTTGCTTTGCAATTGCTATTACCATATTTCCTGTAGACTTTGATTTATATGGAGATGAAACAATAATCTCTCCATTTGCTTTTACTGCATCCTTATACCAACTGCTTTCTAACGGATTAAACCCTTCTGGTATTTTTCCAACAGGTGCATGAATAAATTGATTGTTACTGGATGCCGTATAAATCGTTTCTATCTCTGGATGTAACTGTATATATTGATCAAATTTACTCTGTACATTTTGCGATTGTTCAGAGTTATAATCACCTTGTGTGAGTACCTTTGCAAAATGAGTGACATCTGTTTGCTTATTTTCTAATTCATCATCAACAATCTTATCTAAAATACTTATATTATCTTGTGCTGATTGTAAAATTGTTTCATTAAGATCTGTTTTTGCTTTATTATAAGATGATATTCCTACGATTAGACTTGGTATAATTAATATTGCAATAAATGCCATAGACAACTTCGTTTTAAGCTTTATTTGTCCCAAACTTTCTTTTATATTAAACACTAGATACTTCTCCCTTTCACTTTTACTACTGATATAGTTTATTTAAATTTTTCTCCTTTATTTTTTCTACATATATTTACAGTACCATTCGAAATGAAACCCCTATTAAATCCTATTATCTGCACTTCCTTATTTTGCGATTTAAATTTCACAGGCAGCGTTTTATCTATCCTCCTTTCGAATATGTTATCTTTCCATATTCAGCAATTCTAAAACTACGAATTGTTCCCAATAAAATAGATGAAACATAACCTTCATTTAACAGATATTATTTGACCTTGATTGGATAAAAATTTTAATTTAGCACTATTCAAATCGGATGAAGTCTTTACCATAATAAATTCTCTAAAAAATAACTACGTAAATTTATTCTTTGTATGATTATGTTTAACAGCCTTTGAACCATTCTAAGTGCATCACACTATTCATGAATCATTTTCTACGGCCGATTTTGTTGTAAGGGATAACTAAACTATAAATTCTATATAAAAGAATAAAATAAATTGGAGAAATTCATTGTAACACGTATACATAAGTTGTAGATATAAAATCCGATAATATATTATTACTTTATAATAAATAAATAATTCAGTATAAACTGTATTTTATTTCTCTAGAAGAATCTTTCCCTATATGCAATATTACATATATTCTACCTTATGTAGTTTGTTATACTATGCATGTGGATTTTTCATCCAAAATTCCACCCTAATGCATATTGATGAATATGCCACCCTAATTGCTGAAAGTGAGAAGAATGTTATTCATTCTTCTCACCTTTTTATTTAGACTCTGTTACTATTGATTATTGATAAAAAGTATTAAATAAGGGAAGACACCTTAGAGTTGGCGCTTCCCTTATTTGTTGATTATTCACATTCAAATCTAAAATAGGTATTTTCTAAGCCTATTCTTTGCTTTAATGTTTTGCCCAAAGCATAATTATTTGGTAATTCTTTTTCAATGACACAAATAATATAACCTGCTTTTCCTGTTGTTAAATTAGTTAGTTGTAAGTAGTTATTGTTGTCGTAGATATAAGAAATAATATATTCATAGAAATCATTTTCTTTGTCTTCTCTATTCATACCAACATTGTACAACCTAACTCTTGCTCCTGCCCAAATTTCCTCATGATCATCAACATTACTTAAAGGCATCCATTTCGAGTTATCCAATATTTCACCCTTTTCTTAATTCATTCGTTTATACACTGAATGTTGTTAGACCTAAACTATCATAAGCATCAGTCATTTCATTGATTAGGCGACCACCGACAGAGAAAAATGGCTCAACATAGCGTTTTACCCATTGAAACACTTGCTCTCTGTGTGACAAATCACGAATATGTTTCAATAGATTACCGAACGCTTTGCTCAACCTTAATACATACAGAACATTAGTTCTCATGAAATTATACTAAGATTTCGGATTGGTTTCAAATATCAACATTTACCTTTAACAAAGCTTTTATTTAAAATGTGTGCTTGTACTTAATTCTTTAGTTATTTTTACATTTTGAATCTACGAAAATGAATTGCCTTATAAAAAACTCTAACAGAGAATCTTCTTTCCAAATTTCACCTAAGGAATCATTTGTTTTCCCAAAAACATACCAACATCTTTATCAACTCATTTTAGAATATTTAAACAATAATTCCATATACAAACTCTGCATAAATTATTCATTTTCTTTTATATAAGACCTACCTTTTTACTTTTGATAGATTATTAGACATTGGATTATTATACATAAAAGCCAAAATATGAGGTATTTTGTAGAAATTTGTCTATCAATATGTATGTACACCCTTTTGTAGTGGATATAGACTGTGAGGTGTAAGGAGGTACCTTACAAAATTATGAAAAGGAGATTATAAAATGAGTAGATTAACAAAATTCTCAAAGTTAGCATTTGCAACATTAATCGTAGGAAGTAGTTTATGCGTCTTTGTTTCGTCACACAGTGTACAAGCTGACACCTTAGATCCTAATTACCAAGACAC
This sequence comes from Bacillus cereus, assembly GCF_002567495.1. Classification (GTDB taxonomy): domain Bacteria; phylum Bacillota; class Bacilli; order Bacillales; family Bacillaceae_G; genus Bacillus_A; species Bacillus_A cereus_AQ. The sequence goes on along the minus strand of NZ_NVAP01000002.1, from coordinate 213,354 downwards.
TGTCAAATTCATCCCCCCTTCTAGTGCTAGACAAGTATTGGAACAAAAAAACACTATTGTTCCTGAATCAAAAGTTATTAAAAACCATTATGTAAAGTACTCTAAAGCACATTTCCAATCTAAAGAAAGTATACCAAAAGAAATTTATTATTCTTCAGATGGCTTTAAGGGCTATATACAGGCTAGTACCGTTTGGGATATGGGAGATCACTTCGCAACGCTATATTCCGGAACCGTTATTCGATGTTAGACTTTTAATCCCTTCTCTCCCAATGCTTATAATGATCAATAGCTCACTGCCAATACTGTAATATCTATTGTTCAAAAAATAAACCACAAAATCTTTCGATTTCATGGTTTATCCAATATAAAGATAATGCTAAACGAATACTCTAACATTACCTTCCCCAAAGTTAATTATAGAGTATTTTCAAAAAAAAGACACTCTTGTAGTGTCTTTTTTATAAGTATTTAAACTTACACCCATCTTACTTTGTTTTTGAATTTGATTATTATCTAACGTCCTTCCATTCAGACCTTAATAATGAATATTGATATTCATCAATCCATTGCCCTTTTAGCATATAATTCTGTAATAAATGCCCCTCTCTCCTCATATCCACACGTTCTAGCACAGAAATAGACTTGTTATTTCGAACATCCGAAAAGGCAATCACTTTATGTTTCCGTAATGAATGAAATATGTAATTCAATAAAGCACAAACAGCTTCAGTCGCATATCCATTTCCCTGATATTCTGGAGAAAGAGTAAATCCAATTTCTACGATACGAGAATCACTTAAAAGTGTGTGAAGCGCACAATCCCCAATTATTTTGTTATTTTCAGCCAAAGCAATTGCGAATTGGAACCAAGTACCTGGTTGATTAGGATTATTTTTAATTTGTTCATTTACAAACGTTTTTGCTTCATGATATTGATAGTTTTCCCATGACTGAAATTTAGCCACTGCTGGATTAGAACGATAAAAATGAAAGTAATTAGTGTCATCAATACTAAATCTTCTCAAAATAATACGATCTGTTTTCCCAAAAACTTGATTATATTTCCCCATAACCTTTTCCTCTTTTCTTTACATTTTCTGTGATTTAGATTTCATTACATCATAAATTTTTTAAGTTTTATTTTTTCATTACAGATTCGTATTTTATTTACATACACAAAAGTAAAGTAAATTCCCCATCATTATTGTATATTTAAAAAGAATTTCGCCTACTAACAGCTTATTGTTGCGGCTATTCATTTATTTCAATATGATACTTTTCCATCTCGTATATGCAATAGACAATAATAGCCAAACTCCAACTGACACCATAATAATTATGTGTGTAGAAGTCATATCCCGCCTTAATACCTTTCTCTATTACAACCAATGTAAATCCTAAAGCCACCCATTTGTTAATTTTCATTTTAATAAACGTTAATGAGATAATTATTAAAATGGAAATATTTGTAAGATGATTTATCATTAGCTCATATTTTTGAATGTATAATGCCATTATACAAGCAACGATATTAGTCGCAATGCCAAAGGCAACCACCGCTCCCCAAATCCTGTCCGAAAGTCCCACTCCTGAGTCAGTCCCTTCCTAAATAAATATCCTTTTCTTTAATTCGCTTCTACACCCTATTCAAGGTATGCTAAATTATCCTTGTCTGATGAATATCTATTTATCTTTTCATATAGAGCAAACAAAATCTTTACTCATAATTTTTTCTTTATTAGGCAAACTATGTCTAAGCCGTTTGAACTAGCGGCTTCACTCCTCTGGTAATGGGATAGCACAATTTATTGAATTGACTAACTCATTCAACCCACTGGCACCGGCAGGCAACAAAATAGTTGTCTGCCATTTTCATGTATACTTTTTCTAATTTCATTACAAATCAAGTGTGTACTGTACTGATTTCAAAAAGGACAGAATTTCATTTTTGAAAATGTAAAAAAGATAAGGTCCTGTCTACTTTTGGTATAGAACTTTTTCTTTTCACATATACTATTTTTAAACCTGTTTACCAATACGTGTCCTATTGGTGCCTTGAATTCCTCCTAAAAGAGGCGGCAGATACGACTGCATGCCCTTTTTATTTACGTTGCTGTTCTATTATTCAATAAAACAATTAAAAACTAAAAATGTAATATTACATATTTTTCCAGTTCAGATTATGTTAAGATTTACTTCGTAGTCGAATTATGGTTTCGTATCTAATTCAGCAATATGTGAACTGTTTACCTAAAGAAAAGACACCCAAAAGGTGTCTTTTCTTCTTTTAATCTAAAAAATATTTTCCTTTTCGGTAAGATCCAATTTTCCCTCTAATCTAAACCTCATATTTAGAAGCAATTTAATCAAGGTATTCAAGAGTTTTCATCTATTTCAATATACCTATAATTTAATTTCAAATCACTTTTCCAGCACTATATTTGCCTTCTTACAGATTTTCTATCTTGTTCTTAATTCTGTCAAAATCCTCATGTAGCTATACAAAGAATATATGCTATTATAATTCTAAGAAACTATGCGTTCCCTTAACCCTGTATTTTTACAGGGTCTTTGTTTATTTTATTTACTTTTATTGGATTAAAAGATTTAATACATAACCAATTTCAATTAAAATCGTTTAAATGTTAGTTAGAATTTGAAATAATATATCTATTAGCTTTTTTAACAAATGAAATCTAATATTAAATTTCTAAATGTATACTGTACTAAACGTCAGTTAACACTATATACACAGCGTTAACTATCTTAATTGAATATTAGTAATAGTAAGTATAAACATTATCAATTTACCATATATTACATTTATGTAAAAATAGATGTGTGTTAAGCTTATTCAAAATCTTTCCCCTAATAAAGATTTGAAGTAGCATTTCATGATTCTCCTTACTGTTAATATGCCTTGAAAAAGAACCCTATAGGGTTCTTTTTCTTTTCATTATAACCTCAGTAAGTCCTTATTTAACATGCAAAAAGGACTGCTAATTACTTGCAGCCCTTTTACACGTTAATATACACTTGTATTAAATACTTAACACTTTCTTGTATTAGGCATTTATACAAACTAAACACGCCATTATTATTTAGATATATAACACTTCAAAGTTTAGAAGTATACAATAACAAATCTTTCCCAGCTTCCAGCTACATAACTAGTAGCTGTTAATTCTCTACCACCATTTGCTGATATATATCTACCATTACTTAGTGCTTGTAATACATATATCCTATTATCCCCACCATTATATAAGATAAATTTTTCCCATGCCCCAATTGATGTACGATCCGCTACTACTCTACCATTTGGCTCAAACGAAACATACTTCCCATTACTTTTAGCTTTTAAAGCGTACGTATATAATTCCCCAGTCGGAATTAATTCAAATTTCTCCCATTCATTAACTGCATTACGATTTGCTATTACATTTCCCAAAGGCTCAGCAGAAACATATTGTAAATTTGCTGCCTGTATAGCAACTGTCCAACTTCCATTAAATAAATTCACGCCTTTTAGTGAACCTGCTTTTGATAGATTGGCCGCCGATACATCATTTGATGGTGTAATCATCAATATCATTAAAACCATCGGCAACATCATTAAAACTAACTTTTTTGAAATTGTATTATCACTTGCACATGTTATGAACCTCTTCATTCCCATTCCTCCCTTAATATACATAAAACTCATATACATCATACCAAATATGTAAAATATTGTAACACGAGAGAGAATTTATCAATAAATACCTTACTATTCTGTTTCTTTTTTCTCAAATCTATAGCACTTAAACATTTATCAATTCTCAAGCACATTTTTAAAATTTTTTCCCCCTGATAAACAAATGTAGCAGTTGATGGCAAGGAGAGTATATACAAAAGAGAGAGTATTTTCATTTCACTTTTCTTTAAATAAAAGCCAAATAGCCGTTCATAATGAACGACTATTTGCATCTAACTAATAATTAGAATGTTCTTCATGTTAATCTATTTTGTTTAATCCCGTTGAATTAACTTGATAGGTTCTTTTTTTTCCTATATATTCTTGTTTATTATTCTCAAGGTTAATAAGTGTAGCGCGTGTCTTTTCCTTTACTGCTTCCCCTTCTATATGGGTAAACTCAATGTAATCTCCCACTTTTACGGGCACCGTTTGGATTTCAGCAGTTTGTTGTCTGTTTCCCACTATTTCCTTATTATACACAACACTACCGGTTGAATTCTTTACTGTAATACTTGCATACGTATTATTAAAGTAAGAATGTGGTACGCCTGCTTCTAAATTCACCTGCATTTTCTCTGTTGTCCTATTATAATCAACTTTTGCGATTTCTCTATCACTATATCCTTTTAAAGACCACCCAAAATGATTTCCATCTAAAACCGTTGTTTCTGGCATTTTTTCTACTTTCTTCAAGCCTTCTTTTGTAACTTGATATCTTGCTGTTTTTCCAATGGTTTCATTTTTGTTATTTTCAAGGTTAATTAAAGTTGCTCGCGTTTTTTCCTTTGTTGCTTCTCCTTCTATATGGGTAAATTCAATGTAATCCCCTACCTTGACGGGCACAGCTTGGCTTTCAGCATTTTGTTGTTTATTTCCCACGATTTCCTTATTATACAGAACGTTACCAGAAGGATTCTGGACCTTAATACTCGCATACGTACTAGCAAAATAGGAATGTGGTACACCTGCTTCTAGTTTTACCTTCATCTCTTCTATCGTTTTATCATAATCTACTTTTGCAATTTCTCTATCACTATATCCTTTTAATGACCAGGCAAACTTGTTTCCTTCTAAAATTGTTGCTTCTGGCATTTTTTCTACTTTCTTCAGGCCTTCCTTTGTAACTTCGTATATGGCTTTTTTTCCAAAGCTCTCTTGTTTACTATTATCTACATTTGTAAGAGTAGCTCTATGTACACCTTCTAGATGTATTAACTCTATATAATCGCCTACTTTGACTGGAACTTTTTGCGATTCAGCATTTTGCTGTTTGTTTCCATAAATCTCTTTGTTATAGACCACTTTACCTGATGTGTTTTGCACTTTAATACTTGCATATGTACTATCAAAGTAGTCATGTGGTACACCTGCTTTTAGATCAATTTGCATTTCTTCTGTTGATTTATTTAAATTTACTTTCGCAAATTCAAAATCTCCAATCCCTTTCAGCGACCATACAAATTCATTACCTTCAAAAATGTTTGGAGACTCATTTTTGATTTGTACCTTTTTCTCAACAGTTTGATCAAATATATCCGTTAATACAATTTTTGCATAAGCATTTGTTGGTAATGATATAGATTGACTGATTCCATTTTGATAAGATTTAATACCATCAATTACGTTAATAGGTTGGCCCGTTATATTTTCATTGTTATAAATTTCAATTTTCCCCTTAAATTGAGGTGTACTATTTTCTTTTAGTTTCCAAGATACATTTAATTTTTCATTTTCATAATATATAGATTGGATATCAAAATCTAGTTTTCCTATTTCAGGTTGAGTAGGTTGATTTAGCGTGAATATTTTTCCTGACCCAATAGTAGACTGCGTATTACCTCCTGCTTTGACCCATACATATTCTGAAGTAGATCCTCCATCATATTGATAAGTATTATCCTGCGTTCCAGAAATACTTTGATTATTCCAAGAACTCCATTGTTTATCAACTAATTTTCGGCTATAACCATTTTTCAGGCGCGCTTCTCGAACATTCTGTCCACTATCAGCCCAGTCTTCTTGAAACATTCCTAATCCATGATTAAATGCAACATTAGCAACCGGAAAGTCCATAATTGCAATTTGATGCCATTTATTCTTTATTACATCTTTCATCCATTGTCCAAATTTAGTATGACCATTTTCTTGCCATGAACGCATTGTCATTGTGTACCAATTGTAGTCTTTCCAACCATAAGTTGTTTGAACCTTCATTCCTGTTCCTTCTCCTCCAAAGGGTCCAGCTTGCGAATTCGGAGATAAGTATTCGGCCTTTATTGCTTCTTTAGAGGAAATTGGATCCCATAAGGCAAAATGTAAAGTACGTTTTCCATTTTCATCAAACCCACTTTGTTGTTGAAAACCAGCATATCCTCCAGCTTCACCACCTGCATTCCAGTTGTGTACAGCCCAGTACGTATAAGGTGGTGTCTGAACTGGTGACCAGTCTATACTAATAATATCTGAGGCAGGTATATTTTGGGGACTCACATAAACTGCTGGAGCAGCTGAATGTGTTGCAGCTTTAGTGTGCAAAATAGACGTTCCAAACATAGAAAACATGCTACATGCTGCGGTCATTATAATAACTTCATTAAATCTTTTCTTCGTTTTCTGACTAATCACTAATCTACATCCTTTTCTAATTTTTATTATTGAATAATAACTTAGTAGAGAAATCTATCAAAATTCAAGCAACATTCAGTAAATCTTTAAAATACTGCCCAAATTTTATGTTGTTCTATCTTCACATCTGATTCTTACATGTTATTTGATTGTAAGTGGTTTCCATAAAGATAACGCAAATATCCAATTCAGGTCACCATTTCCTTGATGATTTTGAACCGCTTCATACACTGTCCCTTGATGTTCTACTTTATCGCCCTTTGTATATGCCTTCTTTGGATCCCATTTTTCATAAGATACATTTTGATCTTTGGTTTTTACCGGAAGAATTTCACTTTGAATCGATGTATTTCCAGCTGCATCTACAGCCTTCACTGCATATTTATATTCCTTATTAGCTGTTAAGTTTTGATCAATAAATGTCGTTCCTTGTACGGTTTGAATCAATTGTCCATCACGTAATACTTGATATTCTTTTACACCTATATTATCTGTAGAAGGATTCCATTTTAGCTCTACACTGTTAGAAGTAAGGTTGCTTGCATATAATCCTTGTGGCTGTGTGGGAGCTTCTGTATCTGGTTTCGGATTAACAATTTGATTTACTTTTTTCAGGCCATCCTTTGTAACTTCATACATTACTTTTTTATCAAGGCTTTCACGTTTATTATTATCTAAATTTATTAATGTTGCCCTCTCTCCGCCTTCTAAATGTGTAAGCTCAATAAAATCGCCGGTCTTTACTGAAACTTTTTGTGTTCCGGCATTTTGCTGTTTATTCCCATAAAACTCCTTGTTATATACTACTTTACCTGATGTGTTTTGCACTTTAATACTTGCATATGTACTATCAAAGTAGTTATGTGGTACACCTACTTTTAGATCAATTTGCATTTCTTCTGTTGATTTATTTAAATTTACTTTTGCGAATTCAAAATCTCCAATCCCTTTCAGCGACCATGCAAACTGGTTTCCTTCTAAAATATTATTTACATTAGGCATATCTGGTTTAATTGGATTAGAATCCGTCCCCTTCCAAATCTCTGCTGTTAAAATTGGATATCCTAATGCAGCTACTTTTTGAATGGTATCGTTATTTGGACGTAATCCCCACTTCTCAAAGAAAGGAATCAAATTTTGTTTGGCTACTTTTGATGCTGAAATCATAAATAATTGTTTTTTATTTTCATCAGTTTGTGGAAGTTCACCTGAAGGCATGTCTCTATACAATTGATGCAATTTAGGATAGAAATTCTCTCCATACGCTAACTGTAGTTGCCAAAGCATAACAAGTTTTACAAAAACATCACTAATTTCGTCATAATTTTTATTCGCTTGTTCTAGATATTGAAATGCTTTTGGATAAATTCCACTTTTCTCTAAGTTGGATGGTTGATTAAATGCTTTTTCTACAGAAAGGCTGTATATATTATTTTGTACTTCTGTCATATTATAAAACTTCCAAGGTGATTGTTGTCTCAAATGTCCTGTCTCATGCCAAGGACCCCAGCCATCTGTTATAAATTTATTAATATCTAACACGTATTGGATTGCATCTCCTACATATGCAGTTCGATAAGAAGTTGCATACATATAATAATCGGGAGAATGATTTTCTTCTACGTAATGAATATAATGTTTATCTACTTGTTCTTCGGATAATCCAGCTACTTTGTCTTGAATTCGAGTAGCTTCATCCATCTTTTTCAATAGTTGTACAGGATCTGTATTAGAACCCAACAAATATTTCTTAACACGTGCAGGGCTGGCCGTAATTAATACACGTTCTCCTTTTAACTCCACTGCATGTGCATTAGGATATTGGTCCAGCATGTTTATTAAATCTTGTTTCGTATGCTTTCCTAGTTCAAAGAAAGGCGTAGTCGTTCCACCTGTTGTGATTGTTGTTCGAATGGTACCACCTTGTTGTTTATTATAAAAATAAATCATCCCCCCATTTGGAGATTGGATTGTGTTTATACCAGGTTTTAATGTAAATGATTTTATCTTAGAATCTTCTCTCCAAGAAGCATCATACGAATACGTTCCAATATATACCTGAATATCTTGGTTACCTTCTACATTAATCGTTATTTGTTCATTTGGCTTTGCATATAAACCAGTTGGTTCATATGGACTAAATGCCATACTTTTTCTTTCCTGTTGTTTCAGTACCTCAACATCCCCTTTTCCTGGGACTGCAAACGCCATATTTTCTGATTTAACTGACTTTTCATTTTGCAGTGATGTCGATAATTTTTTTTGCTGCTCCTTTTGCTCCGCAAAGACATCCGATGAAGAAATCATTCCAGTCGCAAGCATAGTTACTGTAGCAGTAGCCGCAAGTATTTTTCTAGTTTTATGTTTTGAATTATTCCCCATATTATCTCCCTCATTTTCCCTTAGTACTCTTAAGTTTTTTTGTTTTCTTCTTCATGTTTTTACAATCTAAACTATTCATACTATTTAAGCTGTGTCTATTACTCTATATTTTTTCATAAATATCTCCTTTTCTTTATGTATTATTGTATATACATGTTATTTGATGACACATTAAATAACAACTTTACGATAAACTCATCGATAACAGCCTTTTATGTTTTAATTCTGTATTCTAAACTTCCATCCAATTAGAGAAATATATCCAATTGGAGAAATAAGTAAATAAATTACAACATTTAAGGGTTTTGATCTCACGAAAAATTCATAAAAATTTTTCACTTTAAAGATTTAAACAATTGTGACCACATTTGTTTGAACCTCCACAATTTTTTCTAAGCTATTCTCTAAAAATCTTATTTTTCATTGTAAATAAACCTGATTGGTACTCTTTATGCAAAAGAAAAGATGGAATCTTTAATTCAACTCCACCTTTTTTCGAAATAAAAAGCATCTAATTCTATTTGAATTAGATGCTTACATTTAGTCCTTTGGCCTAATATTCTAAACTATTTACGCGTTTGTAAATCTTTTTTTATTACATCCCAGAGTGAATTATCTTGACGCATCGGTTTACCCTCTTCATCCCATTTTATTTTTTCTGTTCCCAATTCATAATTCATCCCTGTCCATGTGTCTTCACGGAATGCATAGAATGATTTATGCCATCCTTTTTGGTTAAAGATAGAAATAAGATCTTGCATGTATTGGGTAGCACCTGGAACAGTACGGTTAATTCCAAACTCCTCTGCGATAATTCGATTAGATGGTACATGATTTTTCTTAGACCATTGTTGGATTGGCTTCAAAAACTTCTCTAATCCCTGCTTATTCCACATTACAGGTTTCTCTAAGTCTCCTACTTTTACTAATCCTGGATATTGATATTCTTTATTTTTCTTTTCACCTTGACTCGTTAATTCATATGGTTCATACATATGAAATGCGTAAAGCGTTTTTTTATCCTTTACTGGCTTTAAGTATTTAAAGGCCCATGGAGTAGCGTATAAACCTGAATCTAAAATAACCGGTGTTTCTTGGTCTACTTCACGAATGGAATTGATTACTTTTTGATAAAATCTGTTTAAATCTGCTGTCGTTCCCTCTACTTTTGCATACCATTTCTCGTAATCTTCCGTCCAAAAATCATTATATCTATTATTTTTAGCTGTTTCTGGATGTGGTTCATTTATAATATTATAACCAACCACCGCGGGGTGATCTTTTAGTTCTAGAGCGAGGTCCTTCCAAAATTGACTTGCTTGTTCTTGGTACTTTTCTTCTTCCCATATTCTGTCGTCATTCTTATTATTATTAAATTGGCGCCATCGATCACCAGGTAAGGATAACATTGTAAGAACAACTTTCATTCCTTGTGATTGTGCGGCATCTAAATCCGCCTTTAATTTTTCTAGATCTTCCTTTACTAATCCCTGATAGTTATCTGCATTACCTATCAGAAAATCCTTTCCAGAAGTATCTGGTTTATCTTCAAATAGAAAATCTTTATCTTTCGCCCATTTATCAGGTGCTAAACGAACATATTCAATATTAGCTTCTTTTGCACTTTTATAGTTTTCAGGTAATGACGTACTATTCATGAAATTAGTACCCTTTCTTTTCGAATCCAAAAAACTAATTTTTGAATCGCTCTTATGATAGGTATCAGCTCTTACATTCATTTCCTGTACTCCAAAACTGATCATGCCTAATAACGCAACAATCGGCAAAATTTTTTTCACGACTTTTCCTTCTTTCTCTTTATATTTTACACACATAACATACCTTTGTTTTGTTACAGGAATATGGCAATTCCCCCACCCAAAAAAATAGATTGGTTAGATTTAATATAAATATTAAAAAATCAGTTATATAAACACCAGTACAAAAGAACACAACAAGGGACGACAAATGAATTAATAAAAAGACCTATAAAACATGGACGTCATATTTTTATAAACAAGACGTTAGAGATATTAACCGAGAGCAATACCCACCAATAAAATATAATAGCTATAAATAATTTTTTTTTAAAATTATCCCTAACACAAGGAATATAGATACTTATTTTACTCTCAAAGGCTGAAACATAACTGCATAACTACTGAAAATAAACATAAAATAGACGTTCTACTCCAAATGGATAGAACGTCTTTTCACTTTACTTCATACATATATCAATTTTTCACTTATTCATTTGCACTGCAATTAAAAAACCGATGAATTCATCTTCATTTACAGGTTTACTGTAGTAATAGCCCTGAATTAGATAACATGCATTACGTTGTAACACTGTTAATTGTTCCTTCGTTTCTACCCCTTCTGCTATCACTTTCATGTTTAAGGTATGAGCAAGTGAAATAATGGTTTGTATAATTTCATCTCCATCAGTAGAAGTTCCGATCCTATTAACAAATTCTCTTGGAATTTTCAAAGTATCAATTGGATAAAGAGGCAAATACGCTAGTGAAGAATAACCTGTACCAAAATCGTCAATTGATAAATGTACACCATATGATTTTAATACTTTTAACTTCGATAAGGTTTCTTTTTCATCTACCATTGCTATTCGCTCTGTTAATTCCAAATCAATCGAATTAGCAGGTACTCCTATCTCTTCTATGGTAGATATCATTGTTTGAACAAAATCTTTCTGTTCAAACTCTATAGCTGATAAATTTATCCCCATCTTTAGATTTGAAAAGCCCGCAGAATGCCATTCTTTCAGTTGTCGACACGCTTTCTGTAACGTCCACTTCCCAATTGAAATAATCTGCGACGTTTCTTCTGCGATAGGTATAAACTCAAAAGGAGAAATCAGCCCAAGCTCTGGATGTTGCCATCGTATTAAAGCCTCTGCACCAATAACCTTACCTGCCTTACTATCAATTTGTGGTTGATACAATAAAAACAACTCATTATTTTCAATTGCATTTGGTAAATCCTGTTCTAATCGTAATCGACGAGTTACTTTTTGAGATAATGTCTCGTCATACATACAAACAGCATTGTTACCTTTTTCCTTTGCGCTATACATAGCGATATCAGCGTGTTGTAAAAGTGCAGTAGTATTTATTCCTCCAAATGGATACACCGCTATTCCTATACTAAGAGATAAGTAAAAACTATGCTGATTTACTACAAATGGTTCTTCAGTTATACGAAATAGAGTTTTACACAAATCCAATAGCTGTTGCTCTGTTTGGTTATGGACAATGATTGCAAACTCATCTCCACCTATTCTTGCTAGAGGAATAGTCGGTGACAGACATGTCCTAAAACGTTTGGCAACTTCTTTTAAAACTCTGTCACCAATTGAATGACCCAATGTATCATTAATGGTCTTAAAGCGATTTAAATCAATATACAGGAGCCCGAACTTATCCTGTGTTTTTTGTGCACGCTTAATGGATCTATCTAATTCTTGTTGGAAGAATATACGATTTCCAATCTCCGTCACCGTATCATGGAATGCAAGATAATTTATCTCATCCTGTTGTTGTTTCATCCTCGTTATGTCTTTTACCATTACATAACTCCCAAAGGTTTGTCCTTCTATCATAATAGGAACTATAGTGACATACCAAAAGAGGATATCCTTCTCATTGTTATTTTTCACACGTAACTGTAACGAAGATGAACTACATCGTTTCCCTTTCTTTATAGCCGATTCCAATTCAGATTTATCTTCATCTAAAAAAATAGAGAAGCACTCTTTCCCTATTAATGCAGCACTTTCTTTTCCTAATAACATACTTCCAGCCTGGTTTATATTTAATACGATACCATTTGAATCAATCGTTAAAATAGGATCTGGATGATACTCATATAAAGACTTAAATCTCTCTTGATTTTTTACCAAATCATTAGATTTGTTTATTAAATCCCTTGTTCTTTGAGATACTGTTTGTTCTAATTGATTATTAAACACTTTTAAGGTCTCGGTTAAATCTCTGTTTTGCATTCGTACAATTGTATGACGAATCAGTACAAATACAAAAGCAATACAATTTCCCGTAATCAATGTAGCTGAAGAAGTTTGTTCTTTCAAAGTAAAGCCAATTAAGACTGCAACTGCAAGATAAGGAAATATGACAAGAAGCTTCCTTCCAAATGTTGGATTGACAATGAAATAATTTCTTTTAGAAGAAGTATTCTTTGGGATTGTAGCAGCAATAGCGATAAATAATAGGAAAACTCTATACAAACACCTTAATAATATAACTGAACGATCTGACAAATCATCTTGTAAGTAAAAATATAAGTAGTCCGTAATAGCCAATCCAGTTAATACTAGGATAAAAATAAACAATTTACTTTTTGCATTGAAAATAGCAGGTCGAAAGATTAGTGTAACTCCAAGTAATAGAAGCAATAAATCTATAATCGGAAAAATAAATGAAAGAAAAACATCTCCAATTGAAAAGAATAAGATATTTGCAGAAGGTTTATTAAATAAGTACCACTCTAATGTAAAAATAGCAGTAACAACAATGCATAAATCACAAAGTAAATACGCTTTCTCCCATTTATTACATTCCATCATAATTTTATAAAAAAACGAAAAGAGAAAGAAAAATAAGAAAAACAACAAAAATACATCAGAGATATTAAAATTTTGTATTGGTAATTCTACATTAAGTACTTGAAAAGCAGATATGAAATTTCCTATCAGGAAACACCCTATCGCAATAATTATGCAAATCCAGAATACTCCTAACTTAATTTTTCTGGATAATATAGAATACAGTAATGAGATAAATACAGTAGTTTCAACAACTAAAGATGATAGCCGGATATTAAAATCTGATACGAAATAATGATTTGGAAGAACAAATAAAAATATACAGCAAAAGCTTATATAAGCTATTAAAGCCAATATCAATACATAAAATTGCACATATGCATGTTTACGCAATGGACTCACCTTCTTGAGTTTTTTCTATACTTTTATTAAGAAATGTCTTGATAGTGGCACAACTCCTACTAATTAAAATGTGTGCTACCTATTATCCATATTATGACCTTTTTAAAAGATTTCTTTCTACACACAACAGTCTTATTAACTTTTTTTAGATGTTTACAATTTTCAATACTGAGGATTCCATAAAGGATCAGTTAAAAAATGTAGTTTTTCAAGTATTTGTGCATCGTAAATTTGGATTGTACAACTTATCTACTCTTTAAATATGAGATAAAATCTAATCCTCTATTGAATTATAGTTAGTTGCTAACTGTCACACTTAAAAAGGAATGAAAATATACTATCTTTAACATAGAAATTCGAATTAGTTTTCGAAACTACCTGTAACTATTATAGTTACAACTTAAATTGATGTCAATTTCATATTCCCTCCGAACTCAAAGAATTATTAATAATCTAGGATTAGGTGAAGGTGAAGGTGAAGGTGAAGGTGAAGCTGATATTGCATCTCCCTAAAAAGAATGTTACTCTAAAAGCAGAATTATGAAAGGAATGATGGATGAATAATGATTAACTAATTTATATTTTAAGTTGAATTTTATAACTTCAAACTACAAAATATAGGGTTAGTCTATCCATTTTTAAAATTCAGTTCATACTTTATTTGTCATGATTCAAATGATTAATAAGTACTTATTAAGTATAGACGAAAGACTAATCCTTCCGATTACAATTGGGGGATTTTTTTATTCCCGTTTATGTTAGTTGGAACTTATTAATTGTTACATGTACCTAACAAATAAAGGAGCGAGAAAAATGAGTACTTCAGACACTATTGTTACACATGTAATGCTCTATATAAGTCGTTAATATCCATCAAACTTATATAGAGCAATAAAAAACGGATGGATGTTCCGACTTTATATGAAACGTTTCGATATATAAAGGAGGAATTATTATGTCAATGATAAAAGTCCAAGATTTAACTTTTTCATACCCAGGTAGCTTTGATAATATTTTTGAGAATGTTAACTTCCAAATAGATACGGATTGGAAACTGGGATTTATCGGTAGAAATGGCCGAGGTAAAACGACATTCTTTAATTTATTATTAAGAAATTATGAGTATAGTGGGAAAATCCTTGCTTCGGTAGAATTCAATTACTTCCCCTACCCTGTTGCAGATAAGAACAAATTCACTCATGAAATCCTTGAAGAAATTTGTCCCCAAGCAGAAGATTGGGAATTTCTGCGTGAGATATCCTATTTAAATGTTGATGCTGAGGTCATGTACAGACCATTTAAAACATTATCAAATGGGGAACAAACAAAGGTGTTGCTTGCTGCACTGTTTTTAAATGAGGGTCAATTCCTATTAATTGATGAACCAACAAATCACTTAGATACTGATGCACGAAAGATAGTCTCTGATTATCTAAGGAAGAAAAAAGGATTTATTTTAATTTCACATGACAGAATCTTTTTAGATGGGTGCGTTGACCATATCCTATCTATAAATAGAGCAAATATTGAAGTTCAAAGTGGTAACTATTCTTCTTGGAAGTTAAATTTTGATAGACAACAAGAGCACGAAGAGGCTACAAATGAGCGTCTACAAAAAGACATAGGGAGATTAAAACAGTCTTCCAAGCGTTCAGCAAGTTGGTCTCATGATGTGGAAGCTTCAAAAAATGGAACGAGGAATTCAGGCTCTAAGTTGGATAAGGGGTTTGTAGGACATAAAGCAGCCAAGATGATGAAAAGAGCAAAAAACCTTGAATCAAGGCAACAAAAAGCTATTGAAGAAAAGTCAAAATTACTAAAAAATGTGGAGAAAACTGAGTCATTAAAATTGGAACAATTACAATTTAAATCAAATGAATTGGTTACTTTGGTTGATGTGTCCGTTAAGTACGATGACCAAATTGTGAATGAGTCGATTTGCTTCATAGTTGAGCAAGGTGACCGAATTGTACTTGATGGAACGAATGGGAGCGGAAAAAGTAGTATCCTAAAACTAATTCTAGGACATCCGATACAGCATACAGGTTTAGTGATTTTAGGTACAGGACTCATCATTTCCTATGTCCAACAAGATACTTCTCATTTAAAGGGATCGCTATCAGACTTTATTGAACAGCACAAGATTGATGAGACCTTATTTAAATCCATCCTACGTAAGATGGACTTTGACCGAATTCAATTTGAGAAAGATATATCTCATTATTCTGGTGGACAAAAGAAAAAACTGCTTATCGCTAAAAGCTTATGTGAAAAAGCTCATATATATATATGGGATGAACCACTAAATTTTATAGATATCTATTCCCGTATGCAAATCGAAGAGCTTATTCAACAATTTAATCCCACAATGGTTATTGTTGAGCATGATAAAACATTTCAACAAACAGTTGCAACGAAAACTATATCTATGTAGCTCAAAACGAATACTTGAAAATATAATCAGCAAATTGAGTCCTTGAACTATAAAAAGTTTAAGGACGTGTTAAAAAAAGCCTAATTTCTCTACAATACATTGAGAAATTAGGCTTTAAATAGTAATAATAGAATTCATAAACACTGAATAATTTACACGTTAGGTTTATCTGTTAATGCAGTAACAATCCTGTTCACTAAGTCTTCTGGCATCCATTCATGATTTGCATCATTCGTTTCATTTGGCCCTAAAGAATCAATAAATTTTTTAAACTTTGGAAATAAAACAATAGAAGTAATCCAATGTATCGTATGATTTATGGAGAAGAAATGAAAAACCCCTTGCTTTTCACCCTCCTGTAATATTTCTTTTAACTGTTCAAAATTACCTATGAAATACGGTTTAATCTTTTCTAATCGTGCACTTTCCTTAATAATCTCCTCATATGCCAACGATCCAATTTCAGGGTTCTCTTTTATATGTGTAGTAAAAACCGTTAAATATTCTCTAAGGGCATTGATAGGATCAAATTGATTCTTCTCAAGAAAATTGGGTAGCTCATTAGCAAGACCATATTTCTTAAACACCTCATAATATAGGTTTTCTTTCCCATTAAAATAGTAAGAGGCCATAGCAACATTCACTTTCGCTTCTTTTGCAATTTCTTGTATGCTCGTACCTTCGTAGCCACGCTCTCCAAATTTTTTCTTAGCAGCCTTTAAGATATTTTCCATCGTCTGCTCTCGGGATTTCCCCATTTCACACACCTCAAATAGTATATATTTCACTTCAAAAACCCAATAAGGACTTTGAATAGAGTATCTTATTAATGAAATTTAATTATATATTTAAAGTGGTAACTTAACAACCAATGAAGTTCTGATTACTTTAAACAATATCCCCTTGCGGGGCATCAATAGCTTTCAAATACTTTACGCTCTTTTCTAATCGAGTGAAAGTATGGACAAAAAACATCTAATTTCATCTTAATTTCGTGTGCAACCAAAAAAATAATAAGGACCAAAGTTTATCTATTTTATAAATAAACTTTGGTCCTTTCGTTACATTATACAGATTTAAAATAAACTCGTATCTTGATGAGATAATTATCCATCATTTACTGACTAGATCTGTTTAATCTCGATATAAGGTCCTCTAATGTTTAATTTGTTAATATCATTAGAGATATTGCCTACAGTTGATTTTTCATTAAAAGTATAGACCTTTTCACCATTTACAAAGATACCCCAATTTTTATCTTCGTAACTGATACCATATCCAGCATTGCTAGACGTAACTTTAAGTTGATTTCCATTCATTGAAAGAGATAATTTCCCTTTTCCTTTGTTAAGTTTATCATTCACACTGTTGATACCATTCATTTGTTCTTCAAGAGCTTTTTGGTTATCAAGAGTAACCTGATGGTTTTTCCAGTCTAATTTATAGTGGTTTGTAAAGAACTCATTATATGTATCTTTATTATTTGTACCCCACCATTTCGAACTTACCCATTCGATATTGTACTGATCCGAAATTCTACGATTTGTTACTTTTAAATCTGATGTAGTTTCTGTTTTATCAGCAGTAATAACCGCTACTACGTTTGGAGAAAAACCATATCCTGTTAAAGCTGGTACTGTATCTTTTGAAACAAAATTATTCGTTCCTTCATTATAACTACGTGATTTCATAAATAGTTGATTACCATAGAAAGTGTTGAATGAATCACGATTATAAATTCCCCACTCTGGGAAATTAAATGATTGGAATCCTACTTTCCAATTTAATTTTTTATCTGTGTGAGTCTCTAGTACCGTTTTATAATCTACTTGATCGTAAGATACACTTTCTTTCCAAGCAAAGCTACCTGTAATACTTGCATCGGCATTTGGCCCTTTATCATTTACTCCAACTTTAATACTTCCACCAAGTGTATACCCTACCTCAGAAGTGACCTTTGCTGAAGTCATTGTATTAACGGGGGCAGCTTTATGGAATTGAGCACTATCACCACTTGTTATTTCTGCTTCAGTATGGTAAGCTGATGGCCATTTTAAACCTGCGTTATAGTATCCGCTATTAATTGTATATTTAGCATCTATATTACTACCATCAGTGGTAACAATTGCAATCTTTTTATCTGCGTACGGATCCTCAATAAAAGAAACCTTTATTGAATTTTTGATATTCTGCTTCATGTCATAAGTTGTTTTAAAGCTATTATAGACCTTCCCACCATTTTGAAGATTTTCTACAGTTCCTTTAGAATCTGCAAATGCAGATGTTGCTTGTAAACCAAATGATCCAGACATAATAACGGACGCTACCGCAACGCATTTAGCTATTCCTTTTGCTTTTTTCATACAGACAGCCACTCCTTCTTAAACATTTAAAAGATATAAATATATTATTTCTAGTTCACAAAAATAGAGATAGATTCATAGCGATACAATATAGAAAATTATTAACTTTTATGACACTAACTAAAAACACATGTTTCACTAATCTTTATCTCACTATTATTGATAACTATTATCAACATTATTAAAACACAAAATAACGATTTAAACAACAATTTTAAATACAAATTTAAAATTGTTGTTTAAAAAAGTACAAAAAAATTATAGAATTCTTCATTTCGAGAATTACTATATTTTCAATTACTTATTACAGCCTATATTCAGATACATTATTTCCTTTCCATTCATAATAATCTAAAATCCCTTCATAAATGGCTTCTGCTGCAATCTGTCTGCCATTTTCCGTAGATAATTTACTGTAATCAATACCATTATCTATAAAAGCCAGTTCCGTTAACACAGCTGGCATGTCATTTTCTCTTATAACATGAAGGTCTCCATGTTTAACCCCTCTATCTCGTGTTTGCAGTGCCTCTACTAAACGTGTTTGAATTTTTTTCGCTAAAACACGACTTTCTTCCACATGAGGATTTGTTTTTTCGGATTTAGAAGATTCATAGTAATATGTTTCTGTCCCTCTTGCATTACCATTAAAAGCATTTGCATGAACGCTTATAAAGATATCACCTTGATTTTCCTTAGCAAATTTAACACGTTCCTGTAAAGAGCTTTTTTGATCATGTCCTGGTCTATTATCAGATTGACGAGTTAATAAAACTGTAAATGGTGTATGCTTTTCAAGTAATTGTTGTAGACGTAAAGAAGTGTCTAGTACAATCTTACTTTCAGATAATCCCTTTGTGGATTTCCCAGGATCTTCGCCACCATGTCCGGGATCAATAATGATTGTTTTGCTTTCTAATGGATTTTTTGGACGATGTTGCATCATATCTGTTTTTGCAGTAAGTTGAGCAGCTTCAGCACGTGTTATAAATCTATTTGGTTGCCAACCGTTCTCGGTACCATTGGAAATTTTTAAACCAATTAAAATATTGGCAGATTTTTCTCCCCAATGCCCTTTTAAATCTTCAAATTTAACCTGCTCGTTATGATTTGCTGTGCTTTGTAGTTTATATGCATTTACTAGCATCGTAGCCATAGCAGCGCGAGTTACTTTTCCAGATGGATTGAAGATTCCATTACCTTCACCTTTAACAATACCGGCTTTTTCAGCAGCAGCAATATAAGGAGTAGCCCAGTGGTTTTTGGAATCTGTAAAGGATGGTTTTGCATTAGAGTCAATTTGTATACCTAAAACTTTTGTCATAATTTTTGTAGCCGAAGCTCTGTCTAATGAGTCATTTGAACCAAAAGTTCCATCTGGATAGCCATTCAATACCTGTTTATCAACTAAATAATTAACGGATTTGTCAGCCCATGCAGGAACATCTGGGAACTTATGAGTATTGGCAAATGTACTAGATGAGTAGGATAGTAGACTTCCAGCAAGAATTCCTGTAGCAATTAATTTGTATTTCAAAATGTAACACCTCTATCAAGTTATTACAAGTTGGTAAATATATCATTTATAATTGATCTTTAAATAATACGACCTTGAATAAAGAATAGATTAAGTCTGTTATATCACTATATAACAGATAATAAATTTGAAATCAAACTATTATTCCAAAAAGAATTCTCGGACATACACTTATAGATAGAAACTATTAAATATATTCATCAACATTGTGTAACCAGTATAGTTACTTATACATATGAGTGTCAATTGAAATAACCTTACACTTTTGTAAGATAACCACCTTAATAGTAAATCAAGTAATTATTTAACAATATAAAATGATAAAAATAAGCACATCTTGTAAAAAAACAGATGTGCTTATTTTTTAATTTCTATGCATTTTTACGTTTTAAGAAAATCACTCCACCTAAAATTAACAGTAATGCACCTACAGCCATAGAGATCCAACTTGTAAGGTTCGTACCTGTTTGCGGTAACCAACCAATTTTAGATCCGATTTCTTTCTTAGGTTGTAGTTGTTCTTTTACTTGCTCTTTTGGTTGCTCTGATGTTGGAGTATTTTTATCCGGATTCGGCTGTTCTGGTTTAGGTTGTTCCGGTTTTACCTCTTTGAATTTCACTGTTTGTCCCTTATCTTCAAATTCAGCGTGAATAGCTACTAAGATATTATCTTGATACAGTTCTTCAAATACTACTACTTCTTTACCTTGTAATGCAGAAGCATTACATGTGAAATCTAATGTGATAGAACCATTTTTTTCTTTCGCAGTAAACTTAGATTCTGCTGTTACTTCTTTACCATCAACTAATAATGGTTTACTTGTTGCTTTATCCATTAGTTTACCTTTTACAACGTACTCTTTGCCCGCGATTAAGTCTTTGTATTCCACTTTATCTTGGATTGTTACAGATTTAGAAGCGTCTAACTCTTTAGAACCATCAGCTTTGTTTGTAGCTGTCGTTTTAATAGAAGGTTCTACAAATCGAACTGTTTGACCTACATCGTTAATGTCAGCGTGAGTTGCAATTACTTGCCCTTCATGTAATAAGTCTTCAAACACTACCACTTCTCTTCCTTGCTGTTCAGCACCAACGAACGTAAAGTCTAATGTTACAAAACCGTTCTTTTCTTTTGCAATAAACTTAGTCTCAGCTGTTACTTCTTTACCATCAATTAATAATGGTTTGTTAATAGCTTTGTTCATTAGCTTACCTTTTAAAGTGTACTCTTTACCTACAACTAAGTTAGTATACTCTACTTTATCTTGAATAGTGATAGAATCCTTTGAATGAATCTCTTTTCCACCATCAGCTTTGTTTGTAGCAGTTGTTTTTACTGATGGCTTAACGAACTTAACTGTTTGACCTTTATCATTGATATCAGCATGTGTAGTAACAACTTTTCCATCTTTCAGTAACTCTTCGAATACTACTACTTCTTTTTCTTCTAAACCAGTTGCATCAAATGTAAAGTCTAATGTAATAGAACCATTTGCTACTTTTGGTGTAAACTTCGTTTCAGCTGTTACTTCCTTACCATTTACAACTAAAGATTTATTCGTTTCTTTATCCATTAATTTACCTTTTAAAGTGTACTCTTTACCTACTTGTAGGTCTTTGTATTCCACTTTATCTTGAATTGTTACAGACTTAGACTTGTGCATTTCTTTTGTGCCATCTGTTTTATCAGTAGCTGTTGTTTTTATTGAAGGAATCTTTTCATCTTTGACAATATGTTTAATGATTTGACCATTCTCTTTGATCTCAAAAGAGAATGTTTCTTCATTCAATACATAGCCTTTTGGTGCAACAGTTTCTTTATATGTGTATTTTCCAAATGGTAACTTTTCAAATTTAGCGATACCTTTATCGTCTGTTTTTCCTTTCACTACTTCTTTTCCTGCTTCGTTATAAATAGTGAATTCTGCATTTGGAAGCTTGTTATTTCCATCAGCTACATCTACCTTTGTAATTTCAAGATTACCTTTGATAAGATGATTAACTGCCAATAACTCAATAATTTTCCCATGTTCCTTTATTTCGAACACAATTTGTTCTTTAACAAGAACGTAACCGTTTGGAGAAACCTTTTCTACAAATGAATACTTTCCATACGCTAAATCTTTAACGTTAATCTCGCCATTTTTATCTGTCTTATATTCACCAATAACTTTTCCGCTTGCATCTTTTAGCTCGAATACTGCACCTTCTAATTTTTTACTAATATCTTCATTATCTACTTTTAGTAATTTCACACTACCTTTTACTTCTGTATTTTCTACTGTAAAAGTAAGTGTTTTATTGTGCTCTTTAATTTCAAAAGGATACTTTGTTTTATTTCCGATATATCCATTAGGTGTTTTTGTCTCTAAGAAATAATACTTTCCATACGTAAGACCTTCAACATTTGCAATTCCATTTTCTTTAGTTACTACTTGTTTCACTTCTTTTCCATCTTCAGTGAAGACGGTGAATTCAACATTAGGTAAAACCATTCCTGAATCACTAAGTTTTTTAATTTTGATGTTACCTTTTACTTTGTTATTTACTACTTGAACAGCTCCTGTTTCACCTGTCTTAACTTCAATAGTTTGTGATTTATCACCTGAAACATAGCCTATTGGTGCTTTAATTTCTTTTACTGTATATGTGCCAATTTGTAGGTTATTTAATTCTGCAGTACCATCAGCACCAGTCGTAATTTTTCCAACTGATCCATTATTTGCATTAAAGACTTCAAATACTGCGCCAGCTAAAACTTCTCCATTTTCTCCAACCTTTTTAATTTTTAAAGAACCGGCTGCTTCCCAATTTACTGCAAGATCACTACTAAGCTTTTCTTCATTTCTTTCTAATAGTACTGTAGCATTCTGAACAGTATCCGTACCTCGGTAAGCAATCGCTTGAACTTTAGTTAAGTTAGCAGCAACACTTAGATTAAATTCACCTGTTTTTGTATCTTTAGGAATTTGGATACGGAATTTTTCTCCAACTGAAAGCTGATCTTTCACTTCTCCATTTTCACTAACAATTTTAACTCCATTAGGTGCATTTTTCGCTACTACCTTATACGAACCACTCTTAGCATTTGTTTGTACTGTATATAGATTTGTTTCGAAGAATTCACCCTTTAATTCTGCTTTTTGCTTTTCAGCAGGAATCACATTCATAAAAACATCTTGAGTCTCTTCACTATTATTAGCATTACTAATAATAGCCTTAACTGCTTTTTCAACATTTTTATTCTCATGTTTTAATTCATTTACATCAAGTTGACCTAATGCATTCCAAACCGCAAGCTGCGTTGCATAATGCGCCTCATTTTTATTAGCTACTCCCAGCTGTTCAGCACTTTTTTGTGGGAAACCATTTAATAAGACTCTATATACTACATTATCTGTTTTCCCGATTTCAGGAAGATCTTCACCATTTGGTGATTTTAATCCAAGAGTTAAGCAATAAGCAATTTGACCACTTGAATTTTTAATAATTTCAGTGCGAATGTACTTACCTAGACTATTACTATAACTCCAGTCCATTGAATATTTCTCATGCGTCATAACCTCTGCACTAGCCCTAGGTAAAAATACATTAAGGAATAATGCCAGTACTGATAATAATGTAAAAACTCTTATAATGACTCTCTTACCCAATTTTGTAACCTCCCTAGAATAAATTAATCCGAGTATATATCGCAATATCTAAAACATTCACGATCGACCCGGTTATCATTATAAAACAATAAATTATAAATATTAAACAATTTTGATTAAATAGTCAAAAAATTTACACATTTTATTATTTATCAAGTTTTTTAACGAATTTACTATATACAAATTCTAAAACACACCTACGATTTAAAAAACAAATATGTATGTTAAATATGTAAATAGTAGTTCTTTTGTTCAAGTTATTAATCTTCTATCTTATCTAACCTGTACTGTAAGAGAATCAACCCAATTGCTTTTACCTAATAAATAAAAAAAGGCATCAAAAGTTTCACTTTGTAATCATATATTTTGGCATATTTAATTATCTTTAAAGATCCCTCTATTTAAATTACTAGTTTACTTCTTTCCATTCTATTTATAAATATGTACAATTTGTTCAACAAAAAAAGTTCCCTATTGTATATTAGGAAACTTTTTACGTATTATGAACCTAAAAACCTAAAATCCCTATAATCTGGCGGGCCTTAGCATTATTAATATAATAATGCATCTCTAATCCTCTTCTTTCTGCACGGAGTACGGTTCCCCTTAATTTTGATAGATGTTGTGAAACAGTGGATTGCGGGAGTCTTAATATTTCCGTTAACTGTGTAACATTACACATTTTATGGTGCATTAATTCATTTACAATTTGTAATCGAACAGGATGTGCCATTACCTTTAATACATCTACATCTTCTTCACTGATTTTAACTCGATTTCTATTAGATAGTAATGTTGTCATTTCGCATTCTCCTTTATTATTTATTTCTATTTTCCTATTATCCTTATAAGTAGTACTTATAGATGATTACCATTTGTCCTGTTGAGAAAATATATTCTCTTTCTTAAATAAAAAAAGACCCCTATCCTGAAAACAGTAATTACCGCTTCAATGAATTAATGTCCTTTAATTTTTAGCCAAACTATATTTTATTTTGAAAAGATTATTTCATAGTCTATTACAGGACTTAGAGCGAGGTTTAACATACTTTGTTACGCGAAAGTAATAATTTTGTCCCTTGTTTAAAGACAAATTAAAATTCTGGTTTCCCTTTCTCGTATTGCAAAATCTATAAGCAATCTTCCTTCATGTCTCCTTATACAACATATACTATTTATTTCTCAACACAAATAAACGATATTAAATTCCCAATAATGGTAACTTCAACTGTTAACTATCATTTCTTTTAACTTTCTCCATCTAAAAATAGCCTTTTCATTTCATTTTCTTGTTACCCCGAATAATATGTACCCCTCTTTTAATCTATTAATTCCTTATTACGGCCCTTCCATTTAGATATAAGGAGGACTTCTTATTCAAAGAATACATTATGCAAAATTGCATTTGATAATCATTTTCAATGTAACTACAATGATTACAGGATTACTATTAATCCAAATATTCTACGTGGAGGTTTTATTATGTTTAAAAAAATTATTGTATCTTCTATGGCACTTACTATGTTCGGTGGCGCTGCAACTATGCTAGAGGCACCTACTGCTCAAGCAGCTTCTTATAATTCAACATCATCCTCTTACTTTGATGTTACTCCTGAAGAGGCCGCGGCTTTCTATCAATCTCAAGACTATAAAAAATTAAAAGTATTTATGGATGACTTTGAAGCTAGAAATCCTTATACTCCTGGTGGAGGCTACGCTCAAGGCAGTGTACGTATGCAAAAGTTCAACGATGCTCTTAGAGATGCTAAATTAACAAATGTATACCAAGAATTTATTAGAATTTCATACTACAATCATTATCCAGAACCAAAATAATAACAACGGATAAAGTGAAACTTTAATCAGCCCGATCCCCACCTAACTTCTTTGCTTCCGCTGAATTTTGAGGTGGGGGTCTTACTGCCAGTTAATGCGGGATTAAATGTTTATTATTTCTATCACTTAGCCTAATTTTAAATGTATAACCTAAAAATAATTACTAGAAACCACTCATATTAGGGTGGTTTTTCTATTTTCCCATATAATGTAGATGAATGTTAAATCAACTTTATTTTGATATCTTTTATAATAGACATTCTCTCGTTGATACAAACTAGTAGATTAGCGATGGAAATATCAAAATGTATTTATAAGTTCGTTGGAAGTAATTGTTTTCTGTTTAATAGCAAAAAACGAGCACCCTCTCACAATTAGATAAGGTGCCCGTTTTTTATCGGTAATTCTCAATTCAATATAGTTTCTTTCCAGTAAGTAAAGATTAAATCAACTTAAAAACAAAGCAGTTTAAATTTAATTCATAGATCTTACTGAAACTTGGAATTGTCCCTTAGAACCATCATCATTTGAAACGTAAATTTTATATGTTCCAATCGGTAATGGAGATAAAGCATTTTGTACATTTGTAACATTAATTTGTTGTTCTCCAGGTTTTATATACCCACCAACGATTAGTTCTGTATTTGGTCCCTTTACACTATATCCCATTGTATTTTGACCATTATTTTTCATAAAGAAGCTTAAATCGGTACTCCCATTATATACAAAAGAAGTTACAGCCTCGCCACTATAATCCATTGTTTGAGTTAATAATAAGTCTGCAGAAACATGTTCAGCTTTATGAATTGTATCATTTGTTTTGTGTACTTCTTCAGCATAAGCATTATTCCCTAACACACCAAGTGTTAATGCTGAAATTACTCCACAACTAAGCACTAGTTTATTTAACTTCATTTTAAGTTCCCCCTTGATGTTTGTATTCTATTACCATCATACATCCTTTTTTTAGTGTGTTTTTATGTAATAATTCATATCTATAAACCTATATATCCTAACATTGCACCTTAATGATTATTAAGAAATACACATAGATAAAGCTACAATATTACGCTTCATAAAAAAGATCATGTAAATTTCAAAGTCTTTTTCTAACAAAATTTTATACGATTAAGTACCAAAACACTCAAATAAATAGCGTTTCTATTTCAGATAAAATGTACTAATAAAATTTTTCTAAAATTTCACTTTGTAATTTGATATATTCCATGTTAATATAACGAAAGCTACAAAACAGAAGTCACCACACATATCATATTCACACTTAAAAAAACCTTATTTTATCAGTAACTCAATCCCAATGTTATCTATACAGAAGTTAGTTTATAATTTCATATGTACATAAATTTAAATAGATTTTTTATCTATTATTTTTTCTATTTTCCTTATCAATTTTAATACGAGTAATATAACAGCACTTTTCAAGTACCCTTCCTTTTTTAGATAAAAAGTCTACTAATACTTAAACATCTAAGTCCAACTCATATATAATCCTACTTACAAACTATCGGAGATGCAAAACTATGGGAATTTCTACTCTTTTATTAAATACCTTTATTATAATAATTTGTATCCTTAGCTATCACGTATTTTGGCTAGAGTTTAAAGAAAAAATAACATGTGATAATATGTTATTTTCTATCCTTTCCTCCATTGCTATTATTTTTTGTATGACTTTTCCTTTTCATTTACATGCGGGATTTATTTATGATTTACGTTTTATTCCTATCATATTAGTTTTTCTATATGGAAATACAAAAAACATTGTTTTTATAGGAATTTTATATCTTTCTTATCGATTTTACTTAGGCGGAAATGGCGTTCTTCCATCATTTATTATCTTCACTATTATTTTTGGTATAACAATGCTCTTTCGTTACTTCTTACCTATATATGTTAAAGAAAAAAAGATATTATTAAGCTTGCTTCTTATTTTAGTATGTACAACTTCACTTTCTATTTGCGGTATTGTAACTCAAATTAATACAGGTGGTAAAATAGACTCTACTCTCGTAGAATTTTTATTAAATTATATAATCATTAATATTTTCACAGTATTATTATCCGTTTATTTAATAGAGGGAATGATTGAGAAACATAAAATGAAAGAAAAACTGCAACGTGCTGAAAAATTTTATATAGCTAGCGAACTAGCAGCGTCAATTGCACACGAAATCCACAATCCACTAACCACGGTACATGGATTCACTCAATTATTAAATGAAAAACATGCCTCTAAGTTATCTCAGGATCAGTACTTAGAAATCATGTTAATTGAAATGCAGCACATACAATCTACTATTAATAACTATTTATCTTTAACAAAACCACAGAACACCCTAAAAGAGAAAATAGATATTAATCACATTTTAAATCAGGTGAAAGATACTATTTCACCACTCGCTCTATCATACAAAGTTGAAATCAAACAAAATAGTACAGATTCCTTTTATATAAATGGAGACCCTGAAAAATTCAGACTCTGTCTAAACAACATCATACAAAACGGAATTGAGGCTATGAAAAATGGTGGATTATTACAAATAAATATTAAAAAAATAAAAAGAAATATCATAATTGATATTATTGATTCAGGAGTTGGGATGTCATCTCAACAAATAAAACGAATTGCTTTGCCATTCTATTCAACAACAGAAAAAGGGACTGGGCTTGGTACTATGATTGCTTATAGTATTATTAAAGAATTAAACGGAGATATAGAGATAGAGAGTGAATTAGGGAAAGGAACACGCTTTTCTATTAGTATCCCTTGCTAATGCGATAAAAATTTTCTGTTTATTTTATTAGATACATGAATTTCAAAAATCCCGCTAGCTTACTTATTAATTACCTTAAATTCATGTGTGTTAATTAAAAATAATAAGGATCAGAGCTTATCTATTGTTACAGATAAACTCTGATCCTTTAGTTAAATTAAACGCACTTAATATTTATAATTTTTCTTACATCGTGATGAAATAATAGTTTATCGATTTTATCTCTTTTACTGATTAGATTTGTTTAATGTAAATATAAATTAGTTATTATCATTACGGACATTGCCTGCAGTTGTTTTTTCGTTAAAGTACAGACCTTTTGCCATTCATTGAAAAAGACAACTCCCCTTTTACTACTTCACTTCCACCGTATAATTCCCTGTTCCCCCGCCATACTGATACACGTGTAAATAATACTTCCCTGGATACGTATAGTAACTACCTACTAGTTTATTCCCTTGTTGCTGAGCATACGTAACATAATTATTTAAATCTGCTTCAGAATAAAGTACCCAGTTCATTCCGATATTATTTTCATTCGTTACGTTAATTTGAAGGTTTTTAGCAGTTTCCACATTAATTTCAAAGAAATCACTTGTATCGCCGTTTCCTAAACTAGCACGTAAAACTTGATTTAACTGCAGTTTGTTTGCTGTTTGGAATGAGTTATTCGGCTCTTTTTCTGCACTGTTATCTTCTTTCTTTTGGACAGTTACAGTCGCTGTAGCAGTATTAGTTGCTCCTTTATCGTCTGTTACTGTTAATTTCGCCGTATACGCTCCTTCTTTTGTATATACGTGAGTTGGATTTTGTTCATTACTTACTGCTCCATCACCAAACTCCCATTTATACGAAGTGATTTTCCCGTCTTCATCTTTTGATCCGTCGCTTTTAAATGAAATTGCTTCATTTACATTCCCACTATACGGACCGTTTATAACCGCAACTGGTGCTTTATTCTCTGCACCTTCTTCCGTATTAATGCCGTGGAACACAACATCATATTCAAATTGTCCTGATGCATTCACGCGATAATTTACGAAGTATGCTGTTACCGTTTTATAGCCTGTCCATTCTTTTGCACTTAAACGTTTTAACGTATCATTAACGTTTTGTGTAATTGTTTTCCAGTCTTCATATTCTCCTTTTGCTGCAGTTCCTGTATATGTTCCTTGTAATGTAAATGTGTTAAAGAACTGTGATTTATTTTTCTTCACTGATACATTTTTCAATTTTGCTTCCGCCATTATTTCTGCCGCAATATCTGAAACTGGTTTCGGTGCATGAGTTGCTAAATAATCGTCTGATACTAATGGCACGTTATATTTCTCACGATTATCAACTAACATTTGCATATAGTCTTGATATTCTTTATTTAAATTCGCATCTTTACTTAATGCAGAGCGATATGCATCATATGCTGTTACATCATTTTTCCTAATAAGGTCATGTATTTTATCAAACATATCATACCTCTTATTGTACATATACGATTGTAAAGCAAAGGAATAATTATAGAAATCCCACGTTCCATACTTTGCATTTAACGTTCGCTCTGCCGTGTAACGCTCTGCTGGATTTGAAGATAATCCCCCTATAATGCTCTTTCTTGGTACAACATTATCCGTTCTCGTTGCCCCTGCAAAAAATTCAGCATTTCCTTCTTCAAACCAAGATAATCTTTCATTTTCATATATTTTTCCTTGTCCCCAAAGTCCTGGTACTTCATATCTACCTTGTAAATAATGCGTGAACTCGTGTCGGAATAACTCTTCTAAGCTATAAATACTTTCTTGTGGCGTTCGTTCATAAGTAAAAAACGTGCCTGTTCCTTCTATATAAAGACCGCCGTTATTCGTTTCATACCCGTACAATTGACGGTTAAATTGATATTCAGCTGGACTATTATAAATAACCATCGTTAATACATCATCAGGATTCCCTTTTTCTAAGGGCTGATCACTTTCAACCGTACGATGGAATTGTGCCTTTACTTCTTTTGCCGCCCAATATAAACGTTTTACTTTTTCTTCTGTCACTTTATCTCCAGTTTTCAAAACAATGGCCCCATCATCAAACGTATACGTTTTTGGCAAATATTTTTTCTTTCCATCTTCTCTTATTTGATCTAAATTCACCACTTTACCATTTGCATCTTTTCCGCCATAATTCGTTGCGATTTGCTCAGCTGCTACGAAATATTGCTCACCTAAATACGGATAGATCTTCATCGCATCTGTTACAACTTGTAATCCTTTCGTTCCTGTACTATGGAACGTACCGAGTCTACCTGTATAATAAATGCCATTATTAATAAGCCACCCGTTTTTTGCTGTAATCGTTCCCATTAATGCAAAACGACTTAGTTCATTAATATAACTATCTATTTTCTGATACCATACTGTATCTTTCGGTGCTTTCCTCGTATCATACAAATACGATTGAATGTCGTAATCAACACCTTGCATAATATCGTAAATAGCATTTCCAGCTGAAAGATTATCTACTAATGTAGAAAAATCGTCATTATATTGTTTAAAAATCTTTGCAGCCGATGTTATCGTTTCCACATCACTCGAAGCGTTTCCTATTAACTTTCCGTATGACGATACCACTCTATTTTGCTCTAATGTACCCAGCTTGAAATTTGAATTGTTAGCTATCGCTTTTAATGCAGGTAAGCATTTATCATGATAACTCCGTTCATTTAATTTACTAAGTTCCGAATTATAAAATCCTAAATAAAATCCTGAACGTAATACCTCTACTAATGTCTCAATCCCTTTTGAATCATCCTTCGTATAGGCTTGTCCTTGCTGCTTCAATTTATCAATAATCGCCTGCACCCTACTATCATTTTGATAGAATGCTAGACTGTCTGTATTAAACTGAAATAGCCCAGTAATTTGCTCCCAATCAATTGTTACAAGTAAATCTACTAACTGCTGATTGCTTAATTGATTTAATTCAGCAATTGTATAAGTTTTCGCTACAGCTAATTGCTTACTTTCCTTTTTCACCTCAGGCGGTCTTTGTGATAAATCAGCAAATTGTAGCCTTTTCTCAAAAGACTTGCTCTCGAGCAATTTCGATGAATGAGCTAATTCTTGCACTGGTAGTTGTACACCGACTGGCTCCATTTTGAGCACATTTCGATAAGAAACTTGCTCTCCCTTAGTATCTTCTGCCAAACTTACCCCTTGAAAACTCCCTAACATTAAACTAGCAAAACTTACCCCTACTAACATTTTTTTTGAATAGCCTTTCATGCTCTCCCCTACCTTACATTTTTAGTGTCCCGCTCCATTATTTTACTATTTTCACTTTTTGTTCTGTATTGAGAAAAAAATAAGGTAACGTTCACACATGTATCCATTCCATGTAAAATTAACGCTTGACTTTCTGTGCATTTCATATCAAAAGAGAGATAGATAATAGCAAATTTCCCGCTACATCTATCTCTCTTTTTTCAAACTATGATTTTAACTTTATAAACGTAACTTCCGGTAATGCTTGCATATGCTGAATAAACTCATTCTTTTCTTCTGACGATATATTTTTCAGTTGTATTCCTACCTTATACACTATTTCTGTATCTTTCTGTAAAGCTTTCACCTCATATGAAAGGATTGGAATGCCTTTCACTTGTAGCGTTTCTAATATTTGTTGTACCGCTTCTTGTTTATTTATACACATTTGCACTGTTATATTTTGTGGAAATAAAAATTGCACCTTAAAAATACGACTTACAATTTCTAAACCAATTAAAACGAGAATCGTCGCTCCAATGCCCACTACATACATTCCTGCCCCAATTGCTAATCCTATTCCTGCCGTAGCCCACAAACCAGCCGCTGTCGTTAATCCTTTCACTGCCTGCTTTTGTATAATAATTGTACCTGCACCTAAAAAACCAACTCCACTAACAACTTGTGCTGCGATACGACTTGGGTCAAGAGACGTATGATCTTCAAACACAATATCTGAAAAAGCGTATTTCGAAACGACCATTATTAAAGCACTCCCTACCGCTACGAGGAAATGAGTCTTTAATCCAGCTTCTTTTGATCGAATTTCTCTTTCAATACCAATCATTGCTCCTAACAAGCCAGCAACACCGATTCGTATAATAAAATCAAAATCTACACTCACGGGCACTTCCTCCTTTCATTCATTATAGATAGATAAAACAAAAATTATCACAAACATTCATTTATCTATATGAAGGAATACCACTAAAATACACTTAATACTCCGACCGTTTTATGTTAATATTTTAAATATTAACATAAAATAAATAATTTCTAATTTTAAACCTCCACTAATTTTCTACAAAAAACAAAGGTGGATTACATGAAATTAGGTTGAGAAAGTTTAGAAAACGCTTTCATTTTGTATCTTAATTTTTTATAAAAACTACATAAATAAAGGAGATTACTAACAATGAACGTCTCGTTACTTACACCCACTACTGATTTGCAAGAAGAATACTTAGATTTCTATAACGAATGGAAAGATAGCGGTGAAACGATGATCCCGTGGGTTATCTCAAAAGATCCTGCCAACTTCCCATCTATGGTTCAAGAACTACTCGATGCGCATAACGGAATAAATATCCCTGAAACTTGGGTACCAGATTCTACATATTGGCTCGTTACAGATAATAATAGAGTTGTAGGAGCTGTGAATATACGTCATAGTTTAACCCATTATTTGTTTAATGCTGGCGGTCATATCGGTTATGGCATCCGTCCTTCTGAAAGAAGAAAAGGTTATGCTACGAAGTTACTAGCATTATCATTAGAGAAAACGAAGGAATTAAACATCATGAAAGCACTTGTCGTTTGCGACGCAGTGAATACCGCTTCTGAAAAAACGATATTACATAACGGTGGTCTTCGTGATGAGGACTTTACTGAGGAAGATGGAAATATTGTAAGAAGATATTGGATTGAGCTATGAATCACTCATTAAACGAAAGCAATCTCTTCTTAGAAAAATATAGAGATAATAATGCATTAGAAGTAAGAAAACTAATCGATTTATATAACGACGAATATTCTCCGCTTAACTTATTACGAAACAATAAAACAAAATATGCGTATGTTGCCTACTATAAAAAAGATGTAGTAGGCATCTTTTTCGCCTGGAACAGTAACTTCCATCCATACTGCACATACTTTCGAATATATACGAATCCTTTCTATTTAGACCTACACATTGAACAATACTTATTAGGCGACATTCAAAAACGAGAAAACTTCAAACTACCATTGCAAACCTCTATATGGGAAACATCAGCTCATTTAAAAGCCTATTA
The DNA here is from genome assembly GCF_002567495.1 of Bacillus cereus. GTDB lineage: Bacteria > Bacillota > Bacilli > Bacillales > Bacillaceae_G > Bacillus_A > Bacillus_A cereus_AQ. The sequence continues at coordinate 179,683 of NZ_NVAP01000002.1, read as the reverse complement.
TGAAGAACATGATTTTATGGAAATTCGAAGAACATTTATGCCGATATTAGACTTACAAAAAATAGTTCCTATCGATATAGTCCCTAATTCAAATTATCATTTACAAACTTTATCGAACATCGTATCCAATAATAATTTACTAGAAAAACTAGCCTACTTAGTAAAAGAAAATTACGAGCAAACCCATTTAGCAAATCCCGTTGCCTCATTCCCGCTACAAACTTGGAAAGAAATGATCTTAGCTGATGATATGTTACTAGATGGAAGCTTTCTAATTATAGGTGAAGAGAACGAAATTATTGGGTACTCTTTCCTCCATACATCAGAAAAAGATAATACGTTAGAACTAGGATGGTGCGGGACTCACACTACGGACAATTTATCCTTACTGAAACTGCTCGTTTTCAAACAAGCTATGTATGCAAAGAAATATGGTTACTCTTTCATTCAAGGTGAATTCGATTCAACGAGTATATATGCAATAGAAATATTAAAATCCTTTCCTTTTAACCCTTGTACTACTTGGATTACGTATCAAAAAGAAGTCGGAAAGTGATTATACACCTTCCGACTTCTTTTATACTGTTTCTATTTCAAACTGCACTGTAATACCACTAGGATCTACTACTGTAAATCCGTTTGTACTTTCGTTTACTTTATGTTGTTTTTCTATTAATCTTTCTTTCACTTCATCTAACGCTTCTTTGTGCGGTAATACAATCGTATATACCTTAAGTCCAGTTGCATGTGCTGGTGGATGCGGGTTATTTACTCCATTCCACGTATTTGCACCGATATGATGATGATAACCGCCCGCCGAGATAAATAAGCAATCATCTTCACGCTGTTGCACTTCAAAACCGACTGTTTCTACATAAAATTCGTGTGATTCCTCTACATCAGCTATTCGTAAATGTACGTGCCCAACGACAGTATTAGCAGGTAATCCATCAAACTCATAATTAACGAGCGTTGCTAGTTCTTTTAAATCAAGTGGCGTACTTCCTCCTGGTCCTTCTCCCCATTGATCGCGCGGACGATCCGCATAAATTTCTATACCATTTCCCTCTAAGTCTTGTAAATAAAACGCTTCGCTATACGTATGATCACTTGCACTATTAAACCTTGAAATTGGTAAAATTTCATTTGAATATGTATAACGTCCCTCTTGCTCAGCTGGGCTATCAATTACGTTCTTATTACGAATTACACCAAACAATGCCGAAGCAAAAGCCTCACGAGTCGGAACTAAAAAGGCCACATGATAAATACCAGTCGTACGCGGCTCTTGCAGTACCCCGTCCTCTAATTTTTCAAGAACAAGTAACGTGTTCTTTCCATCTTTTCCTGCTAAATATGCTTTATTCTCCTCTTGTTTAATTACTTCTAAGCCTACTACATTCTCATAAAAAGCAGTTTGACGCTCTAAATCTTTCACTTTAAATTCCACATGACCAATACGTGTTTTCGAATGAATTTGTACCATGAATAACTTCCTCTCCAGTTTCCTCTAGTTTTTTTATATAAGTTGATAGGAAATAGCCCTATGCAACGAATACCTCTAATTTTGTTTTTTTGTAGCATCAATTTTCAGCCATTTTTTTGATATTTCGCTTAATGTTCCATCTTGTTCTAATTCTTTTAACGCTTTATTTATATCTTCTAACTTTTCACTCTTTTTTGCAAATGGAAATGCAATCTCTCCCCATTCAAGTGGACCAAATCCAACTTTCACATTATCTAGTTTTGCCTTTGTTATTGTTGTTTCCACTTGAACTTTATCATTATAGTAGGCATCCACGCGTCCAAGCCCTACTTCATTTAATTCCGCTGTTGGATCTTCCGAGAACGTTTTAATTGTAAAAGCATTATTTTTATTTAAAGCTTTTAACTCTTGTTCTCCCGCTGTACCAAGCCCAACACCTACAGTCTTTCCTTTTAGATCTTCTAACGATTTAATTGCATTATTATCTTTCTTAATCGCGAAAACAGATCCTGAATACACATACGGGATTGAAAAATCATATTTCTTTTTTCTTTCCGAAGAAACGGATAATTCATTTGCAATGGTATCAATACGACCTGAATCTAATAAACCGAATAATCCTTCAAAATCAGAAACATTCCACTCCACTTTATATCCAGCCTTTTTAGCAGCTGCTTCAATAATCTCAGCGTCAAACCCTTTTACTTTCTCACCTTCTTTAAAAATAAATGGGCTACGCCCTGCAGAAGTTCCAACTTTCACTACTTTTTCATTTGTTTTTTCGCTTGCTTTATCCGAACCACAAGCTGATAAAGCCCCAACTGATACTGTCAATGCTAATGTTAGTAATAATGCTGTTTTCCTCATAACTCTTCCTCCTAAATAACGAAATGATTACCTTCTTCAGAAGCATTTAATTGTCGTAAAAATTTTTTCGTACGCTCATTTTTGGGGTTTTGAAAAATTTCTTCTGGCGTTCCCTGCTCTACAACAATGCCATCAGCCATAAATATAACGTGATCTGCCACCTCTTTCGCAAAATTCATTTCATGTGTAACAATAACCATCGTTATATGTTCCCTTGCCAAATCTTTAATAACTTGTAGTACTTCATTCACTAATTCTGGATCAAGTGCAGAAGTCGGTTCATCAAATAGTAATACAGCAGGATTTAAAGCCATTGCTCTAGCTATCCCGATTCTTTGCTGTTGTCCACCTGATAACATTGATGGATAAGAAGCCTCTTTATCAGCTAAACCTACTTGTTTTAATAGATTTCTTGCTATTTCCTGTGCTTCTTCTTCACTTTTTTTCTGTACAACCGTTAATGCTGTTGTAATATTTTGCAATGCTGTTTTATTTTTAAATAAATTATAGTTTTGAAAAACCATAGCTGTTTTTTGACGTAATTGTATGATTTCTTTTTTATAAAGTTTCTTCGTATGAATCTCTATATCTTCAATTCTAATACTGCCATCCTCAGGTTGTTCTAATAAGTTTAAGCACCTTAATAATGTCGATTTTCCCGAACCAGAAGGGCCAATAATGACTACTACTTCTCCTTTATCTACAGTAAGTGAAATGCCTTTTAATACTTCATTATGTTTGTAAGACTTATACAAATCTCTTATCTCAATCACAAATATCACCTCATTTCTGTTACAAATATGGTGCATCTAGTTTCTTTTCTAACTTTTTTTGCCCCCAGCTAATTACAATTGTAATCATCCAATACACCATCGCTACCGCCAAATAACTTTCCATATAACGATATGATTGTGCCGCTAGCATTTTCGCTTGCGCTAAAATTTCAGCCACCCCAAGTGCAAAAGATAACGAAGATTCTTTTAACAATCCGACAAAATTATTTCCAAGTGATGGTACAGCTACTCTAATTGCCTGCGGAAAAATAATCTGTCGCATCGCTTGGACTTTGGTCATTCCAACTGATAAACAAGCATCCATTTGTCCTGACTCCACAGCATTTAATGAACCCCTAATAATCTCTGACAAATACGCAGCATTATTTAAACTAAGACCAATTAAAGTTGCTTGCATCGCTGTAAGTACTGTAAAAGTCGGAAATATTTGTGGCAATCCGAAATACAACACAAACAATTGAACTAATAACGGTGTTCCTCTAAAGAAAGAGATATACACCCTTGCAATTGAGTATAAATATTTCGTTTTGTTTTTCGTTATGATTGCCAAGCCGATCCCTATAACGAAGGAAATAATCATTGAAACTACAGTAATCCCTAAAGTTATGTATACATATTTAAATAATTGCGGAAAACTTTCTAAAAAATACGTTACATCAAACTTCACTCTATCCCCCCTCTCTAAACAAAAAACTCTTCTTACGCATATAAGAAGAGTTAAATGTGAATCCATTTCTCCTCATCTTTCAAACGCCTATTGCGTTCGCTGGAGTTAGCACAGTACTTTTGTAGCCTGTTGCTGAGATTTCATCGGGCCAGTCCCTCCATCTCTCTTGATAAGAAAACTAATAAATTTTTCCATTTATTTAGTTATTATTATGAAGAATACACCTCATAATCAATAATGTCAATAAGAAAACTACGGATTAAATCCAATGCTTTTTTAGACTGTCTTACTCCTATTCATTATATCTTGAGGTGTAATATTGATTGCACAAAAAAAGCCCTTAATTCTATCAAACTTAGAAATAATGGCTTTTTTATAAAGGTATTATACTTATCTCATTTTATGTACTTCAGCAACTAGCTTTCCGCCCTGAATGCCCATATAAAGCTTCACAGGTGCATCATTCGTATTTTCAAATACTAAGTCTAAATATGGATATGCAATTGTAGCATCTCTTCCTTGTGGAACATAACCTACCGTTTTAGAATGTGTAGTTCTCTCCACCATTTTCAGACCAGCCTGATCTGCTGCATTGTATAAAGTTGAAGATGTTTGACAAACACCACCGCCATATCCATCTACTAATTTACCATCAACAATTTCTTTTCCTAATTGATATCCTTTATCTGGCGTTGTATCACCGATTAATGCATTAAAAGAGAAACGGTCTCCTTTCGCTAACACAACTCCATTTATACTCGCTGCTGACAAACGAATATTCTCAATACGGCCGCCTGTAGAACCACCTAAATTCGTTTCATATCTACCAATTACCGTACCACTTCCTTGCGCATCACCTAATGTTGCGACTGGTTTTTTCTCCACGATTGGCAACTGATACGTAGCATCCCACATACCCACATTCAACAATTTATCTACTAATTCTTTTTCCATTAATTCATAAGCAGGTTTTCCTTCTTGCCAACTTCCATCAGGTGCTAGACGTGAAGGAACCATCTTTTTGTCGACGCTTTTTCCAACCTCACCAACAACCTTTGTTACAGACTTTTTAAATTTCGCTTCATCTTCAAAATAGCCTAAACCAGATAAATCTAATTTTTTCACTTCAGTACCTGTACGGCCATCAACTAAACTAATAGTATCCTGTACTTCTGCTTTAGCCTCTACAGTGTGTCCACCAATATCACTTACCAATGCAACATCACTTACTTTTGCACCGCAACCACTCACTACAGCTACACATAACACCCCAACTAATATACCCTTTACTTTACGGAACAATATACTCTCTCCCTTTCCCCAACATCACTATTATGTATTTATTTCATTTTTATGTATGTTTTGTTACAATCATTTTACAATATGTTTATAAAATGTTACAAGTTATTTTTACTCTATATAAATTACTCTTTTCTGTTGCAAATGTCTATACATATTTACATAAAAGTTTGAGTTTGATAGAATTGTAACTTTTATGTAAACCCTCCCTTTTATCCAGTATATACCATCAAACAAAAGAAATACAAATCAAAAACACTCCTGTTATTTTTTATAAAGAGAACTCCCTTCAACTTAAATAGGTATTCGCCGTGCCACCGCTCCGCTTTTGCACATACATTATGATGAATTTAACCTATTTTAAAGAAATGGAGGATGTTATATATGTATCCCTACAATCCATACGATCCATATAATCAATATCCGTACCAACAGCCACAATATGACTTACAAGCACAATACCAATCTTATATAGATCAAGCAGAGCAAACGAATCCATATGACCAAAATAGACAGTTCCAACTTCCAATCTCTTTTCCTGGCACTGGAAATCGTCAATTAGAAAGACGCGTAAATGAGCTTGAACAAAGAGTACGTCAACTAGAAAATACGGTTGAGCGCCATACACGTAGACTAAACCGCTTAAACCAACGTTTACGCACAGTAGAAAACAGACTAAACATTCCATTCGCAGCATTAGAAGACGGATTTTAATCGAGAAAATAAAGTGAAACTGTAATCAGTAGGGGTTTTGTTCATCTCCACTGATTATCAGCCCTCACCAATCGGGCTTTTACGGGCAGTTAATCCCCCAACTAACTTCTTTGCTTTCTCTGAATTTTGAGGTGGGGGTCTTACTGCCCGGCAAATAGCGGGATAAAAATTATATGAAGGAAGGGGCTCCCCCTTCCTTATATAAATTGACGAAAGTTTTTTCCATCTCTATACTGATAAGAGTTAATGAAATGAAACAAGGTGATAAATATGGATTTTGAAATAAATTATCTGTCCTTTTATGTTGTACAAGTAGAAGGAAAAGGTGAAGCAGTTGATAAACGCTACAAACATTTTCAAACTTTAGATGCTGAAGAATATGAAGATAGCTCCCTAAAAGAATTTTTAAATGGCGAGTTATTAAAAATATCGAAGCGAAAAGTAGAACGTCATGCAAAAACAGAACAAGCTCCAACAAAAATTGGTCGATTTATTGTAGAAGAAGGGCACGAACTTGATTCAAACCCTCATTACAACCTTTTTAATCGCATTCGCTTTGCAGAAACAAAAGAAAACTTCAAAGATATGAGCGAACCTCTCGTTTATACATATCTTGATACAAGCGCTGTTCGTGGTGGTGTATTTTTAATCGCACAAGCAAAACTACGCAAATACTTTGATGATCCATTTGTATTCGTTATGAAATGTGACTTCGAACCGAAAGTTGCTTCTATTTCAGATGAATCTACTCTTATCCGTAACGTTGAAATGGCCATTACAACAAAAAACATGAAATCTATCCAGTACCCCTACATGCCTGAAGAAGGTATGGTGGAGCCTGGCGAACTAAAAATACACCAAGCATCACACGCCCGCTACTTTGAAGACTTCTTAAAATTCGTAGAGTACGAACGCTCTATGCCTGAAATTATGAAAACACAAGTAATGGACATGGTATACGACCAAATTGAAGATGTATTTGAAGAAGGTACGGAAGAACGCGAACAATTCGACCAAGCGATGGAAGTATGGGCTGCTAGTCCGAAGCGGGAAATTATGGAACAATTTTCAACTGAAGAAGTAATGGAAGCAACTGCTCAAATCGTCGAGCATGCTCCTGAAGTGGAATTAAAGCTAAAAGCAGATCATATCTCTGTGAAGGCTCTGCTTGCGGATTTCGGGGACCAAATACATATTGCTAAGGTAAATGACCGATATGTACTTATGATTGAAGCAGACACACTTACGTTTGAAAAAGGCTTCTCTCCTATTGAATTCCTAAAACCTGATGAGTTGCAAGATGTGATTGAGCGGATTGAGAATAAGCAACAGTATTCGTATGATCCGAGCGGTATTGAATAAATACTTCCATATAACTATTTATTACCGAGCGCTTTTAACAAGCGCTCTTTTATTTTGGTCATATTTGCGTGTCTATTCTGTAGTCACTAAAAGTACAGGATACTAAAGCACTTATTTTATACAATTTCACATTACTAGCCAAGCGAAAGTCTGACTATTTCCTTCTATAATGTACTTATGATTAAAGCTGATCACTTACGTTTGAGAAGAAGATTCTCAATTTTTTAAAGCCAGATGAGTTACAAATAGTTACGCACAAAATCAAAAATAAGGTCGATATATTTTTCTAATGCTAAAGAAGCTGTACATTCTCTTTATACAGCTTCTTCCTCTCAAAAATTGCTAGTCTTTAATGATTGTACGGTATGCCGCAAGAACAACGATGCGAACCGAATAATAAGTTATAAGACGCAGGAAATTCTTGATTTACACGTTGTACTTCTCGTGCAAATTCTTCTTCGTCTTTTGGTACTCGAAAAAGTGCATCTGCTTTTTCTTGTGTATCTATATTGGCTCCAGGCGGCACAAACCTGTTCGCCGCAACACGTACACCGTTTGTTACTACTGCATTGTATGAAATAACTGTTCCTTCTCCAATAATCGCATTATACACAATTGCTTTAAAACCGACGAACACCTTATTCCCTATATAACAAGGACCGTGAATGAGAGCGCCATGCGCAACACTTACTTTTTTCCCAATATAGATTGAATACTTTTTATCATCAACATAAACAAATTTATTTAATAAACCATGTAAGATAACTCCGTCTTGCAGATTTGTGTTTGAACTAATATAAAATGGAGTTCCTTCATCCGCACGAACGCTTACATTCGGAGCTACATATACATTATCTTTAATTCTCACATCTCCTATCACACTAGAAAATGGACTTATGAAAGCAGTTTTATCAATTTTTGGATAACGTTGAATCGGATTAAATGAGGTAATAGGATTGGGGCTGATAAAGGGAGCGAACGACTGATTGTGACTCCTACAATTTCTTTTCGTCAAGAAAACATCTCCTTTAAAATCACATATACAGTATGTTATGTACGCCCTGCTATTTTGGAGACAAGTTGTTAAAAGATTAATAGTATTTTACTGGTTGATTCACTTGCCTTTAATAAAAGCTTCTCTCCGAATGAGTTATAAAATGTGATTGAATAAATTGAGAATGAGCAGCAGTATAGCTATAGTCCAGGAGAAATTGAATAGAATAATGTGAAAAATCCTACCTCTTATAAGAGATAGGATTTTTCACATTATTCACGTACTTTTCTATTACTATCATAAGACAACTTTATAGTCTTATATACTTGATTTAAGGAGGGAAATACACATGATTATAGACTATCTTCCTCATTCTTTAACTAAAATCAGCATGATCCCCATTGAAAAAATAAATCCATTGTATATTTCACACATTACAAAAAATTATTCAAAAAAAAATGACCAATACTATTGAATATCTCGATCGATTTGATCTACTATTACCAGTTGAAAAACATCCTCAAAAAGATGAATACATTTTAGTGGGGAAATACGATTGTTACAACTTTATAGCTAATAATCAACACATAAGACAAATACCTTGTATTATTGAAGATTTCATAGATAAACCTTCACAATACCTCAAAATACTTCGTAGACTTCATAACAAAGGCGATTCTAATAAAACCAATAGACAATTTATTTTAAATAAACTTGTGGAAAATCATTTCCCTCTATTACAAATTTTAAAACAGACAGGTTTTACTAAAAACGATTTACGCGATTACAATTATAAAGTAACCGTTCCAAAAAACTACATAAACAGTCATACCACTGAAAAAACTATGAATTGGATTAGTGATTTAAAGTTAAGAAGTAATACTAAACAATTTTTATATAAATGCGCAGGTCTTCCAATAGGAAATCATAAGAGATTAACTGAAGAGAAGAAAAAATTCCTCCAACATTTCTTTACACATGCAAAAGGATTTGAAAAATTAACTATTCCTCAACAGATTAACATTCTAACTCACGCCCTAAATTTCAAAGCAATAATGACTGCTCAATTACAGCAACAAATTAATTGGTATTTAATACAATGAATTTAAATTTATATAGCTAGAAATAGAGGAGAATGTCATTTAACCTCTGCATTCTCCTCCATCTCAGCCAAATACCTAATCTGCCGTTCCGCTTTTCTCACCGCTGTACGAAAATGTTTTTTCAGGAGTTCTACTGTATTTTCACTTATATAATATCTTTCCGTTATACTTTCCCACGTGTCACTACTTTCAAATGTACTCCATTCAAAAGGGCGTTCTGTATTTTTCTTTAGCTCTTTAAACACCCATTTTCGCATCTTCTTTTTCGCTTTTTCCGTTAGTTTTCCGTTTTTTACAAGTTCAAGTTCACCATGTCTTTTGTATCGCTTATGAATATCTCTCTCGCTATATACTTTAAGAAGTATATTTGCTGTATTCTCGGCATCTGCTAAAGCACGGTGTTGTTTCCCTTCCCACGTTAAGCCGAGCTGTTCTACCGCAAATTGTAAACTTGGCGTATGTTCAAACAATTCTTCATACGCTTGGAAAACAAATTTTTGCAAATCAATTCTACTTTCTTTTTCCATACTCGGGCATTCTACACCATGTAATGTACAATCATGAGATAGAAAACGATAATCTTCTTTTCCCCATGAAACAAATATAGAATTTTCTCCGATAAACTGAATAAATTCCTCTATAATTTGAGGGAATTTTTCTACACCCATTAAATCTTTCTTTGTAATACCAGTTAATTTTGTTGTATGACGAGTTAATCGCGCACTTGGTTTTACTAACTCCGAAAATTCTTCAATTATCTTCATTGTACCTATTTCTATTTTTACAGCCCCGATATCAACTATCTCTGACGGATCTTCTGATTTATACGGCCTGAAATTCCTCTCAATATCGAACACAATGAAATGTGTAGCGTTTTTCAATTTATTAACCTCTTTCTAAATTCCTTTTCACACAAACACTTTATTTTCAGTATTTAGTTATTCATGTACTTTATACAAAAATACTCCATATAAAGCGAAACTTTAGTCAACCCTCACCAATCAGGCTTTTACGGGCAGTAATTCAATCTTATTATGATATGTAAGCAGGAGGATATCTATAAAAATGCAAAAAAAAAGAAGGGCTAGCCCTTCTTTTTTCAAAAATTACTTCTTGTTTACGTTTGTAGCTTGAGGTCCACGGTTACCTTGTTCTACTTCGAAAGTAACTTCTTGACCTTCTTCTAAAGACTTGAAGCCTTCGCCTTGGATAGCTGAGAAATGAACGAATACGTCTTCTCCGCCTTCAACTTCGATGAAACCGAAACCTTTTTCTGCGTTAAACCATTTTACTTTACCGTTTTGCATTTAAAAAATCCTCCTACAATGTACCTATATGTACATATTCATTTTCAACCACTTTACAATAATACGTCAGACATTAAAAAACTGCAACCCCCGAGGAGATTTAACATTGCTATCCTCCTCGGAAGTTACAGCTCATTTAAATCTCTATATTATTAAAAGTAAAATGGTTTAAACATACTATATCATATCAATATAATAAAAGTAAAGTTTTTTTATTTAAATTATTTTTTGTTCCCACTGCATTGCTTTTAATTCACCTGATCCAGCTACTACATAACCATCTTTTTGATTAACAATGCGCCATCCGTGCCCTTTAACTGAATCACATACTGTAACGATACCTTCATCAAGAAGCACACGGCACACACTACTAATACCGGCCTTATTTTGCGTTGAAGTTGTATATAAAACATGTTGATCTACACTTAAGTCTAAATAACTACTTGCTTTCTGCTCACTTTGACATGTATGCCAATATATTTTTTCACTCGCAATGCTTTCATCTATTTTACAATAAGAAATATTCCCACTAACTCCCTTACACGATCCACTTGCCGCTACTAAGTATGAATTGTGTAAAGTCAACGCGGAGATCATCTGATTCATCACAATTTTAATCCTCTTTAATTTACGTGTCTTCAAATTAAAGAGCCAAACACCACCATATTTAGCGTGTATTTTCGTACCGATAAATAAGTAATGTTTATATAAAAATAATGATCGAATAGACGGTGCTGCACTGCCATACTCAAGAAACGGATGAATAGTCTCCCATGTCGAACCGAAATTATTAGAAAGGTACAGCGTTTTTTCTCCATGAGCAATGACAGTTCCTTGTACATTGCTACATACATTCCAACTCGTTGCTTTTGTTGGAAAACGCTGAATTGTCCAGCTCTCTCCATCATTCATACTTCGAATAAAAATCCCTTCGTCACCTACACCATATACTACATTATCTTCACTATGTAAATCCCTAATTCGTTTTTGAAAACCATTTAAAATTCGTTTCCATTCTCCGTCTTGTTCAATAAATAAGCCATTATATGTAGTAGCTAACAACAGTTTTCCATCTCTTAACTTTGTAATAGCAGTTGCACTTAACATTGTCTCCACGTTGACACTCCCATTCTTAGAACTTCTCAGCAAATGCAATTGCAAAATTACTGCATTTTTCAACATCCTCTTCATCTTCTGGAGATAATTCAATTTTCAACCCTTCTTGTACAAGCTCTGCACCGCGTTCTACAAGACGCTCTTCAAATATCTTTACCGCTTCACAAAACAGTTCATATGCCGTATCACCTGATCCGAATACCGCTACCTTTTTCCCTGATAAATCTATATTTTCTAAGTCCTCATGAAAATCTTCCGCTTCAAATGGTAATTCACCATCGCCCCACGTATAAGATCCTAAAATGATTCCATCATAAGCTAATAACTCTTCAGCATCCATGCCTTCCATTTCTTGCAATACTACTTCATGATCAAAAGCATCTAAACTAACTTTAATTAAATCAGCAATACTCTCCGTATTTCCTGACATACTTGCATAAGCTATTAAAATTTTCGCCACTTTGGCATCCCCCTCTAACAATAAATGATTCTCATTCTCATTATATTAATAATGAGAATCAATTTCAATTGATTTTTTTCTACTTTTATTTACATTTCACATCTGACTATTTACATTTCATTTTAAACATCTACATTCATATTCAACTATTGCCAAATCTATCTTCAAACATTATTGTATTATCATCATTTCACATTACTTATTTCAAATCAAAAATGTGTTTGTATCATGCTCAATCATGAATCAATTGTTCACTTTACAGAAAGAGGAGTCCTTATGATGAGAAAGTATTTTATTAGATTTTTAAAAGCAACCTCCCTTTTAACAATATTCTTACTAATAGGAGCTGCTATTATTGTATTCGGTACTTCATACGGTCATAATTTACGTGTTATCGCAGCCGAGAGTATTTTAACTTCTCAGCATCCACAATATGCAAAATTCACGTTATTGTCTGATGAAGAATTAAATGATATTTCTCAATCCATCACAAATCCAAAATGGAAAAACAGTGAATTTTTAACTTCTAAACTTTCAAAAAAAGAGTTAGAAAGACAAAAAGATTTACCACTAAATGTTTCTATCGAGACAATAAAGAAAAAATATAATGATCATTTTTTCGAAGGAAAATTAATGACAATTAGTAATCCATTCAACGTAAAACTTGTTACCCAGCAAGGTTCAGAAGGTAAAGACGTCGGGGAAAAAATATACGTAATGGCAAAGCGAAACCATGCGGTTGCCGCTGTCAATGCCAGTGGTTTTTGGGATGAAACTGGGCATGGTGGCGGTAAAACTGGAATCGGTATTGTTATTGAAAACGGTAAAGTTATAAACACGCCGAAAGATAGTAATACCCCTACCCTCACTAGTGGTATTACAAAATATGGACAAATGGTTTCTGGAGAGTTTTCTGCTAACCAATTGTTAAATAAAAATGTCGTTTCCGCTGCCGGATTTATGCCTCAACTAATTGTAAATGGAGAAAAAATGATTACAAATGATGGTGGTTGGGGATATGGCCCTCGAAGCATTATGGCTCAGAAAAAAGATGGATCGATTATGTTTTTCGTCATTGATGGTAGACAACCTCATAGCATTGGTGCTTCCTTGAGAGATTGTCAAGATATTCTTTATGAAAAAGGTGCTGTCAATGCGATGGCAATGGACGGTGGATCATCAGCAACATTATATGCAATGGGAGATATTTTAAATATCCCTTCCACCTTATCTCATAAATCACGCTATTTACCAAACGCATGGGTAGTTACAGCGAACCCTAAGCAACAAGTTCATGTAACAATAGACGGTAATTCTGCGAGCTCTCAAAAAATTTCTGAATTAACAAGTACGCCCGCTATAGCTATCAATAAATAAAAAAAGCACAGATGACTATACAATCATCTGTGCTTTTTTATTACTTTGTAAAAATACCAAAAGGCTTTCCTACTGGTAAAACAACTTTTCCGAAATGTGTATTTAACACTGCTGCTGCTGAACCATAGAAAGATAATAATGAAATAAGAAGTTCAGAATATGCTGCTAAATTATGCATTGCGTGCGGCATAACACCTAAAGTACTTAATGAAAGACCGATAAATAAGAAATCAATAAGGACGAAAATCATAAATAATACTTTGTGTGTTTCCATTGCACCAATCGTCATAAAGATTGTGAAAATTAGATATCCGATAAAGGCTACACCAAGCTGTTTTGAATCTGCAGCTTGTGCTAATTTTTCGCCAAATACTCCAAGTTGAATTAACCAAGTCATTCCAACACCTAACCAAAATAGGCCGTACGCACCAAATGCTGTTGTACCGAATGTATTGTTATGCTTTGCGTCATGAATGCAAGCAAAGATTTGTGCAAATCCTCCTAAAAAGATTGCCCATGGTAATACAAGTGAAACGCCATCTGTTAAGCCTAACTTTTGAGATGATGCTACAAGTGTTACCATCGCTAATCCAAATAGACCGATTCCAGATGGATCTGCTGTTGTCATTTTCACATGATGTGTAGTAGTTTGATTGCTCATATAAACCTCCTGATTATAAACATACTCGAATACAATACTTAAATCAGAAGACTATGTCAATGGTTTTTTTTGTATGTTGTCAGACGTTATATTTTATAATGATTGAATATACTTCCGACCACTTCATAAGGTTTTATATTTACTTTTTCCAACTCGTTTATCGGTATCCATAAAGGAATATAACTTCCTCTGCCTTCCCGCTGAAATTCCTCCCCTGTTCCGTTTCCGAACACTCCGCCTGTAATATAGGCACCATAATAATATTCATTTCCTTTATATTTCACCTTTGCAATAAGGTGCTCCACTTGTATATGTACCCCTAATTCTTCATATACCTCTCTTTTCGTTGCCTCTTCAGGTGTTTCACTTTCCTCAATTCCCCCGCCCGGAAAAACATAATATGTTTCACCTTCCCGAATACGTTTTATAAGAGCAATTTTACCTTCCTGTACGATGATAGCCGCGCCGCGATTTCTTATCATTTTATTACCTCAATACGAATTGCGACTGTTCCCCACTCTTTTTCTTGTTCTTTCGTATATATTTTGTATGTACTTTCTAACATTTCCTCTAAACTATCATTTTCACAATCCAATAATTTTTTATCGATTTGTTCATACATAGCTTTAAAGCTCTCGTATCGCTTTATTTCCGTTACTTTTACCGTCATCATTTCTGTTGTCGTAAGATTCGTAAATACAATTTCATCACCTTTGTTTATTTGTTGACGTTTTTTATCGTATAAGCGTACTTCATATACTTTTTTTCCTGATTGAATTGACTGAAACGGTTTATTATATAATCCCATTTCGTATCTCATACATTTCACTCCTCTTTATTCATTTTACCTACTAACACTTACAGTTTACTAATTCATACAACACAGTTCGCCTTACTCCATCTTGCATATAATGTTCCATATCCATTGCTTGCTCTAGAAAGGATGCTAAATTTATTATGACATATTTAAATCAAAAACCAGAATATAGTAAGTATGATATCGGTGATTATACTTATAGTACAGTAGGTCCAAATATTCTTTCTTGGAATGATGAAACGAAATTAAAAATAGGTAAGTTTTGTTCATTAGCAGAAGAAGTCGTTTTCATACTTGGTGGTGAACACCGAGCTGATTGGATAACGACTTACCCGTTTAATACTTTCTTCAATGAAGGAGCACATATTACTGGTCACCCTTCTTCTAAAGGTGATATCGTAGTCGGCAATGATGTATGGATTGGTTATCAATCCTGTATTTTATCTGGTGTCACAATTGGTAACGGGGCCATTATTGGCGCAAGGAGTGTTGTTACAAAAGACGTACCTCCATATGCAATTGTCGCTGGTAACCCTGCAAAACTAGTTCGATATCGGTTCCCGCCAGAAATCATTGAAAAACTAGAAAAACTTGCATGGTGGGACTGGGATATTTCCGTTATAAAAGGAGCCATTCCATTTCTACTCTCCAACAAAATCGACGAATTCTTCACCTCGCCTGAAAACGAATCTACATGATCAATATAGAAAGAGCATCCTACTCTTACAGGATGCTCTTTCTGTATTTATTCTTTATTTATTTGCAAGTGATTACACGGAGAACATCGAAAAGGAATTTTCCCTAAGCAATTAAGATTCGTTTCGCAAATTTGTTCTATCGTTGGAACAAATGGAATGACAACTATGTTACTTTCTACTATTTGTGTAACAGGTGGCAATACTGTGCCTACTTGATGTTCGAAGCGAATACTCGCTTGATTTATATAATTTCCTGAACCATTTGGCGCGCTTTGCACTGCTACTTGGAACGAAACTGTCCTTGCTTCACCAGAGTTTAAACTCCCTATAAGAAATCCTGCTGCCGGGCTTACATTGGGCACTGGCGTATTATCAACCGTTACACTTCCAGGAACAAATTGGACACTACTATCTAACATATCTTGAAAACGAATATTTTGCATTACAGTATCACCCGTGTTTGTGATGACTGTCGTAAACGTAATGACATCTCCAATTGTTGCTGTCTGTAAATCTGCCGTTTTTACGACTGTCGTTGAGACATTTTGAGGAATAAACGGGATAACGACTGTATTACTATCACCTTCAACTACTACTGGCGGCTCATTCGGATTTACAGTTGCGAGCCCATTCGCTGTAGCAGTATTTGTAACTAAATTGTTTATTTGTCCGCCCGTTATTACAACTTGGAAATTAATAATTGCCGCATCATTTGGCTGAAAATCACCTAACGGAATACCAGTATTCGGATTGGCAAATGGAAGAGGTACATCGTTTACCGTTACCGTTCCATTTATAAATAGCGTATTCGGATCAATGATATCTGTTAAAACGATATTCGTAACAGGAACTGTACTATCATTTATAACAGCAATTCCGTAAGTGATAACATCTCCTACCATTGCTACTTCAAAGTTTGCCCCTTTTGCAACAAATAAGATTGCAGTATTTACCGTTACAATAACTGTATTACTCGTGTCCATCACCGTCACTGGCGGTTCCCCTGGTACTAAAATATATTCTGCTGATGCCCCAGCAACGTTTACTACTGTACCACCATCTGGAAAACTTGTAATTGTAGCTTCATATGTTACAATCACCGTCTCACCTACTGGAATGTCTGGTATCGTAAATCCGACCTGTGGATTTACCCCCGGCTGCGGAACTCCATTTACCGTTACACTATTTGGTACAAAAACGGCTTCCGGAGATAACACATCGATAAATTGAACATTCATTGCATCAGCAGTACCAGTATTTAATATGCGAACCGTATACGTTACCGTTTCCCCTACTCCAACAATTGAATGATCTACTTCTTTCAGCATATCTAAACTACCTCTATTTACTGGTGTGACTGTCGTATTACTTGAATTCGTAATTGTAAACGGAGGTTCTCCTGGAACCAATACAAAATTACCAGTTACACTCGCCGAATTCATAATACTATTAGAAGGGGGAATCGCGATTACAGTTGCTTCGAATGTTATTAATACGCCATTTCCCACTGCGAGATCCGGTAATGAAAAGCCTACAAATGGATCTAAACCTACTTGAGGAATCCCATTTATCTGTACACTTCCTGGAACAAATTCTAAACCAGGCGATGGAACGTCAATAAACTGAACATTCGTCGCTGTTACAGTTCCCGTATTTATAACTTGCACACTATACGTTAACGTATCTCCTAATCGCGTTGCTTGTTTATTTACTGTTTTTATTATATTGAAGCGCCCTCTATTCACCCTCGTTATTGTCGTATTACTTGGCTGATTTACTATAACTGGTGGTTCTCCTGGCACTAAAGTAAAACTTCCCGTTATATTTGCAACGTTCGTAATTGTTCCTGATGACGGAATGGTTGTAACTGTCGCTTGAAACGTCACTATAACGGTTTCACCAACGAGTATATCTCCAACTCCAAATCCAGTAATCGGATTTAAGTTTGGTTGCGCGGCTCCATTTACCGTTACACTATTCGGTACAAATGATGCTCCTGCTGAAATCGTATCAATAAACTGAACATTGTTAGCTGTTACTGTTCCTGTATTCGTTATTTGCACTGTATACGTTAATACATCTCCAACTAGAGTAGCGGCTCTATTTACTTGTTTAATAACATTAAAGCGTCCTCTATTTACAGTTGTGAGTGTTGTATTACTTGGTTGATTTACTATAACTGGTGGTTCTCCTGGTACTAATATGAAGCTTCCAGTAACATTTGCTGTATTGGCAATTGTTCCATTCGCTGGAACGCTAACAACCGTTACTTGGAATGTGACTTCTACACTTTCACCTGGATTTATATCTGGAAGCGGGAATCCATTATTAGGATTGAACCCAGGTTGCAACACACCGTTTATCGTTACACTGTTCGGTACGAATGTTATAGAGGAAGGTAATACATCACTATATTGAACATTCGTCGCTATCACTGTTCCCGTATTTTGAACGACTGTTGTATATGTGATTGTATCGCCTACTGCAACGATTGGTTGACTTACTGATTTTAAAACATTCAAACCAGATTCATTTATTTCTGTTAATGTCGTGTTACTTGTCGTCGTTTCAGTAATAGGCGGCTCTGTTTCACTTACAGCAAACGTAGCGGTAACGTCCACAAAGTTAACAACTGTTCCACCTTGAGGTATGCTCGTTACCATCTCTTGGTATGTGACAAGTACAAAATCACCTACAGGTATATCTGGAACTGTAAAGCCTATGAACGGATCTAATCCAGGTTCTGGTATTCCGTTTATACTCACACTTCCTGGAACAAATGCTACACCACTCGTACTAGAATCAAGAAATTGGACATTCGTTGCCGGTACCGTTCCAAAGTTAAAGATTAGTACATCGTAGGTTAATATTTCCCCAACCGTCGCTGCCTCTTTATCTACTATTTTCACTGGGAAAATTGAAGCTATATTAATTGTCGTAACGACTAAATTCGTTAATATCGTTTGCGTAATCGGTGGCTCCTGCGGATTCGGTTGTGAAGTAAATGTAACGTCAGCATCATTTAATATGACTTCATTATCTGGAATTTCCGTAATGGTCACTTGGAACGTTACAGAAATACTCGCACCAGCATTTAATAACGGACTAACTGTAAATCCTATTTCTGGATTTAATCCAGGTTGCTGTATTCCACCTATCGTTACGCTATTGTCAACAAACGTCGTCCCTTCCGGAATGACATCTTGAAAAAGTACATCTGTAACAGGGATAATTCCTACATTCGTTATTAGCACTGTATACGTTAATACATCTCCAACAGCTCCAGCGGCAACATTTACTGTTTTTGTTGCTGTAACTTCACCAGGAGGAGGTAATGGTATTGTAACTACTGTCGTATTACTTGAATTTGTTCTTGTCACTGGTGGTTGTAAAGGGTTTAATAAGAAAGTCGCTGTAGTAGATGCTGTATTTAATACTGCTCCACGTGTAGACGGTGCAACTACTGTAACTTGGAACGTTACTGTCAATGATGTTCCAGCTGCAATATTAGGAAGCAGGAAACCTACATTTGGATCAAATCCAGGTTGTGGCGTTCCATTTATCGTTACACTATTTGCTACAAATGTTGTTTCTAGAGCAATTGGATCAATGAAAGAGACATTCGTTGCTGTTACTGTGCCGTTATTTCGAATGACAACAGAATACGTGTAAGTTTCTCCAAGTGCTGCTTGTTGTACAGATGAAGATTTTTGTATATTTAACTGTGCTGTATTTACTTGTGTCACTACAAAATTACTATTTGTAGTAGTCGTTATAGGAGGACCTGCTGGATTAATAAGGAAGCTTGCGGTAACGTTCGATTGGTTTCTTATATTTCCACCACTCGGAACGCTTGTCACTGTCACTTGGAACGTAATTGTAGCAGTTTGCCCAACTGGAATATTGGTAACAGGAAAACCTGCTATAGGATTCGCTCCTTGCTGAATGACTCCATTTATCGTTACACTATTCGCTACAAATGTAGCTCCAGATGGAATTGGATCTTGAAAAATAATATTTGTTGCAGGAACAGTTCCTGTATTTTGAATAAGAATCGTATACGTTAACGTATCTCCTACACCTGCTTGTGGTGTATTTACACTTTTTATTACATTAATTGATCCTACATTCACTCGCGTTACAACGACATTACTAATCGTTACAATTGTAATTGGTGGTTGCAACGGACTTACTTGGAAATCGGCAGTGACATTTGCATTATTCGGAAGCACTCTATTCGTTGGTACACTTGTGATTGTCACTTGAAAAGTGACTGTCACCATTCCTCCTACTGGAATATTAGCAAGGGGAAATCCAATTGTTGGGTTTAAACCTGGTTGAGGCGTTCCATTTATTACTACACTATTTGCTACAAAAGTGGTTCCAACTGGAATCGGATCAAGGAATGATACATTTGTCGCTGCTACCGTTCCACTATTTTGTATAGCAACTGTATATGTTAGTGTATCTCCTACACCTGCTTCAGTAGCACTTACACTCTTCATTACATTTAGTCCTGAAGAATTCACAACAGTCATAACAGTATTACTTGGTACTGTTACAGTAATCGGTGGCTCTGTTGGATTTACAAGGAAATCTCCCGTTACATTCGCATTATTTACAACATTATTTCCTGGCGGAATTTCATCAATTAATACCTCAAATGAAATAATTACACTCGCACCAGCAGGTAAATCATTTAATGGGAATCCTAGTCCTGGATCTGCCCCCTCTTGTAAAACACCATTAACCAATACACTATTTTCAATAAATAATGTCCCTTGCGGAATTGAATCTTGGAAAAATACATTTGTCGCTGGTACACTACCTGCATTTATGATTTCGATTGTATATACTAAAACATCCCCTACTGTTGCAACATCAGTATTCACTGATTTCACAACTTCAAAACTCCCTGTTTGTACCGTCGTATTCACAACGTTGCTCGGAACAGTAATCGTAACTGGAGGTTCACTTGGATTCACTTGAAAACTTGCTGTTACATTTGCCTGATTTAAAATATCTTCATTTTCTGGATCCTGTACAATTACTACTTCAAATGTAACTACAACCGTTTGAGCCGCAGGAATATTCGGAAGAGAGAATCCTGTATTCGGATTCAATCCACTTTGCGGCACTCCATTAATTGTTACAGAATTTGCAACGAAAGAAACAGCGGAAGAAATGGTGTCTTGGAAAAATACATTTGTTAGCGGAACGTTTCCTGTATTTTGAACGGCAATCGTGTACGTTAAAGTGTCCCCTACTGCCGCTTGCGTTGTATTCACTTCTTTTATTACATTTAAACCACCTGTATTAACTTGTGTCACAACTGTATTTGTTTGTCTATTAATCGTTACTGGTGGTTGATTCGGAATAACGACGAAATTAGCAGATACATTTCCGCGATTCGCAATCGTGCCACCTGATGGTGTAGAAGTTACTCGTACTTGAAATATAACTGTCCTAGTCCCACCTGGAGATATGTTAGCAACTGTAAACCCAGTTCCCGGATTTGCTCCAGGTTGTGAAATTCCATCTACAGTTACACTATTTGTGATAAAAGTCGTTCCAGTTGGGATTGGATCTTGAAAAATAACATTCGTCGCAAGTACATTTCCTGTATTTTGAATTGTTACCATGTACGTAAGAACATCGTTAACCGTTGCAAAAGCTTTATCCACTGTTTTTCTCGTTGTTATATCAGCTATATTAATCGTCGTAACTACAGTATTACTTGTCGCTTGCCCTGAAACTGGTTGTTGACCAGGCACTGGAGTAAAGTTAAATGTTACACTCGCGCGGTTTGGAATTGGATTAACAAGAGGGGTCGATGTTACTCGAACTTGAAAGCGCACTACAGTTGTTTGCGATGCATTAATACTTCCTAGATTAATACTGCTTGCTGGATTCGCTCCTGGACGCGCTACTCCATTTACCGTAACGCTATTTGCGACAAATGTTGTTCCAACAGGGATACTATCAACAAAAATAACATTGTTCGCAGTAACGTTTCCATTATTCGTTACGTTAACCGTGTACGTTAATACATCATTAAGTGTTGCCGTCTGTAAATCTACAGATTTTTGCATACTTATAGTTGCTTGATTCACTGTCGTTTGTACTGTATTTGAAGTAGACGTGCTTGTAACGAGTGGACTTCCTACAAAAGGACGGAATTGGTAAGATACCATTGCACGATTTGGAATTGGGTTCGGATTTGGGAATGTTGTGACCCTCACTTGAAATGTAACAATTCTTTGTGTATTGCTAGGGATTGTACCTAAATTAATTCCACTAGCTGGATTCGCACTCGGTTGTGTTACTCCACCTACCGTTACACTACCAGCTATAAATGTTGTTCCATTTGGAATACTGTCTTGTAATACCACATTTTCTGCACTTCCTGTTCCCGTATTCGGAACGGTGATCGTATATGTGAGAATATCTCCTATACCTGCAACTGTTTTATCAACTGATTTAACAGGGTTTATAATTGGACCTGTTGCATCAATTTGAACACCAAAACCAGCTGCAGCGTATCCATCTCCATTTGTAACGAAACGAACAGTCGCGGACGTTTGATTGTTTACTAATGATGAAGAGGCATCTACATTTGTAATGTCCCAACCTTGTCTTCGGACCGCTAAAGCGATTCCTAACGGCTGGTTCAGATCTCCAAATGTGCCGCTCGTATCTAGATTACCACTGTCATTACAAATTTGTGATTGAAAGAAGTTATTCGCAGGGTTTCTCGGTCCGAATAATGCAACTGTAGCATTGGCATTCGGCCCAAAGCGAAGTTGATCTCCAACAATGTTAGAATCACCTTCTTGGGCAGTTACAAGTACTCTTCCTGTAACAGTTCCCGTAGACGGCGTTGCAAAACCTGAAATAATAGCATCAACTGGTGGTGATGAAGCCTCAATAATTTCTTGTCCTGCATACACTGATAAGTTCCTTAGTGGTAAACTCGCATTTTGATACACAACCTCAAGCGTCCAACCAACTGAACGACTAATTGTTGAATCAGCTGATGTTCTTGCAGCTGGCACAGCACCCGTTGTATATGTTCCGGCCCCACCTGCACTAACAAGGTTCGTTACATTAGCCGAGCGACTATAATAAAACTGTTTCCCTACTGAACCTTGCTGCGCAGTAGCGGGATCTGGCGTAATAGAAAATGTTCCCGACGGTGTTGTAAAAGTAATATTATCATTTAAAAACGCAGTAACATCCTCAGTATCAGTCCGGTATGTGCCGGCCCATACTAGTTCTGCGTATAAAACACTACTCCCTGCTGGAAGGTTCAAAATTGCACTTGAAGAATTTAAAGGCCAATCATCCGTCGTTCCTGCTGGGAATCCAGGTACTTGAAGTGATGTATTCACCGTTGTAAATACATCAATCGTACCAAAGTTATTGCCTGGCGCAGGCGATGTAGGACTAAGTCCTAACGTATTCCCAGTGAACGTGACGGCACCCGTTACTGTTGTTGTAAAACGATTCAAAAAAGGCACGTAATCATCTCATTTCATTTATAGTAAAAAGTGCTCTATACTATAAAATGTAGACAAACTATACAATGTACGTTGTCCAACAAAATTCCGCACATATGAGAGGAGCTTATAAAACTATGCGCTACGTTATCATAACAGGAACTTCACAAGGTTTAGGGGAGGCTATTGCCACGCAATTGTTAGAAGAAAGTACAACTGTCATCTCTATTTCTAGAAGAGAAAATAAAGAACTTACTAAACTTGCAGAGCAATATAACAGCAATTGCATTTTCCATTCCCTAGATCTTCAAGATGTACATAACTTAGAAACTAACTTTAAAGAAATCATTTCATCTATTAAAGAAGACAATGTATCCTCTATTCATTTAATTAATAATGCCGGTACAGTTGCACCTATGAAGCCGATTGAAAAAGCCGAAAGTGAACAATTCATTACGAACGTTCACATTAATTTACTTGCGCCTATGATTCTTACATCTACGTTCATGAAACATACGAAAGAATGGAAGGTAGATAAACGCGTTATAAATATTTCATCTGGTGCAGGAAAAAATCCTTATTTCGGATGGGGCGCTTATTGTACAGCGAAAGCTGGTATAAATATGTTTACACAGTGCGTAGCAACTGAAGAAGTAGCAAAAGAATATCCAGTAAAAATCGTCGCTTTTGCACCTGGTGTTGTTGATACAAATATGCAAGCACAAATTCGCGAAACAACTAAAGAAGACTTCACAAATTTAGACCGCTTCATTGCATTAAAAGAAGAAGGAAAGCTATTATCACCTGAATATGTTGCGAAAGCTATTCGTAACTTACTAGAAACTGAGGAATTCCCTCAATGCGAGGTTATTAGAATTGATGAATAACAAAAAAGCACGCTATAATAGCGTGCTTTTTTGTTCTATTTCTCTAAAAATATGAGCACAGACTCCGCAATTTGTTCATAACCAATTTCTTGATAAATTTTATTAGATGTCGGATTCGCTAGATCAGTATATAACGTAATTGTCTTGTAGCCTTCATCTAACATACGTTGACTAAGTGCCGCTACACAATTAGATGCATAACCTTTTTTCCGTGCTTCTTTTGGGGTATATACGAAATTGACTGTTATATTATTTGTAGTCGGTCTCGTTTTTGCAGCTACAGAAACGAGTTTCCCGTCTACTTCTAAACCAAATAGCCGATTATTAGTAATTAATGTATGTGCAGTTTGTTTCACTTCCTCTTTCGTAGTTGGAAGCTTCACATCTTCACAAAATTGATATATCCATTTTTCTATTAATGGCAACTCATCAATAGTTATTTCTCGAAAAACCCCTTCCTCGTTCCACTTCTTTTTAACTTGTTGTAATACATACACACCTTGTTCCATAACAACATTCGTTTTCTTATTTTCTATCGCCGCAATCTCTTCCGCTAATTTCTGTACAACTATCTTATTACCAATCAAACCAGGAATATCTGGATATACTTTCGTTAACAGCTTCGCAAGTTCTACGATGTCCTCTTCCGTAATTTCAGACGTAGCGACAATTATTTGTTTCTTCTCTTCTGTTTGCAGAAATACAACCTTAATGTCTTCCCCTTGTTTCGCTATCCCCATAAATATCGGTTCTTGGACCATTTGTAATACACCTAATATTAAGTTATTTTCCTGCTCATTCTTTTCTAGAAATGGTGTAACATCTTCTTTAAAGCAAAGAATCTCTTCATATACATGTAGTTGAATCATCGACAATCTCTTCTCTCTATTTATATTTTAATTAAGTATTGGCGATTAATTCATTAAATCCTTCCTTTACGATTCAATAATATTCGAAACTAATATATTCAAATCATTTTCAGTTTGTAAAATTCTCTGCTTTTCCTTTTCAAATACCTCTTCTTCTTTTCGAAATGACTTTTTACGATTTTCAATCATACGTTCCATTTCGTTTTTACTCGGTCCACCGTATACATTTCTTTTTTGAATAAAAGCTTCTGGCGATATAATTTCTTTCCACTCTTTTTCTAATAGATTTATATTAAATTTTTCTTGTAAGTATATATTTACGTCTTTCAAATGCAATTCATGAAGCTCTTTTTTCTGCCCCAATGACATATTTGCAATAGTACTTGCTGCATGATGAGCATGTCGAAATGGAATTCCATAGTTTTTTGTTAAAATATCTGCAAAGTCTGTTATCGTAATCGCATGTTTATAGGAACGTCTTTTTAACGTTTCTTCTTCTACTTTCATCGTTCGGATTACTGCATTCATAATACTAAAAACACGAATCACCTTTTCAATTCCTTTATATAAATAGGGCTGTAAGTCATCTTCCGTATCGACAATATCACCAAATGGTGTATTATGAATCATTTGAAATACTGTAAAAGATTCTCCTAAAGCGCTACTCGTAATCGCACGTGCATGCTCAATTGAAACTGGATTTCTTTTTTGCGGCATAATACTACTAATTTGTACATATGGCTTTGCAACGGTAATACCATCATATTCTTTCGTCGCTAATAATAAAAAGTCATGAATCCATCTACTCGCATTCGTCATCATCACCATGAGTAACGAGCTAACCTCTAATAAATAATCCGCTCCAGCAACAGCATCATATGAGTTCTCAATTACATTTGTAAATCCAAGTAAATGAGCAACTCGCTCTCGGTTAACTGGGAAACTTGTTGTAGAGAGTGCAGCTGCCCCCATTGGAGATTGATTTAAAAGCTGGTACGTGTTTCTCATTCGTTCCAAATCTCTTTGCATCGTATCGTAAATTGCTAACGTATAATGACCAAATGTTGTCGGCTGCGCTGGTTGTGTATGTGTATAAGCTGGCATGATTGTTTCCTTATGATCATCGGCAAGTTGTAATACACTTTCTTGTAATAATAAATGATTTTCCATTAATCGTAATACATATCGCCTTAAACTCATGCGATACATCGTTACGCCCATATCATTTCTACTTCTACCAATATGCATATTACTTACAAAATCACACTTCGCTTCTTGAGAAATTAAATGTTCCACTAAAAAAAAGAGATCTTCGTGCTGCTCTGTATATACCAATTTATCTTTTGGTATTCCCTCTACTTTTTTTAATGCGCTTAATATAACTTTAGTTTCTTCTATTTTCATTAAACTTTCTTCAGTCAGCATCGTAATATGCGCTTTATGCACTTGAAACATATCTTTCAATAAATAATTACGCTGAAAGTCAAATACATGTTGTAATACGCAATCTACATATGTTTTTCCAGGGAAATCAGCGCCTTCACTCTTTATAAACTCTTCTTTACTCTGTTTCATCACCTTTTCCCCTCTCGCCTAAGTATTACTACCCATCATACCCAGAGATAGTAAAAAGGTGCTTGTACATAAAGTGAAACTTTAATCAGTGGATTTTGTCCATCTCCTACTCATTATTAACCCACACCAATCGGGCTTTTACGGGCAGTTGTTCTCCTACCTCGCATTTGCCGAATTTTGAGATGGCAGTCTTACTGCTTACAAATAGCGAAACAAAAATAAACTCGGTGCTTTCTGCACCGAGTTTATTTAATAAAAGTCGCATCATACTTATCACTTTGCAACACTTGGAAATGTAAGTTCGCTAAATGTTTTCGTATTTCTGCACTGTCGTCCTCATTTAAATTATTTGCTAAGAACACAATTTCTGTACAGTTCCCGCGTTTATCCATCGCGTAAACTGCTTTTGTAACTGTCCATGGCGTATAGCCATTTTTTTGCCCTGCATGTCTAAACGTTTTACGGTATTTCTTAGCACTCATATCTGTTTCAACGATATTCGCCCACACTTTTTCTTCTGCGTCTGTCAGGCCACCTTTATGATTTGCCTTTTGAAGCAGTACCATATAATCATTTGCAGAAGCTGCTGGTAATCTATCTGACCAAATTTTGTCGTAACGTTCCTCTAAATAAAGCGGAATTTCCTTCTGTAATAATGGTCCCTTCTTCTTTAAGCGTTCATGAATAATCATCGCATATTCACGATATTGCTCTTGAGACATTTCTTTTAACTTTTTTTCTATTTTATATTTCGGAACATGCAATTCTTTATGCAAATATCCTGGGATATATAAAGATGAAACAATTGGAAATAGTGGTTGATGTGCAGGAAGTGATAAACTTTGTAAATTTCGATTAATGTTATCTATTCCTAACAATTCCATTAAGTATTCAGCATTCGCATTCGAACTAAACTTAACCATTCCTTTGGCCACTTCTTCTAAAGAAACCGCTCCTTCAGTTATCTTTCCTGTCTTCTCCAAATACTTTTGCCATCTATCTTGTGCACCACCATCTGTATTCGGAACATAATAGCGATTCACATCATTAATCGAAACGAAACTAGACGAATCAATTTTCCCTTCAGTAACTTGTTTCGTATATTCAAGCGCCACAATTAATTTCATCGTACTCGCAACTGGCAATACAACATTTGGATTTACTGAATAAACAACTTTATCATTTCTCTTTACTAGAAGTGCACTATTTTTTTCATCTTTATGTTCTTCAATAAAAGATGCAATATACTGTGCATCATCATTATTTGAACTCCATACTTTTTTCACTAAAAAGTTACCCGATATTAGCAAAACGAAAATACCCACAATTACTGCGCATACTATAGTTTTTTTCAAGTAAAATTCCTCTCCTACTGTGTAACTCTTCTCTATTTATCATTAAAAAAAACAAAATAATGGAGATGGTCATTTAAAGAACCATCTCCATTATTTTAACTTGTATGTTCCTATTATGTCTACGTCATAATTTTCACAAAATCCTCAAGAAACTTTTTATAATGTAACGACCAACCAATTCGCACCCAATTTTTTAATGCTTTTGAATCAGGTTGAGGCCGAAAATCAGCAATACTCTCTCCTTTTGCAATTCCAACTGTATCTACATCGACACGACGATATACATAATCTAGAAGGGATGGATTCGCCGCAACCATCATTGTAACAACGTCATGTACTGGGCTACCTGTTATTTTGGGGTTTATCTTTTTATAAGCTTTATAATAATACGTAAATATCGGCTCGATTAACTTATTAAAACTCGTTTTAGAGTGTTTCGTAATATATTTTACCATTTCCGGCGTAATAATAGCTTCAGATGTAACGTTAAGTGGTACTAACGTCACATTCTTAGCATTTTGCATAACTAATTGTGACGCAATCGGATCACCATGAAAATTCGCCTCCGCGACTGGTGTAACATTGCCAGGCATTAAAAAAGCACCGCCCATTATATAATATTCTTTCACATACTTCATCATCGGCTTTTCTAAAATAAACGCTGTTGCTAATGTTGTTGATCTACCAGCATCGACTATTATTAATTCTCCTTTATATTTTTCAAGAATATCAAAAAATGCACAAAAAGGTTTTATATTCGGTGAAAAAGCTTTTGGAGGCTTAATAGGTCCTAAGCCATCTGCGCCATGAATCTCCGGATAAAACGTCACAAAATCACCAGATAAAGGAATTTTCGCACCGTTAATAACAGGTATATCTTCCCGCCCTGCCATTTGCAATAAATATGCGGCATTAATTGTCGCCTTTTCTTGTGTTACATTTCCATATCCTGTTACAACACCAACAATATCAATATCAGGATGCATAATTCCATACATGATGGCTAAAGAGTCATCAATTCCCGGGTCTCCCAAAAATAACACTTTTTTCATCGACCTCAACTCCATCCCCTCAATTGTTATTAATTTATGAATACCCGTGCATATACAGAATAAAAAAGAACAAATTTATACGAAAAAACGTAGTCCTTATAGGACTACGTTCTTCAGCAAACCTATGCTGTTTTTCTCACAGCACTCATACTTCCAATAATATAAGCAATAAACGCAAAACAAATCGGGAAGACAACTGTATGTATACCGAACGGATTTGGATAGAAAAGATGAATACACATATATGAACCTACTCCAACTAAAATAGAAGCAAGGGCTCCTGTAGCATTTCCTTTCCTCCAATATAACCCTAATACGATCGGCCAAATAAATGCAGCTTCTAATCCACCGAAAGAAAATAAATTTAACCATATTAAGAAATCTGGTGGTTTAATCGCAGCGGCATAAACAAGGAGTCCTACAATACCCGTAATCCACAAACTCCCCTTTTTAATCGTACTGTCTGCCGCATCTTTATTTATGTAATTTACGTATATATCTTTAATAATTGACGAGCTTACAAGTAATAATAACGAGTTTACTGTAGACATAATCGCTGCCATTGGTGCAGCTAAGAAAACTCCAGCTAGCCAAGGTGGCAACACTTCCATCGCGAGTAGCGGCATTACTTTATCTGGTACCGTTATACCTGGAAGTACTACTCTTGCAAATACACCAGTTAAATGCATACCAATCATAATTGTACCAACGACAACTGTTCCAATTATTAAAGCCTGGTGCATAGCTTTTGAATTTTTATAAGACATTGCACGAACGCTAATTTGCGGTAAACCAACAACACCAATTCCAATTAAAATCCAAAATGATGTAACATATGATTTCGTTAAACTGCCATCTGCTCCGAATGGTGTAATTAAATTCGGATTGATTTGAACAAGTTCCTGCATAATCTTTTCAATTCCACCACCAGCAATGACAGTAGCAATTAAAATGATTGTCGTTCCTACTAACATAATGATTCCTAATAATGTATCTGATAGAGCGACTGCACGAAATCCACCAATTAATACGTACACAAGTACAGAAAAAGTAAATAAAAATAGTGCTGTTGTATAAGATAGACCAGTTAGCGACTCGATTAATCGTCCACCGCCGACCCACTGGGCTACTGTTGCTGAAAATAAAAAGATAATAATACATAAAGCAGAAAGTATAACAACTGCTTTATTATTGTATCTTCCTTTTAAATAATCGATAAGAGTAATTGCCTCCATCTTCCTAGCGATAATTGCAAACTTTTTACCGATAACCGTTAAAACGATATATCCTGTTACAACTTGAATCGCAGATAGCAGCACCCATCCAAGCCCCATATTGTAAGCAATACCAGGGCCACCAATAAAACTACTTGCACTACCGTATGTAGCAATCATTGTCATCGCTAATAATAAACCGCCTAGCTCACGCCCACCAAGAAAATATTCTTGCAAAAATTTATTATGAGCAGTCGCTTGTACGCGTCTTGAAGCATATACACCAATTAAAAATACAACGATAAACGAAATTATCATTGGAATGATTACGTACCAATTCATCTATTATTCCTCACTTTTTTCTTCCTCATCGAGTGAAATATCTTGAAATACAAAACGAACAACTAAACTAAGCAAAATAACCATTACAACAAATCCAACGATACAGCTATAAAAGAACCATGCGGGAAAACCTAATACATATGTATATTCACTCGGATTTCTACTACCAAGCCCATAAGCAAATCCGTACCATATTATAAAATTAATAATAGCAAGTCCAAGACCAATTAACGCTTCTCTATGGGCTATTCGAAAGCGTGGATCTTCATGATAATCTTTCATTTTTCCCCTCCTCTCACGATGTATTATTGTACCATTGTTCTTCTAGTTTTTCCTACTAGAAAGCAAAAACAAGCAGGATTTTTTATAATCATATAGAAGACTCTCTTATGTTACATATTTTTTACAATTGTAACACAAATGAAATTTGAATTTTCAGTATTTGTTAATTATGATTTTAATTAGAGGCTTTCCATCTAGTTTCCACATCCTTGATTTCGGAATAAGCGCCGTCTTGTACTGCGTTTACATTATTATTTCAAGGGGGTTATACAATGAGTCAACTAGCTGTAAATCTTCATGAAAAGGTAGAAAAATTTCTTCAAGGTACGAAAAAATTATATGTGAATGGATCTTTCATCGAAAGCGCTTCCGGCAAGACATTTAAAACACCTAACCCAGCAACTGGCGAAACACTTGCTGTCGTTTCTGAGGCTGGTCGCGAAGATATTCATAAAGCTGTAGTTGCAGCTCGTATGGCTTTTGACGAAGGCCCTTGGTCTCGCATGAGCACTGCTGAGCGAAGCCGACTTATGTACAAATTAGCTGACTTAATGGAAGAACATAAAGAAGAGCTTGCACAGCTCGAAACATTAGATAACGGAAAGCCAATCCGTGAAACAATGGCAGCAGACATACCACTTGCAATTGAGCATATGCGCTATTACGCTGGCTGGGCTACGAAAATCGTTGGTCAAACAATTCCTGTTTCCGGTGATTATTTTAACTATACACGCCATGAAGCTGTTGGTGTCGTTGGTCAAATTATCCCTTGGAACTTCCCGCTTCTTATGGCAATGTGGAAAATGGGAGCAGCGCTTGCTACAGGATGTACAATCGTTTTAAAACCTGCAGAACAAACTCCACTATCTGCTCTATACTTAGCTGAATTAATTGAAGAAGCTGGATTCCCGAAAGGTGTTATTAATATCGTACCTGGATTCGGTGAATCAGCCGGACAAGCTCTCGTTAATCATCCACTCGTTGATAAAATTGCATTTACCGGTTCTACTCCTGTCGGTAAACAAATTATGCGACAAGCATCCGAATCATTAAAACGCGTTACACTTGAGTTAGGCGGTAAATCACCAAATATCATCTTGCCAGATGCTGATTTATCTCGCGCGATTCCTGGTGCACTTTCTGGTGTTATGTTTAACCAAGGACAAGTATGCTCTGCTGGATCACGCTTATTTGTTCCGAAGAAAATGTATGATAATGTCATGGCTGATCTCGTCCTCTATTCTAAAAAACTAAATCAAGGTGTCGGTCTTAACCCTGAAACTACAATCGGTCCTCTCGTTTCTGAAGAACAACAAAAACGTGTAATGGGCTTCATTGAAAAAGGGATTGAAGAAGGCGCTGAAGTACTTTGCGGAGGAAGTAATCCATTCGATCAAGGCTACTTCGTTTCTCCTACAGTATTCGCTGACGTAAATGACGAAATGACGATCGCAAAAGAAGAAATTTTCGGTCCAGTTATTTCTGCAATACCTTTTAACGATATTGATGAAGTAATTGAACGTGCAAATAAATCACAATTCGGCTTAGCGGCTGGTGTGTGGACAGAAAATGTTAAAACAGCACACTATGTTGCAAGTAAAGTACGTGCAGGTACTGTATGGGTAAACTGTTATAACGTCTTTGATGCAGCATCTCCATTTGGAGGATTTAAACAATCTGGTCTTGGCCGTGAAATGGGATCTTACGCATTAAATAACTATACAGAAGTAAAGAGCGTTTGGCTTAACTTAAATTAATGAGAAAGAACCTGACCTACCTGGTCAGGTTCTTTTCATTATGTATTCCTTTAAACTTGCAGTCCTCCGCTCACATTTAATACTTCACCTGTAATATAAGATGCGTATTCTGATGCTAAAAAGGCTGCTGTATTCGCAATATCTTCTGGCGTTCCAATTCTACCAACCGGAATCGCTCCAACCATTTTTTCTTTTACTTTATCCGGTATTGTTTTTGTCATATCTGTATCCATAAATCCTGGGCAAATTGCATTACAAGTAATACCAAAACTTCCCACTTCTTTTGCTGCTGTTTTCGTTAAACCGACAACTCCAGCTTTCGTTGCTGCATAATTTGCCTGTCCAATATTTCCCTCTCTACTGATAGAAGAAATATTAATGATTCTTCCATACCCTTGTTGTCTCATATATAGAAGTGCTGGTTGCATACAATAAAACACACCTGTTAAATTTACTTGCAGAACTTGTTCCCATGCTGGCTTCTCCATTTTATGTAACATAGCATCTCGCGTAATTCCTGCATTATTTACTAAAATGTGTAGTGCACCGAATGTTTGTACAGCATACTCAATTAATGACTTCGCATCATTTTGATTACTTACATCGCAAGGATACTGCTTCACTTCATATCCTTCTGCTATTAATTCATTTGTCGTTTCTTGTAACTTCTCCTCATTCACATCACTTATTAATACTTTTGCCCCTAGCTTCCCAAAAACCTTAGCAATTTCTTTCCCTATTCCTTGCGCACCACCTGTAATAACGGCTGTTTTCCCATTTAAAAACTCCATTCCCTATCCCTCATTTCTATTACTTATACTGTATATTTCGGCTCTTTGCTTTCCAATTCCTCTTTGTATAAAAAAGTCTATTTGTGTCAAACTAACTTTGCAACGTCGCATAAAGTGAAACTTTAATCAGTGGGAAGTTTGTTCATCCCCCACTGATTATTAGTTGAACCAATCGGGCATTTAATTTC
Organism: Bacillus cereus; assembly: GCF_002567495.1. Lineage (GTDB taxonomy): Bacteria > Bacillota > Bacilli > Bacillales > Bacillaceae_G > Bacillus_A > Bacillus_A cereus_AQ. The sequence continues at coordinate 146,150 of NZ_NVAP01000002.1, read as the reverse complement.
CCACCTAGCTTCTTTGTTCCATCTGAATTTTGAGGTGGGAGTTTTACTACCCGTTATGCGGGATAAAGTGCAAGGAGATTGTGTCGAATGAACAAAAAGAATTTCAAACAAAGCAAAGCCACTGATGGCATTGATGTTGAGTTCTCTCGTGAACTCGCTGACCACAATGACTTAGAAGCAAACGCACGTGCAAATGCCGCTGATGCACGTCAAAAACGCCAATCAACAGAAAAATAAGGAAAGCACAACCTTATTCTTTTCAACAGGGACCTACTACCCAACAAAATAAACCGAGAGATATCCTCTCGGTTTATTTTCGATATTTTTTTATATAATGTGCCAAAGTAAGTAGCGGATATATATGGGCATAGCTATGATAACGAATATAAAAACCACCTGGTAAACCTGTTCCAGTAGGATATTTTTCATTTACATAACGATTCGCAAGCAAATATGAGATACCTTTTCGAATTGCTGGTGTTTCCTTATCATAGTAAGAAATGAGAGCATCTAACGCCCATGCTGTTTGAGATGGGGTACTGAATGGTAAAGTAACGAACCTTTTTTCCACACTACTGTGGCATGATTCTCCCCAACCACCATCTTCATGTTGTATATGTTCAAGCCATAAAGCAGCTCGTTTCAATGATGGATTGCTAGATGGAATTCCGAGTGACCGTAAACCGGTCATCACCGCCCACGTACCATATATATAACAAATCCCCCATTTTCCATACCACGATCCATTTTTCTCTTGTACATTCATTAACCAATTTATTGCACTTTGTTTTTGTTTCTCTGGCAATTCATTTTGCGCATATGTCCCGAAAAGCTCTAACACTCTTCCTGTAATATCTGGTGTAGAAGGATCTGTAATCATGTCGCTTGCATTTTCGATTGGTAAATTTGCTAATAAATTGCTCGTCACACCTTTTTCAAATGCTCCCCAGCCACCATCATTATTTTGTAATCCTTTAACCCAAGTAAGTCCTTTCTTCCAAGCATAATCTACATTTTCGTTCCCTCTACTTTTTGCCAATACTCTTAATACCGCTGTTGTATCATCAACATCAGGGATTGTCGTATTCACATCCGAAAAACCCCAACCACCTGGCGCAAGCGCTGGTGCATGTACGCTCCAATCAGCTTTTTTTGAATGCTGTTTTTTTAATAAATATGTTACTGCATGTTGAATCATCTTATTATCTTTCGGTACGTGGGCCTCTTGTAACGCATAGCTGAGTAAAGCCGTATCCCATACAGTTGAAGGAGAGTTTTGCAAATGATTCCCGCTTTCCATCTTCCATATATAAGATGTTATCCCGGTTATAGCCTTTTGAATGATTGATGATTGAAGAGAATGTCCTAACGCGAGTAAAGCGTAAATCATATAAAACGAGGCAGTTGCGTAACTATATAACGTTCCATTTTCATCAATCCGTTCTTTCATAAAATGTTCGACTTCCTCATTCCCTTTATGATGTAAAGATAGTGGATACGATATAATTTGTTTTACATCACTTACTAACGTTTGAAACAACGGAGACCGATCCTCTCGAAACCATTCCCCGCCCCCTCCCGAAATATGATTTAAATTTGGCAGTAACTTTTTCCCTACTCGAAATCTTTTATTTAAACAAACCATCATCGGAATTAAATGGATACGCGCTGAGCTACTTAACTCAAATATACTGAGAGGTGAATCACTTTGGAGAAACATAATTGGTGTTGGCAAATGAAAGAGCGAAGGATATTCATATTCTCCATGAACCGCTAATAAAAACTTCGTCATAAAATGAGCATGCGCTACCCCGCCACGCTCATTTATAAACATTTCGGCTCGCTTCATATTCGCATCTTCTTTTGTATATTTTTTTGAAGCAAGTAAGGCAGCATAAGATTGAATTGTAGCAGATAAATTACCACCTACTTCATCTTCATACAATTTCCATGTTCCTTCATTTGTTTGAAGTGATGCTAATCTTTTTACAAACGGTTCTATCTCTTTATCTCTACCTAATAATTTTAATAAAAAGATCATATGGCAATCTGTTAATGGTGCTCCTTCAAAACAAAAGCGCCACGTTCCATCTCGCCGTTGCATCGTTTGAAGTGCAGTTGTTCTTCTTGCTATCTCTTCATGCACTTTTTCATATAATAACAAGTTACTCACCCACCTTTTCGAAATCCGTATAACGATATTCAAAAAGGTAGCTGAATATGTATGAAAACAAAGAAAAGCAGAACATATGAAATGTTCTGCTCATAAACAATATCCTACTCCGACAATTATCCCTACTAAAGCACCGACTACTACTTCGTACGGTGTATGCCCGACAAGTTCATTTAACTTCTTATATTCTGTTTGTTTACCGTGAAAAAACTCATTCAATATTTTCGCTTGTTTACTTACCGCGAGCCTTACTCCTGAAGCATCATACATAACAATAATGGCAAAAATAGCAGCGATCGCAAACATGGAACTTTCCACACCTTCCACAACACCAACACCTGTCGCAAGTGCTGTAACAGTTGAAGCATGAGAACTTGGCATCCCACCTGAAGCGAAAAACTTTGCAAAATCAAACTCACCCGTTTTGAATAATTTAAAGACTACTTTCGTTAATTGTGCTAAAAACCATGAAATTACAGCGGCCATAAGCGGATCATTATGTAAAATTGTTTCCACATTCTCAGCTCCCTACTGACTATAATGGAAATTCTATAGTATCAGTATAAAGAAAAATGCGTAGAAAATACTACGCATTATGATACTTTTGCTGATTTATTTTTTATAAATTTCGGTTGTTTCTGCACTAAGAACTTTGTTTTCGCTACCGAGAATACAAATAATGCTACCCATATACAGAAAAATGCCATCATATGAGTAGATGTGAAATGCTCACCAAATACGAATACACCTAAAATTAAACTAATTGTTGGCGCAATATATTGTAAAAAACCTACCATATAAAGCGGAATAAGTTGTGCTCCTTTTGCAAAATAAAAAAGTGGTAAAGCTGTAACAATTCCTGCTCCTATTAATAGTAACGTCGATAACATGGAAATAGAGCCAAATGAGCCAAAACCATGTACTCCTGTCATAACGAGATAAATGATCGCAAACGGCGTCACTAACATCGTTTCCATCGTAAGACCAATTGTCGCATCATAGTCTAACAATTTTTTCGTTAATCCATATAATCCAAATGAAAAGGCAAGTGATAAAGAAACCCACGGAATAGATCCAAAACGTACCGTTAAAATGATAACACCTACGCCAGCTAAACCAACTGCAACATATTGCCAAAAGTTTAACTTTTCCTTTAATACAACTGTACCAAGTAAAATACTAATAAGTGGATTAATATAATATCCGAGACTGGCTTCAATGACATGATTATGATTAACGGCCCATATGTAGACAAACCAGTTTCCGCTAATCAAGACCGAAGCTATTGTTAATGACATTAATAATTTAGGTCGTTTAAAAAGATTCACGAACTCCCCAATAAACTGACGAAATCTCTTCGTAACACCTAATACAAGTAACATAAAAACGAACGCCCAAACGATGCGGTGTGCTAATATTTCATCTGCTGGAACTTCCTCAACCCATTTCCAATAGATTGGTAGGATTCCCCACATCGTATAAGCACCAGCCGCATATATAATCCCTTTTTTTTGCTGTGCTGATTGACTCCCCATCTTCCCTTTTCTCCTCTTCTCGTTTTTCTCCATTATACGGTCCCACATGCTCACTTTACCAATAATCAATCTGCAATTCTTTCGACATTTCTCATACAGTAAAAAGTAAACATACTGTTATAACGACAAGTAATGGTATACCAAAAACAAATTTCTTTTTATGTGTTTTATGGTGAAACATATACATACCGATCCAAGCACCAACTGCGCCTCCAGCTGCCGCTGATAAAAACAACGTACTTTCTGGTGTTCTCCACTGTTTCTTCTTCGCTTTTCGTTTATCAAGCCCCATAAGGCTAAAAGCTATAACATTAATAATAATAAAATAAATCCATTTCATCGCTTTCTCTCCCTATGAAAAATTCGCTTAATGGTAACATGAAAAAACGACGGAAACAACTGAAAAACGCTTTTTACCAACCTAATTAGTTATTATTTGCAGAACCTTATACTTCATTCCCTTCACCCACTACCATATCATCGAAAAAACTTCTCTCAATCTCTTTTTCATCAAAATGAAGAACTACAATTAGTCCTACATATAAAGAAACGAAATTTAGAAACCATTCGCCATTTTCATCTTTGTTAGCTAAACATTTAAATATCTTTTGAAATTGCATACGCTCTTCTGCAGCAGCAACCGGACGCACACCAAAGTATTTCAATACGAGATTCAGCTTCAGCTGCACGGATAATGATAAAATATATTTTAATAACTCCGTATACTCTGCACTATCTTTTTGACTATACAGCTTCACAAGCTTTTGATGTAAAGTAGAAATCGATACTTCTTCGTCGGTCACTTTAGTTGCTTCTACCATTTCAATCATCTTTTTCATATTCATTACATTCACCCCTTCTGCAAAAAAAACAAAAGCCAAAGCGTATTTATTTTATAATCAGCAATAATTGAGTATTTCTCTTCTCTCGTTCTTCTTCACTAACTAAGTCATACTTCTTTAGAAGATGAAAGACATCATTTAATATTTCCTGTGAATGATTCCCTTGCAAAAATCCCTTTACCTCTTTAAAAATCACTTCCGGTAAAAAATCCTTTTGACTTTCAAGCTTATTCATTACATCTTCCATAGAATGATCAATATTACAAGCCATACTAAACTTCCCCCTCTATCCTTTATAAATAATATCCTCCGCTAACGATGTAAACACTTCTCCTACAAGAGAGTCTTCATCATATACAGATGAACCGTTATTTTCTTCTCGTTTTGCAAAGGGTATTTGCGCGATCACTTCTGTTTGCAATTGTTCTGCAAGCATTTCGCCGCCACCTTTTCCGAAGAGATAGTTTTTTGATCCATCTTGTTCTTCATAATAAGCCATATTTTCTACAATCCCTAAAATTTCGTGTTTCGTATGTTTTGCCATAACACCTACCCTAGATGCTACGAACGAAGCTACATTGTGTGGTGTTGTAACGATAATTTCTTGCGCCTGTGGGATCATCGCTGCAACATCAATAGCAACATCTCCTGTACCAGGTGGTAAATCAAGAAGTAAATAATCTAATTCTCCCCAGTGCGTATTCGCAAGGAAATTTTGAATCCATTTATTTAACATCGGTCCGCGCCACATAACCGGGTTATTTCCTTCCGTAAAAAATCCCATCGACATAATTTTAACACCGTGACTAACGACTGGAATTGCTGTTTGATCAATCATCGTCGGTTTTTGATTCGTTTCCATCATAGCTGGAATGCTAAAGCCATATATATCTGCATCTAATATCCCAACCTTTTTGCCCATACGAGCTAAAGCAGTTGCAAGATTAATTGTCACTGTCGATTTTCCAACTCCACCTTTACCGCTCGTTACAGTAATAAACCGTACTCCTGAATCCAGGCGAAGCATGCTCGGCATTCCAGTTTCTGTTCTAGTATTTTTCTTTAACTTCTCTGTTAAAGTTGCACGTTCTTCTTTTGTCATAGAACCAAATGTTACATCCACTTTAGAGGCACCAATTGCGTGAAGTGATTCTTCAATATCTTGTTGAAGTTTTGCTTTTAACGGACAACCTTGAATCGTTAGCACTACCTCAAGTTTAACCTCTGTTCCGTTCATCTGTATATTTCTAACCATATTTAATTCTACAATACTTTTGTGTAACTCCGGATCCTCCACATGTTTTAATGCATTCATAATTTGTTCTTGAGTAAGCATAGAACTCATCCCTTCTTTTATTCTAATTTATATACAACATCTTCTTATCATTTCAACTGATGTAAGTTTCCCGCTCCTTTTTGAACTACATACACCGTCGTGAGAAATTACTATCATCCCCCACTAACGGGCGGGATTAATGCGACTATATCTCCAGCTCTTAGCATCTCTTCATTCGTGACAAACTCTTCGTTAATTGCAACCATTACTGTATCCAAAGATTGAAAATGATAACTTTCTTTCAACCATTCTTTTAATTTCCCAACAGTCATTTCTTTCTTTTCTGGAATTACTACTTGATTTACTCCGACTTCCTCACGCAAATTTGCAAACAATAAAATTGTAATCATTTTCTCATTCTTCCTTCTTCGGTTTTCCTTCTGGATATGGTGTATTTTCAAGCTGATCTCCAATCCACATCGTTCCATCTTCCCAAAATTCTTTTTTCCAAATTGGAACGATTCGTTTTATACGTTCAATCGCGTACTCATTCGCTTCATAAGCAACTTTACGATGCGGTGATGAAACTGCAATGACTACCGCAATATCCATTATTTCTAGCCGTCCTACACGGTGCGTAATTGCTACTTTTGCATCCGGCCATCTTTCACTAATTTCTTCACCAATTCTCGTAAGTTGTTTTACTGCCATTGGTTTATATGCTTCATACTCTAAATGTAACGTTCGTTTTCCTTTCGTTAATTCTCTCACCGTACCAATAAAAGTTGTAATCGCACCTGCTTCTCTTCTTGCCACTTTATTCGTTACTTCTTCAACTAAAATCGGATTATCTACAATATCAAATAGCACTTGTCCCATTAGAATCACCTCTCACTTTATGAAATGTCCAAGGCCATTCACTACCTTCGTTATCTTCTAATAAAAGAACATCGACAAACATCTCTTTTTTATATCCTCTTGTCCCGCCCGACAATACGATAAACGCGTTTGATTCTGCCAATGAAGAAACCGAGCTAGATTTATCAAACCCTGACGGATAAGCGATTAATTGTCCTTCATTATATTTCAGTTTTGCTCGTACAAACCTTGTAAAAGGATTTGGTTTTAGAAAATCTTCTCCTAATAACGCTTTTTCTTTTTTTAAATGTACTTTTTCACCAAACATATACGCCCGGATACACGGTCTTACGAACAATTCAAACCCTACGTAACAAGCAGATGGATTTCCTGATAAACCAAATAATAACTTGCCATTTAATTGTGCTACAGTCGTAACACTTCCTGGCCGCATTGCAACTTTATTAAAAAGAACAGATGCACCTAACTTTTCGTAAATAGCTGGTAAATAATCGTAATCTCCTACTGATACACCGCCCGTTGTAATTAACATATCTACTTGGCCAAGCGCTTCTTTCACAGCTGTAAAACACGTATTAAAATCATCACTAAACTTCCCAAAATATTTTACTCTTCCGCCGGCTCTTCGAATTTGAGACAATATCATGTACGTATTACTGTTTCGGATTTTCCCTGGCTGTAATGAATCATTAACATCAAGTAATTCACTCCCAGTCGCTAACAGTCCAATTACAGGTTTTCTCGCAACTGGCACTTCACTATAACCGAATGTAGCAAGAAGAGCTGAAATACCTGGATTAATGTACGATCCTTTCTTTGCAAGAACCGTTCCTTTACAGGCATCTTCCCCTTGAAAAGAAATATTATCACCCGTTTTGAACGGTCGTTTTACCTCCATGAAATTATTTCCGGCTTCTTCATATTGGTGAGTCAGTTCTAACATGACAACAGCGTCACACCCATTTGGAATTTGCGCTCCCGTCATAATTCGAACTGCTTGAAACGGACTTAATTCCCCGTAAAATATCGATCCTGCGCCAATCTCACCAACTACTTCAAATACACTTGGTGTTTCATAACTTGCTAAAGTCGTATCTTCTGCTCGAATAGCAAATCCGTCATACGGTGAACGATTAAATGACGGTACATCATGGTCAGCTACTAAATCCTCTGCTAATATACGTCCGTAAGCTAATTCAATAGGTAATAATTCCTTTAACCCGTTATTAGCAAATCCCATCACTTTACGAACAGCTTCTTCAACCGTAATTGGTACTCTTCTTTCCATTGTTGACAACCCTTTCTATTAACCGAATACGCGATAATATAGTTGTTTCGCTTTCGAAATATCATTTGTGCCATGAACGAAAACACGACCATCCCGAAAAACAACGACGCGGTAATCATCTAGTTGGCAAGATAGTAAATACGGATTCCGATCTACTTTCCTCATTTTTTTTAATCCTTTTTCTATATCATCAAAATCGTATTTCCTATTTTCTACTGGTCTAATTTGAACTGTATTTCTTCCGCATAGAACAGCTACTTTCGTTTGATTTTCGTATGATAAATAAGGATAAGTTCGGTTTAAACCGCATGAAGGACAAGCGTCTGTTTTTATTTTCCCTAGTTTTATAAAATGATTTTGATTACTCCATATATCAAACATGAAAAATGTTTTTCTAATTGCTGAGAAATCTCCAACTAAAATTTTGAGTGCTTCTGCCACTTGATATGCTGCAACGATTTGAACAGATGGACTAATAATCCCAGCCGTGTCACACGTCACACCTGTAACAGGAACATTTTTCAATACACAATGTAAACATGGTGTCATTTGCGGGATAATCGTATAACTCATACCGTACGATCCAACGCAAGAGCCATACACCCACGGAATATTATGTTTTTGTGATAAATCATTTATTGTAAATCGGATATCAAAATTATCTGTCGCATCAATTATTATATCGATATTTTCTAATAGATCTTCCAGATTTTCTGCACATGCATCCATTACGAAGGCATGTATTTTCACTTCCGAATTAATTTGTTCTAACCGATTTTTAGCAGCAATTGCTTTCGGCATTTTCTCTCTCACATCTTGTTCAGAGTACAATTGTTGTCTTTGTAAATTACTCCATTCAACGTAATCACGATCAATAATCGTCAACTTGCCAATACCTGCACGTACGAAACTCTCAGCACTTGCACTTCCTAATGCACCAGCTCCTATAATTAACACATGTTTATTCTGAATTTTTTCTTGCCCTTCACTACCAATTGGTTTAAATAGCTGTTGCCGTGAATACCGCCCTACCATTACATACCCTTCCTTCCACTCAACCATAGAAATCTATTTCATATTAGAATGTTGTTTCTGATAACAAGCAAAGTAAGCAAAACCAACAAACCCAGCTCCTCCAATTACATTTCCTATAAAAACCGGAACAAAGTTTTTAGCCAGATCCATCCACGTTAGGTGACCAGCAAAGATAACAGCGGAAATGACAAACATATTTGCTACTACTTGTTGAAATCCAATCACTACAAATGCCATAATTGGAATCCAAATTCCTATGATTTTTCCGACAAAATCACTCGTCCCGTAAGCGAGCCAAAGCGCAAGGCAAACGAGCCAATTACAACCAATTGCTAAAATTAAAGTTCTCCCAAATGATTCATGTAACTTTCCTTCCGCTATCGCTACCGTTTTATTTAAATACTCGCCCTCTGTTAATCCGCCAAGATGTCCAAAGCAATACGCAACGAAAATTGCACCAATAAAATTCATGAGAGTAATCCAAACCCAGTTATTCAGTACACTTATCAATGTAATTTTCTTTGCATAAAGCGCCATAGACAGTGACATCATATTTCCGGTAATTAATTCTCCTCCTGCTAATACTACGAGCATGAGTCCAACAGGAAAGACTGCTCCCCCTAAAACATTCACTAGACTCCCCCAGCGCTCAGGTAAATTCCCTAAAACTCTAATGTTAAGTAAAAAACCTATTGCAATAAACGCTCCTCCTAAAAAACCGAGAATAAGCATCGCTGGCAATGTCTGTCTTACCTTTTGAACACCGGCCTCAATGACAAGCTCAGCAATTTGTTCCGGTTTATGAAATGCCATTACCCATTCCTCCATTTTCTCCAAATAAAAAAGCAGCTTCAAAAAACCTCCTCAAAATAAAGGTTTTTGAATGCTGCTTAATTTCTCTGCACATCTTTTACAGAGACATCAATCATCACTTTTACTATAAAATAGAAAATCCACAACTCTTGTAAATTCTCCATTTTTCACTATCACACTAGCTATATATATTAACCACCGATATGTGACATTTCAATTTTAGGTATTGTTTTCTTATTTGTATGACTTAAGCGTTCATCTGAATAACGATCTTCCCGATTATTCCATATATCGCGTACTACATCTATAATTTCCTCATCTGTATGTTCAGAACGAAGCAACTCTCTTAAATCATTTCCTTTAGAAGCAAATAAGCAAGTATATAATTTTCCTTCTGCAGAAATACGAGCTCTCGTACATGATGAGCAAAAAGAATCTGTTACTGATGAAATAATACCTATTTCCTCATCGCTTCCTATATAACGATAGCGAGTAGCAACTTCACCAGAATAATTGGCTTCTATCCGCTCTAATGGCATCACTTTATGAATTGTATTTACTATTTCTTGTTTGGAAATAACTTCACCTAACTCCCAACCGTTATAATTTCCAACATCCATATACTCAATAAACCGAAGAATATGCTTATTTTCTTTAAAGTATTGCGCCATCTGCAAAATATCTTGTTCATTTTTCCCTTTTTGAACGACCATGTTTATTTTAATTTTCATACCAACTTCAGCCGCAGCCTGTATCCCTTCCAGAACCCTTTGCACTTTGCTCCTATTCCCATTTAAATAGAAAAAACGCTCTTCTTCTAAGGAATCTAAGCTAACTGTTACACGTGATAAACCCGCCTTATATAAATCAGGAGCAAACTTTTTCAGTAGTGAACCATTTGTTGTTAGACCGATATCTTCCACACCATCTATTTTATGAAGCCGCTCAATAAGCTGTGGAAGACCTCTTCGAAGTAACGGTTCCCCGCCAGTAATCCGTAATTTTCTCACACCTAAAGATACGAAAATACGAGTTACCCTTTCAATTTCATCAAAAGATAAAATTTTGTCATTAGACAAAAACGAGTAATCAGGACCAAATATTTCTTCTGGCATACAATAGCGACAACGAAAATTACAGCGATCAGTAACTGAAATACGTAAATCCTTTAACGGACGTTGCAATTTGTCTAATGTAACTGATTTCATTTTCATTGCCTCACTTTTATTTTATATTTAAAACACGTTCTGGATGCGTATATACATTTAAGGATTGATTACGAATAAACCCTATTGTCGTAATACCTAACTCTTCCGCTAGCTGCAAAGCTAACTCAGTTGGAGCTGATTTTGATAGTATAATTTCACAACCAATTTTTGCAACTTTCAATAATATTTCCGAAGAAATACGACCACTAAACACAATGATTTTATCCTTTATAGAAATATTGTTTCTTAAGCAATAACCGTAAATTTTGTCTAGTGCATTATGCCTACCAATATCCATTCGGCTTAAAATAATACCATTCACATCACATAAAGCCGCATTATGAACCCCGCCAGTATGATGAAACGTATCCGCAGATTGCTGCATTTCTTTCATTAACCGAAAACAATCCTCGGCAGCAACCTGTACATGGACACCTTTCATTTTTTTTGCACTTAGTGCATCATTAGCAAAAACAAATCCTTGTCTACTCATACCACAACAAGACGTAATATATCGTTTGTTTTGCATTTGTTCATAATACGGATTTACTTTTGTCGTTGTTACATGTACAAATCCTTCTTTCTCCTGCACCCATATGCTATCAATATCTTCATACTTCCGAATGATTCCTTCAGACGCTAAGAAGCCTATTACCATATCTTCTATATATTCTGGAGTACTAACCATTGTAACAAACTCCTGTCCGTTCATTTTAATGGTGACAGGAAACTCTGTTACAATGCTGTCCTCTATGTGTTTAAATGTTCCTTGTTCGTAACGAAAGATTTCTCTTTCTACCTGTATCGGTTTCACGATCAGTATCCTTCTCTCACGTGATATTTTTGTCAAAAACAAATACCGAAACTGCAATATCTTCTTCTACTTTCATATCTGAAAATAGATTTACTAATTTCGCTCCAACAAGCTCCTCCAGATGTTCGCGCGAATTTGCAGCATACACTTCTTGAATCATTTTTGTTCTAGCCATATGAACCATTTCCGCACCATCCATCGTACTTGAAATGAATTTTTCAGTAGGTGTTAAATTCCCATAAAGTGTTGCAATCGCCATATTTTCAGCAAACACAGTATGAATTCGTTCTGGTCCTTTTCCGAAAAGTTCCTTTCGAAGTTTTCGTATCATATCATTAAATTCATGTACTTTTTTTGACATACAATCATCCCCCAAAAACACTCAATTTACTTTACTATATATTTTACCAAATTGACCCTTTCATCCAAACTATTTTGTACGAACATTTGGACGAAAAGGCCCACTTTTAAAACTTATTCATCTTTTAACCCTTTACCCATACCTTTTAAGAAGTGAAGACCAAATCCAATAGCACGGTTAATATCTGGATCTTTCAATACTTTCATAAGATCGAATACCCCTACTTTTTTATTACTTTCTAGATGTTCATTACCTTCTTCTAGCCCAACTAATAAACTACCTATAAGCTTTTTCGTAAGTTCTGGGTCAAGTTCAGTTAACGCACCTGCAGCACCCATCATATTATTAATTAAATTTGTAACAGGCTCACGAGTTACTTGACCTAGAACAATCTTTGCGATTGGCTCTTTCGCTTTTAACATAGAATTTGCAGCTTCTAGCATTCCAATGTCATTTAATTCCCCTACTATATTAAACATTTGATTTAGGGCTTCTTCATTATTAGCTAGAAGCTCCTTTAAATCATCTAACTTTTGCTGTTTTATTTCTTCCTCAGTTCGTTCCTCTTTTTGAATCGTTTTAATAGGTGCAGCCATATTCTTTTCTCCTCCCTACTTATCCGTTAAATGCACATACCCTGGACGCGCCCACTTACGATCAACCTCAATACCTGCTTGAGGATGACGTTTTTTATTGCGTGGGTTCGCTTTTGGCATCGGATTTTCGCCATCAACTTCTAACAATTCCATACGTACTTTCGTTTGTTTATACGCAGGTGTGTTCGTACGTACGTCCACAGCAGGACCTGTTAAGAAATTAATTGCCGTTTCATTATCTGTAGAGTTCATCGGTAAATATAACTCATTCGCTTTTACACGATCTGTAACGAGTGCACGTAATTTTAATGCTCCAAAAGGAGAAACAAGACGAACTAATGAACCTGTTTTTACGCCACGTTCTTTTGCAAGTTCTGGAGAAATTTCAACGAAAACACCAGGTACTTTCGTTTGAATACCTGTTGATTTATTTGTCATATTCCCTTCATGGAAATGCTCAAGCATACGACCATTGTTAATGTGAAGGTCGAACTCAGCTGGAAATTCAGCTGGACGTACCCAGTCAGCAATCGCAAAACGAGCTTTTTTATCCGGGAAGTTAAATCCGTCTTGGAAGAGAAGTGGTGTATTCGTTCCATCAAAACTTCCCCAATGGAAACTATTCCACCCTTCAAGCACTTCATAGTTCGCTTGCGAGAATAATGGTGATAAACTTGCCATTTCAGCAAAGATTTCACTTGGGTGGCTATAATTCCAGTTTGCCCCTAGTTTATTCGCAACCTCCTGCACAATCCACCAGTCTGGTTTCGCATCTCCGAGCGTAGGAAGAACTTGATATAATCTTTGGACACGGCGCTCTGTATTTGTGAAAGTACCTTCTTTCTCAAGAGATGGTGCCGCTGGTAATACAACATCTGCATATTGAGCAGTTTTAGAAAGGAAAACGTCTTGCACAACGAAGAAATCAAGGCTCGACAACACTTCATGTACATGGTTTGCATTAGAATCTACAAGAGCCATATCCTCTCCGACAAGATACATTGCTTTCATTTTCCCTTCATCAATAGCGTGAAGCATTTCAATATTGTTAAGACCTGGTTCGCTATCAATTTCCACTCCGTAAGCATTTTCAAACTTCACACGTTCCATATCATTAGTAACGTGCTGATATCCTGGAAGCCACCCTGGTAAAGTTCCCATATCGCAAGCACCTTGTACGTTATTATGGCCTCGAAGTGGGTATGCACCTGCTCCTGGACGACGATAGTTCCCTGTTGCAAGAAGTAAGTTTGAAATTGCAGCGGAAGTATCAGAACCACCAGTATTTTGCGTTACCCCCATACCCCAAAGGATACATGTACCATCTGCATCACGAATCATTTCAGCCATTTGAATAAGTGTTTCTTTTGAAATACCTGTTACTTCTTCTGCATATTCAAGTGTATATTCTTTTAGGCTCTCTTTAAAATCTTCAAAGAAGTTTACATTTTCATTAATAAACTCCTGATCATGCCAGCCTTGATCAATCATATATTTCGTAACAGCCATTAACCATACTTGGTCTGTTCCTTGTTTTGGACTAATAAAGACATCTGATCGCTCTGCCATTTCTGTTTTACGAAGATCAGCTACAATTAACTTTTGTCCGTGTAATTTATGTGCCCGTTTAATACGTGTAGCTAAAACTGGGTGACCTTCTGTCGGATTACATCCTACAATAATAACAAGACCAGATTGTGCAATATCTTTAATCGTTCCCGCATCACCGCCCATACCAATTGTACGGAATAAACCATCCGTTGCTGGTGATTGGCAATAACGTGAGCAGTTATCAATATTATTCGTTCCAAATACTTGTCGAGCTAATTTTTGGATGACATAATTGTCTTCATTCGTAATTTTAGAGGAAGAAATAAATCCGATAGAACCTTTACCGTACTCTTCTTTAATCGCACCTAATTTATTTGCAACTACATTCAATGCTTCTTCCCATGTAGATTCAACAAACGTTCCATTTTTACGAATTAAAGGCTTTGTAATTCGCTCTTTAGAATTTACGAAATCCCAGCCAAATTTCCCTTTTACACAAGTGGAAATTGCGTTAACTGGCGCATCTGAAGATGGTTGTACTTTAAGGATTTTACGCCCCTTCGTCCACACTTCAAATGAACAGCCTACACCGCAAAATGTACATACTGTTTTCGTTTTTTTCGTACGAGTCTCACGCATAGATGCTTCCACTTCTGAAATTGCAAAAATCCCACTATATCCTGGTTCTACTTCTTTAATAAGATCAACCATCGGTTCAAGAATGTCTGGCTTTAATCCTGTCATAAATCCAGCTTCACCGAGCATCGATTTCTCCATTAAAGCGTTACAAGGACAAATCGTTACACATTGTCCACAACTCACACATGAGGAGTCATTAATATCTACGCCATCGTCCCAAATAACACGAGGACGCTCGGCTTCCCAATCGATAGATAACGTCTCATTTACTTGTAAGTTTTGACACACCTCTACACATTGACCACATGCGATACATTGATTAGGGTCGTAGCGATAAAACGGATGTGTCATATCAACTTCACTTACATCCACTTTCGGTTCATAAGGATATTTTTGATGTTCGATCTCCATTAACTCTGCTGTATTATGCAATTTACAGTTCCCATTATTGTTGTCACATACTGTACAGTATAATAAATGATTCTCTAGTAACCGATCCATCGCCTCTGTTTGCGCTTCTTTTGCACGAACAGAAGCACGTTCAATGTTCATACCTTCCGTTGCCACTGTCGAACAAGAACGCATTAACTTTCCGTCAACTTCTACAATACAAGTGTCACATGTTTGAATAGGATCTACTTCTGGCACGTAACAAATTTGCGGATGTTCAATCCCGTTCTTATTAATAACACCCAATATCGTTGAACCAGGCTCCGCTGTATACTTTTTTCCGTCAATTGTAATATGAACCATGTTGTCATTCATGGTCTTTCCCCCTTTTTGAGAATAAAAAAACTCCACCACGAAAATATACGCACCACATTTTGGGCACGCTATCATCATGGTGGAGTAGTTTATTAGCACATCTTGCTAAAATACCAATCCATTTATTCATAAATAAAACGATAGATTCATAACAGGTCATATCACGATTCCATCTTTAACACTATAATTATAGCGTTAAACGTGCAAATATACAATATAAATTTTAAACTGCGCATATGTCTGTATGTAACTATCCATAATAACCCATATAAAGTTCAACGAGGAATAAGGTGAATACATGGGATCTTTTCAAAAATGGATAAGGGGCGAAAAATCTTTCTCTACACATGAGCAAGCTGAAACTGTATTAAATAAAGAAATTTCTTCCTCTATGCCGCTTAATCTTAAACACTTATCCAAATTATTTAGTGGTATTCCAGAATTAATCACACGCGCTTTTCCGTTAAAAAACGGAAAAGAAGCTGCTCTTATATATATGGAAGGACTTGTAGATAAAACTGTTATTAATGTAGATATTCTTCGTCCGCTCTTATTTAAAGAATGGAAGGAAGAAGATTTTTGGGAATCTTCTGTTTCTATAGGAAATATTAAAAAGGTTCAGAAGTGGGTAGACATTGAACAATCCCTCTTACATGGCAAAAGCATTTTATTTATAAACGGGCAACTATCCGCTTTAGAACTAGATACGCAAGCGGTGCCAAAAAGGAGTATTGAAGAACCTACAACAGAGACTTCCATAAAAAGCTCACACGAAGGGTTTAATGAAGTGGCAAGTGATAGTATCGCACTTATTCGCCGGTATATTCCAAATCGCGAACTAAAGGTGAAAGAATTCACTGTTGGCGAACGAGCAACCTCTAAAGTTTTTTTACTTTATCTTGCAGATGTTGCAAACGAAGATGTTGTACAAGATATGGCATACCGCATCGAATCAATCAAAGTAGATGCTATTCTTACTACCGGTGAATTAGAGGGATTTGTTGAAGATAATTCCTATACTCTCTTCCCACAATTATCTATAACTGAACGTCCTGACACAACGGCACATCATATTTTGGATGGGCGAATCGCCGTTGTTGTAGATCGCTCACCAGGCGTATTAATAGGACCTATGACCTTTTCATCCTTTTTTCAGACGATAGATGATTACAGCTTCAGACCTATGATTCCATCTTTTATACGACTCCTTCGTTTCACTGGACTATTTATTGCAATATTTGCTCCTGCTCTTTATATTGCTATGATTTCCTTCCATTATGAAGTGATTCCACTTAAATTATTGTTAACGATTGGAGAATCTCGAGCTAAAATTCCTTTTCCTCCTATACTAGAAGCACTCTTGATGGAATTAGTACTTGAAATGCTCCGCGAAGCTGCCGTTCGGCTTCCTGGTCCCGTTGGACAAACGATTGGCGTCGTAGGAGGGATTGTAATTGGACAAGCTGCAGTTCAAGCAGGGATTGTAAGTAATGTTATGGTTATCGTCGTTTCTATTACCGCAGTCGCTTCTTTTATCATCCCTAACATGGAAATGTCAGCAGGAATTCGTCTTCTTCGATTCCCAATGATGATAATCGCCTCTTTATTTGGCGTAATTGGAATTATGGTTGGAATGGCAATCATCATTATCCATATTCTTTCTATGGAATCACTTGGTGTGCCATATGGTAGTCCTTTTTCTCCGTCATTTGCTTCGGATTTAAAAGATATCCTTGTACGTTTCCCATGGAAAATTATGAAGAAACGGCCACTATCCCTAAACTTAAAACAAGATAACCGGCAAAGAGATATTGAAGAAAAGGAGGAGAATAGGTGACAAAACGCGCAAAGAGGGAGATCACTTTATTTCAATACATTTTAACTATTAGTGGTGTTCAAGTTGGATTCGGTGTGCTGACACTCCCCCGCGAAGTTGCACAAGGGGCGAATACTGATGGCTGGATGTCTATTATTATTGGATGCGTCATCACTACTTTAGTCAGTCTATGTATCGTAAAAATTATGGAAAAGCATCCCGGTTCTTCTTTACTTGATGTGCTGACACGTTACCTTGGAAAATGGCTAGGAAAGGTCGCTATGCTTCTTTGGGTTTTATATGCTACACTTGCTGCCGTCTCCTTAATCTTTTCTCTCTTATATGTCATTCACATTTGGATTCTACCTAGATCTCCAATGTTTTTAATTATGATTTTGCTATCTCTTCCTATGCTTATGCTAGCATGTAAAGGTGTTCTTATTATTAGTCGCTATGCTGTTTTTACTGTTCTCTTTACACTATGGATGCCATTGCTATTACTTATCCCACTTAAAGATAGCCATTGGATTTATCTTCTTCCTCTTCTTAAGGAAGGATGGATACCAATTTTGACCACAGTAAAATCAACTATTATTGCGTTTCTTGGGTTCGAGTTTGCATTCGTCCTTTATCCTTATCTCAATAATAAATCATCTGCAAAAAAAGGCATTGTTGTCGCAAATTTGATTACATTATTGGCTTATCTTCAAGTCACGTTTGTCTCTTTTGTTTATTTTAGTCCAGATGGTATAACAAAATTTTTATGGCCTACTCTTTCTCTTGTTACACCTTTTCACTTTTCATTTCTTGAACGGTTTGAAATTATCTTTTTATCATTTTATCTCTTCATTATTTTTGATTCTTGCATTCCCTATATTTTTACTGCGTCAGATGGCATCAATCAATTGCTTAACAAAAAAGGCAGTTCATTACCTATTTGGTTTTTATTATTCGGATGTATTTTCGTTTTATTCTTTTATATCCCTTCCTCCTATCAAATCAGTGCCTTGCGGGAGTTTTGGGGAACTGCCAGTTATTTTATCGTTTTTCTATTCCCAGTCGTATTTCTCTTATACATGACACTTTATCAGTATTGGAAAAGGAGAAAAATTTAAATGAGACGCTTTATTCATTTTATTATACTTTGCTTTTTCATAATCTTTTTGACTGGCTGTGGAGATCGTCTCGATTTAGAGAAACAATCCATTTCATTAATTTACGGTTTTGACGCAAAAGCAAAAGGGAAATTAATTGTTTACCACGTAAATCCTATTTTTAATGAAGATGTAGAGAGAAGATACGAAACTCATGAAGCGAAAGTACATACACCTCGAGAAGCAAAAGCAACATTTAACAGTTCAAGTGGCGGTTTAGTTTCTACAGAAAAGTTACAAATCATTTTATTTAGCACCAATTTTTTAAAACAAGAAGGGGCTATGCCTTACCTTGATGTTTGGTATCGCGATCCTAAAAATACGGGAAATATGCGTATCGTTGCAGTGAATGGCCCAATTTCTTCTATTATCTATAATAACTTTAAAGATAAACCTACTCTTCCTGAGTATTTAACAGATTTAATTAATACGAACAAATTATATAATCGGACCGTTTTCACGACATTCCATGAATTTCACAGACAAACTTTTAATAAAGGAATAACACCTGTAATTTCAGAAATTAAGAAGGGAAAAAAAGATATTGTTGTTACCGGTTCCGCCCTATTAACTTCCCGTGGAGTTTATAAAATGTCCTTAAATCGTTATGAAAGTGCCCTTCTTCTTATGTTGCAAAAAAAAGCTAATACACCTGTTTCCCTTACAATGAAAATCCCTTCTACTTCAGTTGAAAGTAATGGTAATTTAAAAGAGACAGAAGGAGACGATTTCGTCACAATAAATGTTCTTACTGTGAAACGTAATATTGATACAGGCTACAACGATAACCACTTCCGATTTAATACAAAAATGAATTTTAATATAGCCATATCTGAGATGACATTCAACATGGATATAGATAAAGTTAAAGATAAAAAGAAATTAACTTCACTTATTACAAAACAATTACACAACGATTTAAACGACTTAATCCACAAAATTCAAAAACAACAACTTGATCCATTTGGATTTGGTGATTACGCGAGAGCTTTTCAATATAAAGAATGGAAAAAGGTTGAAGATGATTGGCCAAGTGCTTTTTCAAAAGCTAGTCTGAAAGTAACACCTACTATTAAAATTTTAGAAAACGGCATTATTAAATAGTAAAAACACCCTATTTGCTCTTATGCGTTTAAAGAGCAAATAGGGTGTTATCATTCATTTTTTGATACTTGCTATACACTCAGACTTCTGTTTCTGTTTCTGTTTCTTCGTTTTCCGCCTGTTCTAACCTTTGCTGCTCTGCGATTTCCGCTGAAATCATCCCATAATAAATTTCTGGATATAACCCAAATATTTGATATACACTTCCTAAAAACGGCATCAGAATCCCTCTTTTCTAAAGTTGTATTGCCACTTTTAAGGATTCCCTTTTCATTCATTATACATTCGTTTTTGGTGTTTCTTCTTCATCTTGAATACTTAGTAAATTTAGCCATTTTTTATAAGGAGCGCTATTTGGATCCACATATCCTTTCGCATGCGAGCGATCCCACAATTGTTTAATAAACATTTCTTTCTCTTTCTTGGCAACCATATCAGCACCTGTACCGTAATAATTTTGGAAATACAACTCGATTTCATCAAGGAATAGTCTTAATAATTCATCTGACGTTTCTTCTAACGTCGGATCATACTTCGCTTCACGGTCATACATTAAAATCATATCTAAAAGGTTGTGGACATGTTCTTTTCTAAGCCATCTTACATCTTGGGCTCCTAATACGAACGGATGTGTATATAAATGTCCACCTTGTATCATCGCCTTTTCTTGTTCTTCTTCAAATCGCGACAAGATGTTTTCATAAATAAACGGGTTATGAAGCAATGCTCTGTGTAATTTATAACTTTCACTTGAAATATTTTTCCCCATCGACTGAATTAAAAAGCTACGTCCCACACCGTTATATTGATACACAAATTGTCCGTCAACAGCAACTAAACTAATCCAGCGATACATATACGCGTATAGTAATGCACGATTACATTTATCATAATCTAATTTTGTTTGAGTCGCATTCAAGTCTGGCATAAAGGCTGGTAAGTGCCAATACTTATCTAAATGCGGCGTTAAACTAGATTTTTTACTATTTAATTTGTTTACGCGGCGATAATACGATTGGAAATAGTCACCTTTATCATTCATAAATCCGTTCGAAATATGTCCTGATGATAATTTAGGAAAGTCTTGCAGCGATAAGCCATAATGTGCTCGGTAACAGATTACTTCAAATGGCGAAAAGGCTTCATGTACTGTATCTTTTTCTTTAAACATTTCTTGAATTAATTCCTCTTGCAGCTCTTTCTTTAAAGAAGGATGTATACCCCAATATTGTAATTCCCTATGATGAGAAACTTTCGGAATGAACGGACTTGCTAAATGGAACAGGTCTTCAATTTTTTCACGAACGTATTCATCGCGATCACGTTTCTTATAATCTGCTTCTTTTCGCAATGCTTCAACAATATTCAGTTCTAATTTATCACGATAGCGTACTTGCAATTCGTCATAGCAGTAGCTCAATATATGTTCGCGGTAGAAATCCTCTACCTTTTTCGACTGAATCTCTTCTGTTTTCGCATCACGGCAATATTCTCCGTACAAACTCATATAAATTTCCGCTGATATATCTTTCGGTAGTACACCTAAATTTAAATGTTGTTGCATATCTTGCCATATCTTTTCTTGCAGCTTCTCTTCAGCTAATACATATACATTCGTCGGGTTTGTTTTCCCTTCAAATTCCTTACTGCGTTTTTGAATTTCAAACAATAAGTTCTCACGTGTTTCATGTAAATTATCAAAAAATCTTTCCCAATATTGAATCATTTTATTAACTGCTTGATATAGCGATTGATACACAAGTTCTAATAGCATTTCTTTTCGATATTCATTTAATTTGTGTACATATTGCGTTACGATGTCTTCAAATTCTCTTTTGAATACACGTTGCTGATTATTAATCATTTTTCCAAACCAGCCTTGTTGTTGAGCAATTTCTACCCGGCGTACCGCCGTTACCGTCCCATCAATATTACCCACATTAAATTTTTTATCATAGTTTTGAATTACATTACGCTTTTGTTCATTATTTTCATGTAGTCGGTTCATTTTTTCTACTAACTGCTTTCGAATTTCATATAACATAAAACGTGCTGCTACTGGATGAACTGGATCTGTTTTCTTTAAAAACCATGTATTTAATTGATAAGACTGTCCTTCAGAACCACTTGGTGAAAAGCGGTCTGATTCAATCATGTCATATAAAAGTGTCGTTACATGTTCATGTACACGGCTCGGAATCGCATACGCATATAAACGAACCGCGTGATCCACTCTTGCTACTTCACCTTTCATTTGTTCCATCATTTTCAGTTTCGCAGCTGAAATTTTACACTCATGCTGCAAACGATTTAATTCCTCATCTTTTTGCACCGTACGTTGTACATAACTTTCTACCGCCTCTAAAAACAGTTTAGATTTCGCAACTCCAAGCTTACCACCCTCTGCTCCTTCACGCGTTTCATTGTACATTTGCCTATAGAAAATATGCGCTTGCTCTGGACGGGTAGCAAGATGTTCCAAATCCTCTAAATAACTTTTGCCACGTTCAGGTTTTTCACGCTGCATACCACGTTTTACATCTTGGTCATATCTTTGCTTCTTCTCTTGAAATAGTTGATCTAAATGTAGCCACGATTCATCTAAACCTTGCACAGCCCATTTTAAAGCACAATATTTTAACACGTGTTCATATGGATAAATGAGCTTTGCCGTTCCTGCTCCGCAATATCGTCCTTTTCCGCTCGATTCTGCCAATTGCTGAATTTGATTGTCTTCCTGCGCAAAATGACTTGTGGACATCGGGCTAAATAACTGTAAATAAATCGTATTTGCCATCTGTTCCATATAATCTGATAAATTGTGCAAATGGTGTCCGTGTAGGTTTTCGTAATCGTATAAGAAACAATAATTGTACGGTAAATGATGTTGTTTAATTGTATGATTCGTTCTTCCGTCTTCATCTACTTGATCAGGGCGATACTCTAATTCAATTGTTACACCGCCGCGTTTTGATAATTCTCCAGTAGAACCGAGTGTAATAGCATGTAATTCTTTTAACGATGCATAGCCGTTTGCTTGCACCGTTTCAAATTCTTTCGCACTAACCGTTCTCGTCTTCACTAAAACATCAGGCATTAAAAACGCACCGCGTATTAAAATGTTATGATGCTGTAGTTTTTTTCGAAGCATTTCACGTAAATATAATGCAATTTGCAGAAACATCCCCGAACCTGTTCCGCCTGCTAATGATGTTACAATAATAACTCGCACACCATATTCCGTTTGATCACTTGTAACCGGAAAAATCTTCTCAATTTCTTGCCAAAAGGACGTCAATTTATCTTCTTTCATCGCAGCACGTAACGCTAAACGCGAAATGACGCGTAACTGTCCTGCTCCTTCTGTTAACGGTTTATCAAGTATGGTCGGATCCATCGGAAACCACTCTGGGATCGTTGGATCTCCTGCAATATACTCTCTAGGCGTTTTACTCGAACTCGTTTGTGTCTTAAACTTTCGAATATGATCAAATTTACTCAATGTATTCACATCTGTATCAAATACATGCATTGCTACCTTTTTTCGGCGCTCTTCAGGCAATTTTTCATATATTTGATGCGTCACAGTACTACCGATTCCACCTAATCCAATTAATATCGTTGGAACTTGTAATGTCATGTGAACCACCTTCCTATTCTTGCTTGTTTAAAAAGAAAGGGAAAGAAAGCTAAGACTTCCCTCTTATCCCTATCTACTATTCACATTCATATTTGTAAATCTCCTTACCATATCCTCTATCAATTAATAAAAGTTCATTTGGATATAGTGTCTTATGCTCCATTCCTACTTCTTCCTCTGTTATAAACATCCCATCAATAATCATTCCAACTACTTGTGACTCTTTCGCTACAAAAACAGATTTCGAACCTTTCTTCGCTATCAATGTAACGGATTGCACAGTTTTTCTTTCTGCTCTAAATGGGATACCAAAATAATGTTTCCACCATTTATTTCGAAGTAATTCTGGTTCAGATTGATATAGCCAATCTTTTGCTACCTCTTGATCCCATTCGTAATACAGTAGTGCTTTCCGGTGAAATCTCGGCCTAACAATCCATCCTAAAACAATGATTCCTACTACTAACAATAATAAAGTGATAGGAATAACAAACTTAAAAATCAACGCATATTTTTCATAAAACGGAGCATCTTGAATATGGAATGTTATGTTTTTCTTTACTACTTGTAACTTTGAATCCTGCATTGCGATGGTAGCGTCTACGGTGCCAGTATCTGTAAAATTGAATGTGTCGGAGTAATAGGGACGAGGGTAAACATATATTTGATTTCCATGTTGCTTTATTTCATAGTTGATTGATTGTTTAGATGTGACATCAGTAGATTTTACTAGTTTTTTTACAGCTTCTTCTGTCATCGGCTTACCATCTAATTGCGGTTGTAAAATAAATGGTTTACTACTCTCTAAATTTGTTACTTTTTCTTCATAATCTTTTGTAACAGTTTGAAGTGATAATTTCGGTTTTTCAGTTGCTTCAATTTTAAATTCTTTCGTCTGTCTATAAAACCCCTTTATATTCATATGAACTTTCCCGCGTACTAACCCTTTATCAAGCTTAGTTTCGTAATAAAACACATGCCTCTTATCGTCCCACTTCATCGGATATTGTTTTCCGTCAATTTCTACTTCTGCCTGAAAGTAAGAAGACTGAACAGGCAACTCAGTAGGCTTTGCTTCAATAACAGCAATAGCACCTTCGTACATTTTTTCAACATTCTTTTGACTATCATCATCTTTATCATAAGTAGAAACGGTATAGTTAAGCGCCGGTTCAACAAGTACTTGTAGTCCTTCTTTCTCAATATCCTGGTCCACTTCTATCGTATATGTTCCTGGCTTAATAACTTCCTGATTTTCCGTACTTATATGAACTATATTTCCGAACAATTTCGCTTCCCCTGGTGCATGTATGGAAAAAGAAGATTGTAATTGTAACGGTTTAGAAATTTGTATGACCTGGTAGTTAGACAAAGAAGGTGATTGTCGTACAAGCGTCATACGCTTTAACGGAAATGGTGTTGTAATCTCTACTTTTTTCCCTACTACTTTCGTTTTTACAATCGATTCAACAGCGGAGAATGGATCACGATTTGCAACTAATGCTGCCACTTGATTTACACTTTTTACAATGCCATCTTCTCCGCTTGACGGCATCGTAACACCATTTATCTCTTTCTTCCATATTTCTTTGAACGTATTTAGTTGTTCTTTTTCTTGTCGTCCTAAATCTTCTTCCATCGTAATTAAGACTGGATGTAACGATATCTTTTTTGCATCCATTTCTTTCTTAAACTGCGCTAATTTCTGCGAGATTTGTTCTTTTCCGCCAACCTTATCTTTCTCTAAATCATTAAATGCCCCGTCAGTTAATACAATAAGCCAAAATTCACGTTTTCCATCTATATCTGCTTCCTTTTTTATAGATTGCATAGCCGTTTCTACCGCGCTAAACGGAGTATTTAAATACGTTTTCCACGCTCCAATCCCCTCAATTTCCGTTTGCCTTTTATCCTTCGTTAACGAAATGTTTAATGGATCATTCGGCTTACTCATTGGAACGTAAGAAAATTTATCTTTTTCATCTAATAGCGCAACTAAACTTTGCAAAGCATAATTGGCATATTTCCAGCGATCGTTATTTCTCATGCTGCCTGAATCGTCATATACAAGTGAAACGACCCTTTCCTTTGCCTCCTCTCCTTTTGCAAAAGCTGATAAAGGTAAACATATAAATAGAAACAACATGAACGTGGCACAAATTCGAATTTTCATGATGAGGCTTCGCCACCTTTGTAGACAAATTCCTATGTTTAAATTTATGAGAGGAAACAAGATATATGACTTGTATTTTAGGACAACTAACCCACCATAACTTTATTATGTAAACAGACGTATTCACTTGGTAACATTCCTTCTAGCTTTTTCTATCCAATTATATAGGCAAAAAAGCCTGTCTAAGCTTCATACTTAAAACAGACTTTTCCTACTTTTCATATTAAAAACACTTAACAAAAAGTTTGATTTATTGTTTCACATACACTTCAACAATCGGGTTATCCTTATTATCCGCATGCAAGCGTATATTCTCTTCGCTTGTATTATAAATACTAGCTAATAGCATTATTGTTAGCACATTAGGTGTCTTCGCATCACTTCCATATTTTCTTTCAAGCGCCTCTTTATATTCAAACTCTAAATCTCCTTGTATATATGTATACACTTCAAAACCATCTTCCAAATTACAAACTACTGTATCGATAATATCCGCTCCTGCTTGTTTCTTCATTTCACCTCGCAGTGCTTCTATAAATTCTTCCCATGGAACTTCGTATGTCTGAAATTGATCTGTTGATTTCATTTTCCTTCCTCCTTACTATAATCCTTTTCCTATATTTCCCCTTTCCTATAACAATTATGATAGATAGGTCATTCGTACAAGCCGCACTTGTCCCCCATACATATCGTATTACTGTAATGCGGAAGGAGGAAAGAACATGCATAGACAAAAATGTTATGATACATGTCATCGTTATTTCGGTAAGGTTGTTCGAATTGAAGACATTGATGGTCACATTCATTTAGGAAAAATAATCGATGTGACAAAAGATTCTGTATGGATCGAACCAGTGCAACAACAATCATCATTTGATACAGGATTCGGATACTATGACGCATACACAAACGGTGGTTGCGATCTTTGCGGCGGCCTTAGTAGATGTGACAGCTGTGGCTTTGGTTGCGGCGGTGGATTCAGTGGCTGCGGTTGTGGTGGTCGTGGTTGTGGTAATTGTGGCGGCGGCTGGGGTGGCGGTTGTGGCTGGGGCGTTGAACTCGGATTCGGTTTTATATTCGGTATCACTTTAGCTGCACTATTCTTCATTTAACATAGTAAAGAGTTGGCTGCCTTTAGCCAACTCTTTTTATTTACTTTTCACATATAAATATACGATGCCCTAAAACGTGTTGATACATAAGCCGTACATTTTCATGCTGTACCCATGCCTCATATAAATCATTTGGAATATATGATGATACATTCCATTCTGGTTCTTCTATATAGCTAGAGACCGTTTCTGCAATTGTACCACCGCCAGCAATTGTAACCCTTTTAAAATTCGCTTTCTTAAATAATTGTACCCATTCATTCTCAGTTAATAGTTCTTTCATACCATATAATTGGGCAATTTTTTCTTCCTCATTCTTATCAATGTGCCTATCAATAATCATTTCAATAACAACTAGCATGCCATCCTGCTGTAGTACACGATAACACTCTGAGATTACCCTTTCTTTATTTGTAAAAGCGAGTATCGATTCTCCAAGTACAAACTCAAATGAGGCATTCAAACAAGGTAATTGCTCTACGTCACCTTGAATCAATTGTATATTTAATCCTTCAAACAACCATCTATCTTTTGCCTTTTGAACCATAATTTCATTCTTTTCAACCGTTGTTACTTTATAACCAAATTCCCTTGTCATATACGCCGCTGTTTTCCCTGTGCCGCACCCTATCTCAAGGACATTCGCTCCCTGTCTAAGAGGCAGTTGTGCTAGCAATTGTTTTGTTAACGTAAAACCACCCGGATGAGCACTTCCTATTCCGTAATAAGCTAGGAAATCGATGTATGTGTTTCGTTTCATGGGATTCTCCTTCAAGTTTTCTATAATACATATATTCCTCCAGAAAAAAATAGTGCACAGAAAAAAGCATTTTCAAGTGCTATCATACCGCAACTTGAAAATGCTCTTTTCTTTTACAGGAGGAATGAGGAAAAATCCCCCCTGATTAAAAGTTTCACTTTATTATTTCTCTTCTACATACGCCCATTTGAAACTATATTCCGGACTAATATTATGTTTCACAATTCCCTTTACATTTGGTTTCATAACATATGATCTACCACTTTGATATAAAGGTACAAGTGCTACATCTTCTTCAAGTAACAATTTTTCTGCTTTCCCTAACTCTGTCCAACGTTTTTTTGCATCAGCCATCCATTCCGTCTTACTTTTATTAATAATGTCATCATATTTTGAATTTGAATAGCTCATCTGGTTCTGCGAATTTTTCGTTTCAAACATATCAAGATATGTCATTGGATCCGCATAATCTGGATTCCAGCCGCCATATGAGAAATCATAATCTTGGTCTGATTCTAATTTTAGTTTTTGCTTAAATGGCTGAAGTTTAATATTTACTGTTACACCTTTTAAATTCTTTTCAATTTGATCTTTTACGTACTCTCCAACCTTTTTCGCATTACCTGTATCATAATTTAATAACTCAATTGTCACTTGATCTTTTCCAAGTTCTTTTTTCGCTGCTTCCCAAGCTGCTGCTGCCTTTTTAGAGTCTTGTTTTAAACCATTCTTGAATGATTCTGCGAAATCTTTACCGTCTGGACCACTTGCTAAACCTTTTGGTACTAAGTAATCCACTGGTTTTGAACCGTCATTTAGAATTACACTCGTTAAACCTTTCTTATCAATTGATAACGCAATTGCTTCACGTAATTTTTTGCTCTTTAACGGTGTATCTTGCCCACCTCGTTTTTGATTTAAACGTAAGTAAAACGTACTTGTTTCTGAATATGCTCCAAACTCCTCTTTATTGTTTCTATATTTATCAACAAATTCTCCTGATAAAAGCGCGAAATCAATTGCACCTGTATCATATAAATTTACTCTAGTAGCCCCTTCTTTTACTACACTATAATTGATTTCATCCAGTTTCACTGTCTTTTTATCCCAATACTGATCATTTTTCTTTAATTTCCAACCTTGCTCATGTTTCCAATCAGTAAGCACAAACGGTCCATTATAAACTGTCGTATCAGACTCTAAACCGTATTTAGCTCCTTTTTCTTTTACGAATTTTTCATTTAATGGATAGTAAGACGCGAATGCCATTAAATTCAAGAAATACGGTACTGGTCTTTCTAGTTCAACTTCAAGTGTATAATCATCTACCGCTTTTACACCTAATGTAGAAACTTCCGCTTTCCCTTGATTTATTGCCTCTGCATTTTTAAGATAGTATGCAATAAACGCATACTCCGCAGCTGTTTTTGGATCTACTAAACGTTGCCATGCAAATACGAAATCTTTCGCTGTTACAGGATCACCGTTTGACCATTTAGCATCTTTCCTTAATTTGAATGTATATTTTTTGCCATCCTCGCTTTTCGTACTAGATTCTGCCGCAGCTGGAATTGGCTTATTATCTTTATCTAAACGATATAACCCTTCCATCGTGTTTCCTAAAATTTGAGAACCTAACGTATCTGTATTTTTCGAAGTATCCATCGTCGGAATCTCATTCGTTTCTGTACGATTCATTACTTGCTTTGCCGCATATTTAATATCTGATTTCTTCTCTTCCCCACCATTATTAGACGTCGTAGTCGTTTTTTTCTCCCCACCAGAAGATCCAGAACATGCCGTTAACGCCATGCTCATTGCTAAAACTGGTGCTACAACCGCCGTGAACTTTTTCATCTTTTTCTTCATTCTTGTACCCTCCCCAATTATATGTACGAAATTAACTTTGAGAGACTTTCTTTTAAAATATATTATTAGAAAATTCTTACTAATTATTATTCTACTAATTTTTCTTGATTTGTAAAGTTTTTTATGAATATTCTAAATAATTAATTTATTATTTTTATAATACCTATCTATTACTACTATACGAATTCTCCCACATCTACTATATGTAAGTACCACTTTTCTTATTCGTCTCTACTTATTTAAATTTAATTAAATAGTAAAAGAGCGTTTTAAAAATAAATAATCTACTTTTAAAACGCTTTTTTTATTATTTTCCTTCCGTTACATAAGCCCACTTAAAGCTATATTCTGGACTAATATTGTGTTTCACAATTCCTTTAACATTCGGTTTCATTACATACGCTCTTCCTGTTTGATATAAAGGAACTAGCCCAGCATCTTCTTCAAGGAATAGTTTTTCAGCTTTTCCTAACGTTTCCCAACGCTTCTTCGCATCACCCATTAATTCATTACCTGCTTTTTCTACCATATCATCATATTTTGCATTTGAGTAACTCATTTGGTTATACGGGCTCTTCGACTCGAACATATCGATAAACGTCATTGGATCCGCGTAGTCTGGACTCCAACCTGCATAAGAGATTTCATAATCTTGTGCAGTCTCTAATTTTAATTTTTGTTTAAACGGCTGAATCTTTGTATTAATCGTTACACCTTTTAAGTTTTTCTCAATTTGATCTTTAACATAATCAGCAATCTTTTTCGCAGTTCCATCATCATAACTTAGTAATTCAATTGTCACTTGATCTTTTCCAAGTTCTTTTTTCGCTGCTTCCCAAGCTGCTGCACCTTTTTTCGGATCATATTTCAAACCATTTTTAAATGTATCTTGGTAATCTTTACCGTCTGGTCCTGTCGCAAGTCCTTTTGGAACCAATTGATCCGTTGCTTTTGATCCATTATTTAAAATTACATTTGCCAATCCTTTTTTATCAACTGATAACGCAATTGCTTCACGAAGCTTTTTGCTCTTTAACGGTGTATCTTGTCCGTTACGCTTTTGATTTAAACGTAAGAAGAATGTACTTGCTTCTGAATACTCACCGTACTCATCTTTGTTCGATTTATATTTATCTACAAATTCTCCTGATAGTAATGTAAAGTCAATTGATCCTGTATCATATAAGTTTACTTTCGTCGCAACTTCTTTTACTACACTATAATTAATTTCTTCTAATTTCACAGTCTTGTTATCCCAATATTTATCATTTTTCTTTAGCTGCCATCCTTGTTCATGTTTCCATGAAGCCATAACAAATGGACCGTTATACACTGTCGTGTCAGCTTCTAAACCGTATTTATCTCCTTTTTCTTTTACGAATTTTTCATTTAGCGGATAGTATGACGGGAATGCTAATAAGTTTAAGAAGTACGGTACTGGTTTCTCTAGTTCTACTTCTAGTGTATAATCGTCTACCGCTTTTGCTCCTAATTCTGTTACAGGTTTTTCACCTTTATTAATCGCCTCTGCATTTTTAATATAGTAGGCAATAAACGCATATTCTGCCGCTGTATTTTTATCAAGTAAGCGCTGCCATGCAAATACGAAATCTTTCGCTGTTACTGGATCACCATTCGACCATTTTGCGTCTTTACGCAGTTTAAATGTATATTTTTTGCCATCCTCGCTTTTCGTACTAGATTCTGCCGCAGCCGGGATTGGCTTATTATCTTTATCAAGACGATATAATCCTTCCATCGTGTTTCCTAAAATTTGTGCCCCTAACGTATCAGTAGACTTAGAAGTATCCATTGTCGGAATTTCTTGATTCTCTGTACGATTTAATACTTGCTTCGCTGCATATTTAATATCAGACTTTTTATCTTCCCCACCACTAGACGTCGTAGTCGTTTTCTTCTCCCCACCTGATCCAGAACATGCTGTTAACGCCATACTCATCGCTAATACTGGCGCCACAACCGCCGTAAACTTTTTCATCTTTTTCTTCATTTTTGTATCCTCCCCAATTATATGTACGAAACTAAATTTGAGTAATTTTCTGATAACTAGTTATCAGAAAATTCTTATTAATTAATATTCTACTATTTTTTCTAGTTTTGTAAAGTTATTTTTAAAATATTCTAAAAATTTTCGTGATAGTAACAAGTATTTTTTTACAATTATCACTATACAAATTCTTCAATATATCTATCAATTTATTTACATGTAATCTCATAATAAAAAGAGCATTCCAAAAGTAAATAGTCTACTTTTGGAATGCTCTATCATTTTATCTTTCTATTATGGACATTGAGATTCTCACTACAAAATAAGCTAAGAAAATTGTATACATCCACTTAAATATAGCATCACTACTTAAAAATTATTTCCCCTCTTTTTCAGTCATATATGCCCACTTGAAGCTATACTCTGGGCTGATGTTATGGTGAACGATGCCTTTTGCATTTGGTTTTTGAACATATGCATCACCACGTTGGTATAAAGGTACAATTGCTACATCTTTCTCAAGAAGTAATTTCTCAGCTTGTCCTAGCTCTTCCCAACGTTTCTTCGCATCGCCCATTAATTCTCCACCAGCTTTTTTAATCATTTCATCATACTTCTGATCAGAGAAGCTCATTTGGTTATGAGAATGCTTAGACTCAAACATATCTAAGAATGTCATTGGGTCAGCATAATCTGGATTCCAACCGCCATATGAAATATCATAATCTTGCTCTGTTTCTAACTTCAGTTTTTGCTTGAACGGCTGAAGTTTAATATTAACTGTTACACCTTTTAAATTCTTCTCGATTTGATCTTTTACATATTCTCCAACTTTTTTCGCATTACCAGTATCATAGTTTAATAGCTCAATTGTAACTTGATCTTTTCCAAGTTCTTTTTTCGCTGCTTCCCATGCAGCAGCTGCTTTTTTCGCATCTGGTTTAATACCGTTTTTAAATGTTTCTTGGAAGTCTTTACCGTCTGGTCCAGTTGCTAATCCTTTCGGCACTAAGAAGTCTGCTGGCTTAGATCCATCATTTAAAATAACATTTGCTAAATTTTTCTTATCAATAGAGTAGGCAATTGCTTCACGTAATTTTTGACTCTTTAATGGTGTATCTTGTCCACCACGTTTTTGGTTCATACGAATAAAGTAAGTACTTACTTGTGAATAAGTCCCAAACTCTTCCTTATTATTTCTATACTTATCAACGAATTCACCTGATAGAAGTGCGAAATCAATTGCATTTGTGTCATATAAATTTACTCTTGTAGCTACTTCTTTTACTACACTATAGTTAATTTCATCTAGTTTTACAGTCTTTTTATCCCAATATTGATCATTTTTCTTAAGTTTCCAACCCTGCTCGTGCTTCCAATCAGTAAGAACGAACGGTCCATTATAAACTGTTGTATCAGACTCTAAACCATATTTATCTCCTTTTTCCTTCACGAACTTCTCATTTAATGGATAGTACGATGGGAATGCCACTAAGTTTAAGAAGTATGGTACTGCTTGTTCTAATTCAACTTCAAGAGTAGTATCATCTACTGCCTTTACTCCTAGTTCCGTTACAGGTTTTTCACCTTTATTAACCGCTTCTGCATTTTTAATTGGGAATGCGATAAATGCATACTCAGCAGCTGTTTTTGGATCTAATAGACGTTGCCATCCATATACGAAATCTTTCGCTGTTACAGGATCACCATTTGACCATTTTGCATCTTTACGTAATTTAAATGTATATTTTTTACCATCCTCACTCTTCGTGCTTGATTCTGCCGCAGCTGGGATTGGTTTGTTATCTTTATCTAATCGATATAAACCTTCCATTGTGTTCCCTAAAATTTGAGAACCTAATGTATCTGTATTTTTCGAAGTATCCATTGTTGGAATCTCATTTGTTTCAGTACGATTTAATATTTGTTTCGCTGCTAATTTCCCCTCTGATTTGCTATCTCCACCAGAGCTAGAATTTGTGCTTGTCTTCTTATCTCCACCTGATGTAGAACATGCTGTTAATGCCATACTCATTGCTAAAACTGGTGCTACAACNNGATTCTTATTAACTATTATTCTACTAATTTTTCGAGTTTTGTAAAGTGTTATTATTGAAAATTTTTAAAAAATTATTTTCTTACAGTAATATTCATAAAAATTCCATAATGTTTCGAAATACTATCCCTCATTGAATTCTATGTATTGATTTAATAGTCTTTATATCACCTCACTATAAAACACTTGTAAATTACTGTTAATAAATAATGTATATCATAACAAACATCTTTTCTACAAAAATAAAAAAGTCAGCAAAGCTGACTTTTTTATCCGGCCATTTTCTCTCTTTTCATTTCCTCTATTACTCTCGTATACTTCTCATCATCAAATTCATTCTCACTTTTTGCAACAACTACAGTCGCAATACCGTTACCAATTAAATTAACGATAGCACGTACTTCTGACATGAAACGATCTACACCAAGTAATAGCGCTAACCCTTCTAACGGAATAACATTCATTGCAGATAAAGTAGATGCTAGTACAATAAATCCCCCGCCCGTTACTGCTGCTGCTCCTTTAGATGTAACTAACAAAATAGCTATTATAGTTAATTGTTGACCTAGTGAAAGATCGACGTGAAAGACTTGAGCTAAAAATATAGTAGCCATTGATAAATAAATCGTTGTTCCATCTAAGTTAAAAGAATATCCCGTCGGAATGACTAAACCCACTACCGGCTTCGAACATCCGAAGTCTTCCATCTTTGTCATCATACGCGGTAGTACAGATTCAGATGATGATGTACCAAGAACAATAAGTAATTCTTCTTTAATGTGCGCTAAATATTTCCACAAACTAAATTTATACAATTTACAAATAAAATTTAAAACAATAAAAACAAATAATGCCATTGTTGCATATACACAAATCATTAATTTACCAAGTGGTATAAGTGTACTTAAACCATATTTACCAATTGTAAACGCCATTCCTCCGAATGCTCCAACCGGTGCTAATTTCATTACAATTGATAAAATGTTAAAAAATACTTTCGATAATCTTTCAAAAAAGTCAATAACCGGTTGTCCATTTTTCCCTAACATCGTTAACCCTGCTCCGAATAAAATGGAGAAGAATAGAACTTGTAAAATATCACCTTTTGCAAATGCTTCAAACATGTTAGACGGTACGATATGTAAAAAGAAATCCATCCATTTCATTTCTTGCCCGCTTTGTACATATTGTGAAACATCTCCGCCTTTTAGTTTTGAGGGATCTAATCCATCTCCTGGACGTACAACATTCGCTATGATGATACCAATAATTAAAGCCGCTGTTGTAACAATTTCAAAATATAATAGTGCCTTACCACCAACACGCCCTACCTTCTTCATACTTCCCATACTTGCAATACCAAGCACAATCGTTAAAAAGATAATCGGTGCAATAACCATTTTAATCATATTGATAAACGTTTCACCAATTGGCTTCATTTGTTGTCCGACACTCGGCCAAATTGCACCTACTGCAATACCACAAATAATTGCCACAATAACTTGGAATGTTAAATTCTTTACGATTCTCATTTTTGATACTCCCCTGTTTTTTCATTTCTCCTAAACCATTATAATTAATACCATTTATTCTATGTGATAGTCCTCTTGCTATCTAACTTGAACCCCAATATTATGTTACACTATTATCTATAACTCGGAAATAGTATATAACATTTAAAGTTAAATGACATACTATTAAACAAAAAGAAAAAAGCAGACATTTCGCCTGCTTTAATTCTTTTCAATCTGTTTCTCACTTAATCCTAGGTGTGTTCTAAGAGTGTTACTCAAACTTTGTAGGTCTTTTTCATTAGGATTATAATAATATACACGTTGTCCATTTGGACCGTTAGGTAAATATAGATCATCACCTGCTAATTGAATTTTTTCAACGGAAGAATTTAAACCGTATTTATAAAAAGATAAAATATCATCCATTGCTAAATTTGTTTTAAAATCACCGTCAACTGCCTCAACCATTTTCTCTAGCTTTGTAATTGAACCTATACTTTTTAATTTACTTAAAATCGATTCAATAACAAGTTGTTGACGTTGACCTCTCATTGCATCACTATCTATATGACGCGTTCTTGCCAATGCAAGTGCTTCTTCCCCTGTTAATTTTTGTAGTCCTTTTTTCAAATGGATCGCGTCAGGTTCATCTTTACTATTTTGTTCCGTAAATTCAACTGGGACATCTACTTCAATACCATCTAACCCATCAACAATTTTAGTAAATGAATTAAAATTAAACTTCACAAAATAATCGACGGGAACTTGTAACAATTTTTCTACCGCCTCTACTGAAGCTTGTGGTCCTCCATCTTTACCATTTTTAACGGAACCACTTCCATATGCATGCGTTATTTTATCTTTTTTCTTTTCAACTGGAACATATGTGTATGTATCACGTGGTATGCTCGTTAATTTCACTGTCTTATTATCTTTATTAAAAGTAGCTAACAGTAGTGCATCTGTATGAAACGCACCCCCATACTCCTTTTGTCGTTCTTGATTTTCATCAATTCCCATAATTAAAAGTGAAACATTATTTGCAATTGGCTTTACAGTTTCCTCACGTAAATTTGATTTTTCACCACGTGCTAAATGTAAACTAGATTTTTGTACGAGATTAGAAGTTTTCATATATACATAAGCACCATATCCAACTCCGCCAAATAGTAATGCTACTAACAAGACACTTATTATCATTGTCCTTTTATATTTTCTTTTATTTTTCTTTTCTCTTGAAGAAGAGGTATTCTCCATATCGTTCCCTCCGTTTTCTATTCATCTAATATGTTTTTCAATTTCTCATAATTCGTGCTATCCTTTTGAAATACATTCTCTTTCAACCCTTTGTTTATTTGTATCCATTCGGTCGTGATTGAATATTGAATCATACCTTCGTGGAAACTAAGGAACTTTAGCATAACCCCTGTATTTTTCTCTACAACCATTTCAAATTTCCCCCTTAAATCTTCAGACGTACTTACAGGCATTTCTATGTTTATTGTCCCTTCTATTTTGTAGCAATCAAGTCCAAAATACTTCGTTTCTTTATAATTCCAATCTTGATATCGAATTAATAAATCAGCAAATTCCGATTGAATACTATACTTCGCGAATCCCACATATTCATCGTCATATCTTTTTTTCTCACCTGATTTTCTCAATAACCTTTCCGTAGGATTTAATTTTAATAGCTCATTGTTTCTTTCTCTCGGGTTCCATTTTGTTTCTTTATATGTATATTTCTCATCATCAAACTCTCTTTTCTTGCCTTCGTTATATATAATTGTTCGTTTTTTCGTTCGTTTATCTTCTTTAGAAGAGATACCTCTTTGTTTCTCTATATCAATCGCATATTTGTATGTTGTAGCAATTCTTGAGGAACTAGAGTATTCCTCAAATTGTCCTGAAACATTTTTAAAATGATCAATTGAATCCAACATCTTGTAATGAATCTTTTCCTTATCCGGATAATTCACGTTCGATTTTATTTCTTCTTCATTTTCATAATCAGAAAATGCCTTTTTCTTTACATATTCAAATACTCCACCGTTTTGTGCAAAGCTTTGTATAGAAAATTCGGACATAGACACAATCGAAAATGTTAGAATAGCAGCACTAATAACCATCATATGAACTCTGTAATTTTTCTTTTTTACTGGAAGGTTATGCAGTGTATGATTTATTTTGTCATTTACATTTGGTGGCACTATAAGATTTTCTTCCTTTATTTTCTTTTTCAACTTCTCATCAAATGATTTTTCACTTTCCATCCTATACACCTCCTATTCCATCTCTAATCGTTTTTGTAGTTGTTCCCTCGCGCGTGATAATCTCGACTTCACTGTTCCTTTCGGTATTTCTAATAGTTTCGCAATACTATCTTGATTCATATCTTCGTAGTAATATAGCACCGTTACGGCTCTTAATTCTTCATGTAACGATTGAATTGCATTACATAAATCTATATCTTCATACTGATCACACGCACTCATATTGTAATCATTCTCTTCTATTGCAATTACCTTTTTATACGCTCTAATAATATTGTTACACTCATTCATTAAAATTCGAATTAACCAAGTTTGAAAAAATTCTTCTTTTTTTAGTTTTTTTATATTTTCATAGGCTTTCAAAATTGTTGTCTGTATCGCATCCTCTATATTTGTCTCATCACGTAACATAGCCTTTGCAATCCGATACATCTTCACTTTTTCTGTATGTATAAGCGCCATAAACGCTTCATGATCACCTTTTTTCGCTAAGGAAACATCTGTTTCTTCTTTTACAATCATTTTATATAAAGGGATTACTTTCACAATTGCTCCTCCTGTTTCATCCTCACTTCATCACTTCAAATTTAACTTTACATGTATTAGACGTAGGAGACTAGGAAAAGGTTCACTTTTTTGAATATTTTTGTAAATCAAAAGATAAATATCCTTTATAAGTGTTATGCGCTAAACATACTAGTTTAAATTTACAAATCAAAAAAGCCCACTTTTTCAGTGGACTTTCTACTTTACAACGGTAAATCCCTCTTCTTAAACACTACAATTGCTACTATGAAAATACAAAGTGCTCCAACAGTTAAACCTATACTTACAGGCCATATATTATACGTTCCTTCAGCAATTTCTTTCGGACGAAATAGCGTAAATAATGATATATTTCTCATCCACTCTAACTTATCACTTAATTTACCTACCATATCCAGTACGAAGAATAAAATAGTTAAACTTGCTGAATAACTTAGCGCCTTTCTTTCGTCACTACATATACAAGAAAAGAAGAATGAATAAGCACTAACGACTAAAAACATAAGCCCTCCGACTACATTTATCTTCAAAAATAATTCTGCATTTAAGTTATTATCTTGTAAAAACCATTCTGCACCTACTAAGCCAGCTACATACGTAACAGATACAATGATCAGTAGTCCCAATATGAGAACAGCAGCTTGTGTAATAGCAATTTGTACTCTAGATACAGGTGTTGCTAGCAAGTATGCCATTGCGCCTTTATCTACATGACGAGCAATTAAATGCGTTGCAACTGTTACGCAAAAAATTGTTAAAATGATAATAAACAATAGACTATAGTATTCACCAGCTAAAAAATCCATTACGTTTTGAATCGGACTTTCCATACCAACAATTTTTTTCACACTATCAGGCATAGCACTTATTAATTCATTTAGTCCTTTCGCTGATACCATTGAAGGGAATATCCAAATTAATAACCATAAATAAAGAGCTGCACCCGTAGCATAACTCAAAATACTTTTTTGCGTTTCTTTCAAACTAGCTAAAAATAGTTGCTTATTCATGCTTTATCCCTTCTTTCTTATCGTAATAATGCATAAATAAATGTTCTAAATCCATTGCTCTCGTTTGAAGTGCCGTTACATTATAGTTTGAAAGTATTTGTAAAACCGTTTGATAGTTTCCTTGTACAATAATAGATGCCTCTCTACCTTTCACCGCTTCAAATTGCAAATCACATTGTGTAAGAGATTCAATCTCTTCTTGCGACGATACTGTTACATCTATTACCTGTCGTCTCATACTTTGTAAATCATGAATATTTTCAACCGTTACGAGGCGACCATCTTTAATAATCGCTACTCGATCACATGTACGCTCAATCTCAGTGAAAATATGTGATGACATAAGAATCGTTTTTCCTCTTTGCTTTTCCTCTAATATTAAATCTATAAATACTTGCTGCATAAGTGGATCAAGCCCTGATGTTGGCTCATCTAAGATTAACACTTTTGGATCGTGCATAAATGCAGCGACAATCCCTACTTTTTGTTTCATTCCTTTAGACATTTTTCGAATAGGTGTTTTCACATCAAATTGTAGACGTTCTATTAATTCATCTCGTCTTTTCGTTCCCTTTAATCCACGCATCCCTTGCATTAATTTTAGAAATTCTAATCCATTCATTCCCTCTATAAAAGAGATTTCACCCGGTAGATAACCAACTTCCCTTTGAATTTTCGCTGCTTCATTCCAACAATCTAATCCAAAAATTGTCGCTTTACCAGCTGTAGGTTTTATAAATCCCATTAAATTACGAATCGTCGTTGATTTCCCGGCACCATTCGGTCCTAAGTAACCGAACACTTCCCCTTCTTTTACATCAAAGGTTATATGAAACAAGCCTTTTCCATTTGAAAACTGTTTTGTGACATTTTGAACTGAAATCATAATTCCACCTCATTTTTTGAAATATTTAATACTTGATATTTCAAAATCATTGTACTCCTCATTATTTATATTCGTAACAACTTTTTGAAATATTTATAAGTCCATATTTCAAAATTATTGTTTTCACCTGTATTTTCTTGTATATTTTAGTTGAGGTGATTGTATTGAACGGCTTTGAAAAAGTAAAAGAAAAGAAAAAACGTGCCATTAAAGAAGCAGCCTTCGTATTATTTTCAGAACGTGGATTTAATGAAGTGAAAATAGAACATATCGCAAAAGAAGCAAACGTTTCTCAAGTTACAATTTATAATCATTTCGGAAGTAAAGATGCATTATTTAGGGAGCTCATACAAGAATTTATCATATCTGAATTTCAATATTATAAAGATCTTGCAAAAGAAAAATTACCTTTTCATGATATGATGCAAAAAATGATTGTAAGAAAAATGAATACTGGCGGGTTATTTCAACCTGATACGTTACTACAAATGATGCAAAGGGACGAAGAACTCCGAAAGTTTATTTATAGTTATCAAAACGAAAAAATCCTGCCATGGTATTTAGAAATATTAGAACGAGCGCAGCGTAATAATGAAATTAATCCTCATCTTACTAAAGAAATGATGTTACTTTACATTCAAATGTTTACTAAATTAGGTGATGAATTCGGAGCACAGCTTCTTGAAGGTAATCGTGAAAAACATATACAAGATATTGTCACTATGTTCTTCTATGGTCTTTCTGTTCCACAAAAATAAAAAAGACACGAATTTCGTGTCTTTTTTATTTTATAGAAATGACTCTTCCTGTTTCACTACTTTCAATCGCTAATTGAATAAGTCGAATAACTTCTAAACCTTCTTGTGCTGTTACAGGTAGTTTCTCACCATTTAATATACTAACTCGTACACCTTTATAATACATGTCATAGCAACCGACTTCTGTTGGAATGCGCTCTAAGCTTTCTTCTGTTTCTAAAGTAGCAAAATTGTCTTCAGCGTCTACTCCATAACCGTTATCGCCTGGCTTCATTCCATTTTTTAATTGCTCTTCCTGCGAATCCATACCGTACTTCACGATAGAACCTTTCTCTCCATGCACTATAAAATGCGGTCCAGCTTTTTTCACATAACTGCTACTACGTAAAATGACACGTTTAAATCCGTAATGAAGTACTATGTGGAAATAATCATCAACCTCTGCACCTGGTCGTTGTTTTATTACATCTGCACTTATCGCAGTTGGTTTTCCGAATAATGATAACGCTTGGTCAATTAAATGTGATCCTAAATCGTATAATATACCGGAACCTGGTAGATTCTTTTCTCTCCATCGATCACGTACATGTGGACGGAAACGATCAAAATTCGCTTCATATGCGTATACATTCCCTACTCTGTTTTCTCCTAGCAATTTCTTAATTGTTAAGAAATCATTATCAAAACGACGATTATGATATACGCTTAACATCACATTATGCTGCTCTGCTAATGAAATAAGCTCTTCCCCTTCTTCAATTGAAACAACAAATGGTTTTTCCACAACAACATGCTTACCATGTAAAATTGCTTCTTTTACATATGGAAAATGAGTTGTATTAGGTGATGTAATAACAACTAATTCAACATCAGCTCGCTTCACCATTTCATCAATTGTACTAACAACATTAGCGTTTGGTAATGTTTCTTTTACTACCTCTTCTTTTGAGGATAATACAGCACGAATATCATATTCTTCTATCGTTTGTAGTAGCGGGATATGAAATGTCGTACTAGAAAAACCAAATCCTACAATCCCTACACCTATTTTTTTCATGTTGTCCCTCCATTTATCCCGCTTTAACGGGCAATAAGATTCCTAAATCAAAATTCAGCGAACGCTAAGAAATTAGGTGAGGAATCAACTGCTCGTAAAAGCCTTCACCTTATGAGAACGATTTCATTTCAATATTATAACAAGATTATTTTTATATACATAATAGTTTGCTTAGAAAAAAGCATCTTGCTACTATTCATAGCAAGATGCTCTCTTTATCCCGCTATTTGCGGATAGCCCGGTTGGTTAGGGCTAATAATCAATAGAAGATGGCCCTACTGATTAAAGTTTTACTTTATTATGGTCTTTTCTTCGTCCACGTTTCTACTACTTCACCAGTATCATTAACATCTAGCACTAGGCTACCATTACTATACCGGTCTTTATTTCGATACGCTTTCGGATCAATCTCTTCTACAATGTTTTTCTCTGTCTTCATGTAAACTAATTCATCGTCCCGAACAATTTCAATACCGACAATGCGGTATGGATTACGTTTTAACTCTTTGAAAATAACAAGACCTCGTTTCGCCCTCGTTGATTTTTCAATTTCGGACGCTCTTATACGCTTTACAGCACCACGCTGCGTTACGAGTATAAGTTGATCTTTATCACCATTTAATGGTTTACCAGAAGCAACATAATCATCATCTTTTAAGTTAATCGCTTTTACACCAGCTGCCCTAACACCTACTGGGCTTACTTCATCTTCATGGAAAACAAGTGCATATGCACCATGTGTTGCAAGAACGATATCACTCGTTCCATCTGTAGCAAATATATCTACAACTTCATCATCTTTTTTCAAGTTAACAGCAACGAATGCCCTTGAATAACGCTG
The DNA here is from genome assembly GCF_002567495.1 of Bacillus cereus. Taxonomy (GTDB): domain Bacteria; phylum Bacillota; class Bacilli; order Bacillales; family Bacillaceae_G; genus Bacillus_A; species Bacillus_A cereus_AQ. Next base: position 103,798 of record NZ_NVAP01000002.1, on the reverse strand, counting down.
AACTTTATATTGATTTAATTCTGTTTTCTTTATCATACCATTTCGCGTTACAAATACGATAAATCGTTTTTCTTCCTCAAAGTTCGGTACAACCGTTGCCCAAATAATTGTTTCATCTCGGTCGAGTGAAACGATATTTGCAACGTGTTGACCTAAATCTTTCCAACGAATATCTGGCATTTCGTATACTGGAAGATATATATAGTTTCCTTTACTTGTGAATAAAAGAACTGTTTCAGTCGTATTCGTATCGAATCGTTCAAGTAAGATGTCACCCTCTTTCATACCGAAGTCTTTGCCGTTTGAGGCATTATGTGAGCGCCATCCAGTACGTTTCACATAGCCTTCTTTCGTTACAGTAACGATGACATCTTCTTGTGGAATCATCACTTCTACGTCTATTTTAATTTCTTCAATTTGTTCTTCAATAATAGCACGGCGATCATCGCTATATGTTTTCTTAACTCTCTTCAAATCAGTTTTAATGACTTGAAGTAATCTTTTTTCACTTTGTAAAATCGACTGCAGCTCTAGAATTTTTTTATTAAGCTCATCTGCTTCTTCTTGTAATGCCGTAATATCTGTATTCGTTAAGCGATATAATTGCAAGGATACAATTGCTTCCGCTTGTGCTTCTGTAAAGCCAAACTTTGCACTTAAATTATCTTTCGCATTACGTTTATCTTTTGAAGCTCGAATCGTCTCGATTACTTGGTCTAAAATCGATAGTGCTTTCTTTAAGCCTTCTACAATATGTTGACGATTTTCTGCTTTTCTTAATTCATATTGTGAACGTCTCGTAATTACCTCTTTTTGATGTCCAATATAAGCATCCAAAATTTTCGGTAATGTCATAAGTGTTGGACGACGATTATTGATCGCTACCATATTAAAGTTATATGGAATTTGTAAATCTGTATTTTTATATAAATAATTTAAAATACCTTCGGCGTTTGCTTCTTTCTTTAATTCAACAACAATTCGTAAACCAGTACGATCTGTCTCATCACGCACTTCAGCAATACCATCTAACTTTTTATCTAGACGTAATTCATCCATTTTCTTTACAAGGTTTGCTTTATTCACTTCGTATGGAATTTCAGTAATTACGATTTGCTGTTTCCCACCACGAACCGTTTCAACTTCTGCTTTTCCGCGAATAATAATTTTACCTTTACCTGTTTCATACGCCTTTTTAATACCATCAATCCCTTGAATAATACCGCCTGTTGGGAAATCTGGTCCTTTCATAACTGTTAATAAATCATCAACAGTACTATTTGGCTTGTCAATACGCATCATTGTAGCGTCAATAACTTCTCCAAGATGATGCGGAGGAATTTCTGTTGCATAACCAGCGGAAATCCCTGTAGATCCGTTCACTAATAAATTCGGGAACGCTGCTGGTAATACAACTGGTTCTTCACTCGTATCATCAAAGTTTGACACGAATTCAACTGTTTCTTTATCAAGATCACGTAATAATTCAGATGCGATTGGTGATAAACGAGCTTCCGTATAACGCATTGCTGCTGCTGGATCCCCATCAACACTACCATTATTACCATGCATTTCAACTAAAACATTACGTACTTTCCAAGTTTGGCTTAAGCGTACCATCGCCTCATATACAGAGGAATCTCCATGCGGATGATAATTACCAATAACATTACCCACTGTTTTAGCTGATTTTCGAAACGCTTTATCATGTACATTACCTTCTACATACATAGAATATAAAATACGTCTTTGTACTGGCTTTAAGCCATCACGTGCATCTGGAAGGGCACGATCTTGAATAATATATTTACTATAACGTGCAAAGCGGTCACCTAACACGTCTTCAAGCGGGAGGTCATGAAACTTCTCTGCTTGCATGTTATTCCACCTCCGTCTCCATAATCATTTCATTTTCTAAAATGTTTCCTTCTTCTTGCATACCAAACTGTACATTACGTTCAATCCATTTACGGCGTGGTTCTACTTTATCACCCATTAACGTTGTAACGCGACGCTCTGCTCTTGCTGCATCATCAATTTTCACGCGAATTAATGTACGCGTTTCAGGATTCATTGTTGTTTCCCATAATTGATCCGCATTCATTTCACCAAGTCCTTTATAGCGTTGTAACATATAGCCTTTTCCAACTTTTTTCGTTACACCGTCTAATTCCTCATCTGACCAAGCGTATTCAATTACCTCACTCTTGCCTTTTCCTTTACTTACTTTGTATAAAGGAGGAAGTGCGATAAACACTTTACCGGCTTCGATAAGTGGCTTCATATATCTGTAGAAGAACGTTAATAATAATACTTGAATATGAGCTCCATCCGTATCGGCATCGGTCATAATTACAACTTTATCGTAGTTAATATCTTCAACATCAAATTCATTTCCTACACCGCCGCCAATCGCATAAATGATTGTATTAATCTCTTCATTTTTAAAGATATCAGCAAGCTTTGCTTTCTCTGTATTAATTACTTTACCACGCAACGGTAATACGGCCTGGAAACGACGGTCTCGTCCTTGTTTCGCTGAACCACCGGCAGAGTCACCCTCTACTAAATACAATTCGTTTTTTTGAGGATTACGTGATTGTGCTGGTGTTAACTTCCCGCTTAACGTACCTTCTGATTTTTTCTTCTTCTTACCACTACGTGCTTCTTCTCTCGCTTTACGAGCAGCCTCACGTGCTTGCGCTGCTTTAACTGCCTTTCTCACAAGAAGTGTTGCTACATCCGGGTTTTCTTCTAAAAAGTAAGCTAAATGCTCTGATACAATTGCATCAATAGAAGAACGAGCTTCACTTGTACCAAGTTTCCCTTTCGTTTGTCCTTCAAACTGAAGTACTTCTTCTGGTACACGTACAGAAACGATAGCCGCTACACCTTCACGAATATCTGTACCTTCTAAGTTTTTATCTTTTTCTTTTAATAATGAAACTTTACGAGCATACTCATTAAACACACGCGTCATCGCTGTTTTAAATCCCGCTTCGTGTGTTCCACCATCTTTTGTACGTACGTTGTTTACAAACGACAAAATGTTTTCTGAGTAACCATCATTAAATTGAAACGCTAACTCTGCTTCAATTCCATTTTGTTCACCAGTGAAGTAAACAACTGGATGAATGGAATCTTTTTCTTCGTTTAAATATGAAACGAAAGCTTCAATTCCTGTCTCATAATGAAATACATCCTCTAAATCATTTCGTTCATCTTTTATCGAGATCTTCATTCCTTTTAATAAGAATGCAGATTCGCGTAATCTCTCACATAATGTTTCATAATTATAATTTGTTGTGCTGAAAATCGTTGTATCTGGTTTGAAATGCATCGTAGTACCAGACTCTTTCGTCTTCCCGATTTTCTCAAGCGTCGTTACGGGAGTACCGCCATTTTCAAAGCGTTGTTCGTAAACATTTCCATCACGCTTAATCGTTACGACTAACCATTCTGATAAGGCATTTACAACCGATGCCCCAACACCGTGTAAACCACCACTCGTTTTGTAACCACCTTGACCAAACTTACCACCAGCATGAAGTACAGTTAAAATAACTTCAGGTGTAGGTTTCCCAAGTTTATGCATTCCCGTAGGCATTCCTCGCCCTTTATCTATAACGCTAATACTATTATCTTTATGTATTACGACAGAAATTTCGTCGCCAAATCCCGCTAACGCTTCGTCAACGGAGTTATCTACTATTTCATATACTAAATGATGCAATCCACGGCTATCCGTACTCCCGATATACATACCCGGGCGTTTTCGAACGGCTTCAAGTCCTTCTAACACTTGAATCGCATCTTCATTATATTGGAACTGATGCTTCGCCAAACTCCTTGCCCCTTTCCTAATCCAAAATCAGAACATATGTTTCTATTATAGAATAACGCCTCGACTATAGTTTTGGCAAGTTATCTTATCTCTTTTATATACCATTTTCAATAGAAAAATCCTTGTTTTCTCACAAGGATTCCTCTAGGCTACTATTTCAGAAAAATAATCGTTTGTCAACGAGAAATGGATATGTATTCCAAGATTACACATTCCAAACCTTTATTATGATCCAAATGATCAAGATCCAAAATGGGATTACAAATAACAATCCCCAAAAACAGCCTTTAAAAAATCTCATGATGAACACCTCGTCCATCGGCCCTACTTATCTATAACGAGGGCTGAAGCAATCTTTCTACCTTTAAATCTATACTATTTTGTCATCGCATGTTCTACTTTAATACAGCGATCCATTATTACAGTATAATCCTTTTCTTTTAAAAGGTTATATGTACCTTCATCTTGTACTCCTAATTGTGCCCAAAAAACATCTGCATCAATCTCTACAAATTCTTTTGCAACATCCATTAAAAACTCTGAGCGACGAAATACATTTACAATATCAACGTGTTCCTTAATATCCTTTAGTGAAGCAACTGCCTTTTCTCCAAGTACCTCATCTACTGTTGGGTTCACTGGAATAATACGGTATCCAGCATCTTGCATTGCTTTTGAAACCATATACGATGTACGTTCTGGTTTATCTGATAATCCAACAACCGCAATTGTTTTGCTTTTCTTCAATACTTCACCAATTTCCGTACGAGTTGGGTTTTCAATTGTCATGATTAATCCCTCCTATTCCTTTAGTATAGCCGATAAAGAAAGTCTCTTTCAATATGAAAGAGACTTTCTTTTATTCCGATTATTGATTCTTAGTAGTTGAATTATCTGCTAATGTAGCTGTTTTCGTCATTTTTTGACCATTGCGATAGAATGTAACTTCTACTTTCTCGCCTACTTTTTTCTTTTCATATAAATATTTACGGAATTGAAGTGAATTTTCTACTTTTTGGCCATCCAATGCTACTACAATATCATATTGCTCTAAACCAGCTTTTTCTGCTGGCGATATTGGGTAAATTTTACCTAATACAACACCATTTGTTACTTCTTTCGGCACTTTCAATTGATTTACTGCATAAGCTTGCACATCTTCTAATGAAACAACACCTACACCAAGTGCCGGACGTTTCACTACTCCATCTTTTTCAAGTGATTCAATGACTGGTTTCGCGATATTAATTGGTATTGCAAAACCAATTCCCTCTACTGATTGCTGAGCTATTTTACTTGAGTTAATACCGATTACTTCACCGTTTTGGTTAAATAATGCGCCACCACTATTACCAGGGTTAATCGCTGCATCTGTTTGAATAACTTGTGCTTGCCAGTCTGGGCGTTTGTCCCCATCAATATCAACTGGAATTTCACGATCTTTACTACTAATGATACCTTCCGTTACACTTCCGTCAAATCCTAATGGGTTACCAATTGCAATTGCTTTCTCACCAGCACGAAGCTTACTTGAGTCACCTAAACTCGCAACTTTATTAACATTTGACCCGTCAATTTCCACAACAGCCAAATCTAACCAAGGGTCTTTCCCAACTAATTTCGCATCAACTTTTTTACCATCACTTAATTTTACAGTAAGTTTATTCGCTCCGTCGACTACATGGTTGTTCGTTACAATATATGCTTTATTACCTGCTTTTTTATAAATAACACCTGATCCTGATCCAGCTTCTTGTTCTTGACCTGCCTGTTGCATTGCAAATGGATCTACACTTTGTTGCATATTAATAACACCTACAACAACATCTTTCGCCCCTTCGATCATACCAGGTAAATCAGTTTCATTTTTCGCTTTATTTACAACAGGAACTACAGTACCTTCTACTTTTGAATCCGAACTAAACGATGATACTGGCGCTCCATTATTTTGAGCCCATGGCATATATGGTGCTGCAAAACTAATCGAAACCGCTCCGACTACAGCTCCGACTAAACCTGTGAAGAAATAACCTTTTTTACTTCCTGATTTTCTCACTTCTCTCGTTTCACTATGCTCTTCATTTAAATTTGGTCCGTCGTAATATCCCATGTTTTATTTCCCCTCTCTGGTGAATTCGTATTTTCAGTATAGTCACGTTTTGTGTCCTTCTTGTGAACTCATCGTGAAATCCAATTAAAAAAATACTCCTATCTAGCATTGTAGACAAGAAAAGTATTTTTTGTACATTCTACCTTTAAAAGAGAAGATAAAATCACCATTTTTCTAGGCTAAATTACACAATTCGGTCCAGATTATTCTTCAAATTTATAACCAACTCGAATAACCGTACCGATATGCTTCGCTTTATCTCCTAGCTTATTTCGTAGTTTTTTAATATGCGTATCAACCGTTCTGTCATCACCATAGTAGTCATATCCCCATAACTGATCTAATAAATGTTGACGCGACAACACAATTCCTTTGTTCTCCATTAAATAAACGAGAAGTTCAAATTCTTTATGCGTCAATATAATTTCTTCTCCATCTACTAAAACGGTCCTTGATAGACGATTCACTTCTATTCCAGCTAAAGACATAGCATTTTCTTCGGCTACTCCTACCGCACCATCCGCACGTTTCAATAACGTCTTTGCACGAGCTACTAACACTTTCGGGCTAAATGGTTTCGTTACATACTCGTCTGCACCTAATTCGAAACCTAATAATGTATCATCCTCATCCGAACGTGCTGTCAACATAATAATTGGTACTGCTGATTCTTTTCTAATTCGTCTACAAACAGACCATCCATCTATTTCTGGTAACATAATATCTAACATAATTAAATCAATTTCATGCTCTGCAAATAACTCTAACGCTTTTTTCCCATCTTCTGCTTCAATTACTTCAAAGCCTTCATTACGAAAATAATCACTAACAATTTCACGTAATCTTCTTTCATCTTCAACAAGCAATACTGTTTTATTCATATAATCTATCCCGCCTTTTTACTCTTTCAATCGAATAATACGTTGATTGGAGCTTCCGCGAAATGGAAGTGTTAAATCTCTTTTCTCGATTTCAAATCTTCCATCGACTAAAACATCCCCATAATGTAACAACTCTATCATATCATTATTTTGAGAACTCTGTATCTCTTCTAACGTATAACCTGTATACATCCATAGGTTTTTTTTTAAATCTTTCACAGCTTTTGCTATCTTTTTCACTTCAGATGCTTGAAAGAATGGATCTCCACCTGAAAATGTTACATCAGTTAATGGATTACTTTCAATCTCTTTCAAAATTTCTTCTACCGTCATATCAATTCCATTGCAAATATTCCACGATTTAGGATTGTGACAGCCGAAACAACGATGCGGACAGCCCGCAAAAAACACGACTGTCCGCAATCCTTCTCCATCTACTACACTATCATGAATAATATTCATCACTTTCATTTATGCTTCACCCGATCTATCTCTTCACTACGTTTCGCACTATTCCATTTCGACATATCTCCTACAAGATAGCCTGTTATACGGCGAATTCTTTCTATATTGGCCTCATCTTCATTCCCACAACTTGGACATTCATTTCCAATAACCCCGTGATAACTACAGCACTTACAACGATCAACAGGATGATTAATTGAACCGTATCCAACGCCATGTTCTGCCATCGCTTTCACAATTTGTTTTAATGCCTTTTGATTATGCATTGCCGCTCCGTCTAGTTCAATATACGTAATATGTCCTCCGTTACATAGAGCGTGGAACGGACCTTCTAAACGAATTTTTTTTATCGCTTGAATGCTATAGTAAACTGGGATATGGAATGAATTCGTATAGTAATTATGGTTCGTTATACCACTAATTTCACCAAATTCTTCTCTATCTTTTTTCACAAACTTCCCTGATAATCCTTCTGCTGGAGTTGCAATTACTGAGAAATTCAGATGATATTCTTCTGTCGCTTTATCCATTCTATCTCTCATAAAGGAAATAATTTCATACCCAAGTTTCCATGATTCTTCATCTTCCCCATGATGCTTTCCTGTTAAAGCTACTAAACATTCCGCAAGACCGATAAAACCAATACTTAACGTCCCTTGTTTTAAAATCGGAGCTACGGCGTCTTCAGGCTGCAACGTTTCTCCACCACGCCATACACCTTGTGAATATAAAAATTGAAAATCTCTTGCTCGTTTCGTACATTGATACGCGAATCTTTCTAGTAGCTGCTTAATTCCTAAATCTAAATAATCGTTTAGCGCTTCAAAAAATGCTTCTTTTGAACCACTAATTAACGCTAATTTCACTAAATTAATAGACGTAAATGATAAATTTCCTCTGCCAATCGCTGTTTCTTCTCCATGTATATTAGACATAACACGAGTACGACATCCCATGTAACATACTTCACTTTCTGGTCTTCCATCATAATGCACTGCATTAAACGGAGCATCTAAAAATGAAAAGTTAGGGAATAATCGCTCTGCGGTTGTCTCTAATGCTAATTCAAATAAATCGTAGTTCGGATCACTTCCTTCAAAATTCACACCTTTTTTCATCTTGAAAATTTGAATCGGAAAAATCGGTGTTTCCCCTTTACCAAGGCCCGCTTGCGTTGCTCTTAAAAGTTGCTTAATTAAAAGTCGTCCCTCTTTCGATGTGTCTGTTCCGTAATTAATAGAAATAAACGGTACTTGTCCACCACCCCTACTATGCATACTATTCGAATTATGAATGAAAGCCTCACACGCTTGATACGTATCATTTTCTGTTTCTTTCCATGCGAACTCTTCTATTTGTTCTTTCGTAAGCGGATATGATTGTAATCGTTTTTTATGTCTCTCAATTGTTTTTCGTACATAAGGTGCTAAATCAATATCAAAGAGTGCAAACGATTGACCACCGTGCTGCATATTTTGATTCGCTTGAAAAATAATAGACGAAAGAGCCAATGCACTTTTAATGTCTTGTGGTTGTCTCATATGTCCATGTCCAGTATGAAAACCGTTAGCAAGCATTTGCGCTAACGGAATTTGCGAACAAGTCGTCGTTCCTGTCGCATAAAAATCTAAATCGTGTGGATATAATATATTTTCATTTATCGCTTTTTTCACTTGATCTGATAATAAATTTTCAACTGCATAATATTTTGCACTCTCAGATGCAAATGTTCCCATTACGCCCATTGGAGAGCGGCCATCTACATTTGCATTTTCTTGCATTAAGTCTTGTTCATTGCCGTGGACAATTGTCTCGAACACTTTCATTAATTCTTCTTCTCCACGTGTATTATTTTGTAACATTTGTAACCCTCCATCAATATGTTGTTGTCTTTTGATTAAAATGTTACAACATATAGTCTTGCTGTTTCTGTGAGAAATGTAACATTCCTGTGAAATTTTTTGCACAAAATAATGAATTTTTCATTTACAAAAAAGAAATGTGCTCTTTACAAATGTATGGTACAATATACGGGAAAAACTCTTTTTACCCTTTATCAACACATTTGAATAAAGGAGACTGAACTTATGGTTACTACATATCTTTTATTTATCGTTGCCTACTTACTTGGCTCGATTCCATTTGCACTAGTTGTTGGAAAAATCGGCTACGGAATCGATATTCGTGAGCATGGGAGCGGTAATCTAGGCGGAACAAATACATTCCGCACATTAGGGAAAAAAGCAGGTTTTACCGTTACAATTGCTGACATTTTAAAAGGGACATTAGCAACAAGTCTACCAATGATTTTCGGATTAGATATTCACCCACTATGGTTCGGGTTAGCGGCTGTTCTTGGACATGTCTACCCGATCTTCGCGAAATTCCGCGGTGGTAAAGCAGTTGCAACTTCTGCTGGGGTGCTATTATGCTATTCACCAGTTGTTTTTGCAATATTAGCTGTTGTATTTTTCACCCTTTTATTTACAACAAGATACGTATCACTTTCTTCTATGGTAACAGCAGTTGTTGCTGTTATTGCATCCATTGTTAGCGGGGATAAAATCTTCATTATTGCGATGTGTTTATTAGCAGGTATGGTTATTTATAAACACCGTGCAAATATCGGACGAATTATAAATAAAACTGAGCCAAAAGCAAACTTTTCAAAAAAGCAAAAATAAGATCGTAACCCACATAACGCAAAAAGAAAACGTGAAGCATATTAATAGCGTCTTTTTGCGTTATTTTTTATACTAAAGAAAAAGCAACATAACTTGGAGGAACTATACATGAATCTTTCCGTAACAAAAGAAGCAGCACAATGGTATAAAAGTGAATTAAACTTACAATCAAATGAAACACTACGCTTTTTCGTACAATACGGTGGTTGCAGTACTGTGCAAAAAGGGCTTTCTTTAGGTATTCGTAAAGATGATCCTGCACACCCTGCTGTGCAAACTCAAGAAGAAGGTATTAACTTCTTTATTGAAGGCGATGATGAATGGTTCTTCGATGGACATAATTTATCTGTTACACTTAACGAAGGTGACGACTTCCCACAATTTAATTATGAAAAATAAAAAAGCGCGGCTTCTGCCACGCTTTTTTATTTTTTCTTAATTTCCTCATATTTCGCATACCACTCAGGATATAACTTTTTAAATGATACAGGGCGGAACCCTTCTTTTTTCGCACAAATATTTGTCGTACTTGCAGTAATACAAAGATCACCATCACCATTATATATTTCATATCCATATACAACGCGAAGTGGGCTCACAGTATCTACCCATGTTTTTACGATTGCCTTTTCTCCATAACGCATCGCTTTACGATATGAAATTTGTAAATCTAACACAGGAGAAATAATTCCTTCTTTCTCCATTTCAACATATGAAAAACCTAAATCTTGTATAAGTTTCGTGCGACCTAACTCAAGCCACACTAAGTAGTTTGAATGGTAAACAACACCCATTTGATCTGTTTCCGCATAACGGATTTCAACTTCATGTTCTGCTACAAACATATGTATTCGCCTTCTTTCACTTCTGCTACCTTGCACACATTTAATCATAATACAGTGACATCAAAAATAAAATAAAAATAGTGAATCTTTTACTGAAAGGAGCCAGCATATGATTCAAATTGTAACTGTTCGTAGTGGGGATAGCGTATATAGCTTGGCATCAAAATATGGATCAACACCTGACGAAATAGTAAAAGACAATGGACTAAATCCAGCTGAAACACTCGTTGTTGGTCAGGCACTTATCGTTAATACGAAAGGGAATAATTATTATGTACAGCCTGGTGATAGCCTGTATCGAATTTCTCAAACATACAATGTCCCTCTCGCTAGTTTAGCTAAGGTTAATAATTTATCTTTAAAATCCATTCTCCATGTCGGACAACAATTATATGTACCAAAAGGAACAAAACGAGCTGTAGAATCCATCGCTTATCTACAACCTTCAACTATACCAATTAAAGAGAGTTTAGTTAATGCTACACGTGCCATCAATCCATTTTTAACATACTTAGCTTATTTTAGTTTTGAGGCAAAAAGAGATGGCACATTAAAAGAACCCACTGAAACAGCTAAAATCGCCAATATTGCAACGCAAGGTAAAACGATTCCTATGCTCGTTATTACAAATATTGAAAATGGTAATTTCAGTGCCGATCTAACATCGGTTATTTTACGCGACGCAACGATTCAAAACAAATTTATTACGAACATTTTGCAAACAGCTGAAAAATATGGCATGCGAGACATTCATTTCGATTTCGAGAGTGTAGCACCTGAAGACCGCGAAGCGTATAATCGCTTTTTACGAAATGTAAAAACACGCTTACCTAGCGGATACACATTAAGCACAACTCTCGTACCGAAAACAAGTTCAAATCAAAAAGGAAAGTTTTTTGAAGCTCACGACTATAAAGCACAAGGACAAATCGTTGATTTCGTCGTCATTATGACATACGACTGGGGTTGGCAAGGCGGGCCACCGATGGCGATTTCTCCTATCGGTCCTGTAAAAGAAGTACTTCAATACGCAAAATCTCAAATGCCTCCACAAAAAATTATGATGGGGCAAAATTTATACGGTTTTGATTGGAAACTACCGTTCAAACAAGGAAATCCCCCCGCAAAAGCAATTAGCTCTGTCGCAGCTGTTGCACTAGCTCGTAAATACAATGTTCCTATTCGCTATGATTTCACAGCCCAAGCTCCTCATTTTAATTATTTTGATGAAAACGGCGTGCAACACGAAGTTTGGTTTGAAGATTCACGGTCTGTTCAAAGTAAATTTAATTTAATGAAAGAGCAAGGGATAGGCGGCATTAGCTATTGGAAGATTGGTTTACCATTCCCACAAAATTGGCGTTTACTCGTTGAAAATTTTACGATTACGAAAAAGGGCTGACTTTTGTCAGCCCTTTTTTTCATATTACTGCTAAAAACTCATCTTTCATTCCCTCACAAAAAAGAAGAATGATAACATTCTTCTTTTTAACCGTTATCAACAATCGGTTGTTTACCCGTTTGATCTTGCATTTGCTTTCCTTTATTTCCACCAGCTTTTTTCGATTGTGTTCCAATATGATTCGGTGCAAAGTCTTTTGAATTTTTTTTCGGATTACCCATTACTATCGCCTCCTTAACACTAGTATCGTACTAGTGTTAAGAATTATTCAGCTTGCTTAAAAAGTTTCATTTCATAACGTTTTTCAATGCGCTCTTCAATGCGATCAATTGCATCACGATCGCTTAATAATTGTTGTTTATTTTCATTTACAAGTTCTTCAAACGATTTACGGCGACTTCTTCTCATGTTGTTCACCCTCTCTCCTTCGCTTTCTTATTACATAGTATGAGCAAACGAAAAACTCTTTAATCAGATTTGCAAGAAAATTTTATGTTTTAGTACTCCTAAAAAAACTCCGTGTACAATATATTGCACACGGAGTTTTTCATACCATAATATTTAAATACTCTTTCAACTTTTCATTTGCATTCATTTCATTTTCTTTATAATCATGAAGCGCTTGTAATACAAAATCATACTGTTCTAAAATATAACTTTCTAATTTCATAACATCCTCTAAGCTATTCAGCATAATTCTCGTATTACCAGCTTCACTTTTTAACGCTGGTTCACATGTTAAGCTTGTACATATTTCTTTCACATCATCTTCTAATATCTCTGTTAATACATATTTCTTTCGCCCTTTTACCTTTAATCTCATAACTGGATAAAAAGCTTTTATATCTAAATAACTTCCTACATTCATACAACGTAGCCATTCTACATTACGTTTATTACGGGCAAGCATTTCTTTCACCGCTTCGTATACTACGGTTTCATCGAGTAAGACCTTATTTACTTTTCTCTGTCCTTCTTCTTCAAAAGATGCACATTTTTGATAAACAGCAGCACATGTAATACAATCGTCAAATGCATTATGGGAGCTTAAACGAATTCCAAGCATTCGTTTTAACGTTTCAAGTTTATGATTAGGCGCATGCTTCATGTATTTCTTTGCTAAAAATACAGTATCAATTACTTTATTTGTAGGTTCGGGCAGCCCCAGCATATTTACATTACTTTTCAAAAAGCGCATATCAAAAGAAGCGTTATGGGCGACAATAACATTTGTATGTAAAAATGCTAAAAATAAAGGTAACACTTCTTCAATCGTCGGCGCATCTGAAACACGATAATTAGTAATACCCGTTAAACTCGTTATTCGGTCCGGAATTGGACGTTCTGGATTCACATAGGAAACAAATTGATCTACTAGTTCATGATTACGATATTTCACTGCTGCAACTTGAATAATTTTATCATTATAAGGGTTAAATCCTGTTGTTTCAAAATCAATTACAACATAATCTAACGGTAAGGATATATTCCCCACTCCATACACTCCTTTATCTCTTAACAATTATATTTCTTTTATCATATCATGAAGCTTTCACTACTTGAAAAAGAAAAGGCAGAAATGGCTACTTTCCATCTCTACCTTTTCACCATTACTTTAATTTCGTAATCCTTTTTTCCATCTCTTTTTGCGTCATCGGCCCAATAAACTTATCTTGAATGACACCTTTTGTATCTATAAAATACGAAGTTGGGATCGTAATTACTTTATACGCTGTCGTTACATCAATGTTCTTGTCCAATAAAACAGGAAAAGTAATTCCTTTTTCTTTAGCAAAATTGCTTACCTTTTCTTCTCCCCCACCTTTTTCTGAAGGCGTATAATTGATTGCTAAAATTTCTACGTTTCCTTTATGTTCTTTATAGAAAGCCTCCATATCAGGCATTTCTTGCTGACAAGGTCCACACCACGTTGCCCAAAAGTTTAAAATCACTTTCTTTCCTTTTAAGTCCGATAATTTCACTTTTGTTCCGTCTAACTTCGCTAATTCAAAATCAGGTGCTACCTTCCCTATTTCAATACCATTTCTTGCAATCATCTCTTTCATAACAGCTTCACTTTTTTCTTGTTTTCCTTGTACCGACTGCTCTTTTTTACCAAACTGTTCATAAGCTGCATATCCGGCTAAACAAAGTAACACTACAATAATCGTAAGCTTCCGCCACATTTTATATCACCCTAACGTATTTATCTTCTTTTAACACATTCATCAAAATGCTATATACCTTATTTTAGCTTATACGGACGAGCTTGGAAATATTCACAGTCGAAATAATCGGAATATTTGTAATTCTAATGAAATATTTACCTTTTTATCATATAATTAGAAATATATACAAAAATTGCGAGGTGATATGTATTTTACAATTACTTATCAACCCTTTCGCTTTCGTTTTTTTCACTTTACCATTACTATGTATTTGTTTGAGCAGTTTGCTATACAAATTTAAATGGGCTGCTATTATTATTTCTTTTACTGCCCCTTTTATATTTTTCATTATCGTCTCTGAATTTGACTTACACCTAGCTTTACAAAGCTTTGATGCTTGGATCGTTTTTAGTGCTGTTTATTCTGTACTTTCCTACATAACGACAGCATTAATTAGAAGAAAACTGCACATATAGAAATTTCAAAAAGGAGGATGTTTTTATGAATTTATTTGAAAAAATACTATTATATATTCTTAGCTTTATATTTCCCCAATCGGTATTATTACTTGGATCATCTCGCTCTTCAGTAAAGATCCTGAAAAAAAGCAAGTGGGACGTATTTGCCTCTATATCGCTTTAATCTCATTTATCCTATTAGCCGGCCTTGGTGTTCTTAGTGTCTTCATGACGACTACCACCACTACTATACAATAGTTATAGGAGGGATTATTATTTTGGGAGAACATCCTATAAGTAAAGAACTTCGTTATATACGAATATGTTTAGTTGTTTTAGTAATTGTTCTTTTATTTTTCAATGGTGAAAGAGTCGTTGAAATTTCTACAAATCATGATTCTATAGAAAATGTTTCGACCAGTAATATGACACAGATTGCTGAAAATACATTTGCCATTCAAGAATATAATCCATCTCTAAGTAGTGAACATACGGTCAAAATTTTCAAATATAATCCAGATACAAACCAACTGACTCTAATGAAAGAGTTTAGTACTAACGATACTGAGTCTTATACGTATCAACTTAATAAGAATGAATAAAGATAAGAGCACTATGTCGCTCTTATCTTTTTATTAACATCTTTTTGAAAAACGACTTATATGTTAATAATTCTCTAGGGTCCCCACATTCCACAACAATTCCATTATTCATGACAACAACTCGATCCGCTATCATCGCCCTCTCGACATCATGTGTTGTCACAATTCTCGTTACATTTCTTCCTAACCCTTTAAGCATATTCCAAACTACTTCTTGATTATCCAGATCTAGTCCAGCGGTCGGTTCATCTAAAATAATAAGATTCGGATTTGAAACAATGGCACGTAATAATGCAAGACGTTTCCTTTCTCCTCCCGAAAACTCTTCACCACTTTTATGTAATACAGTTTGAATCCCTTCAGATATCCCCCTAATTATCGGCTTCACATTAACGAGTTCAATATTTTTTTCTAACTGTTTTTCTAAATACTCTTCTCCGAAATACATATTCTCTTTTACTGTCGTCCGAAAGAAACGAGGTTCTTGCCACACTGTAGTCATACGAGCCTCATTACCATAATAAACAACGCTACCGTTAGTTGGTTTATACAACCCTGTCATTAATTTTAAAAGCGTTGTTTTTCCTGCACCACTTTCTCCTACAATCATAACGAGTTCACCAGGACGAATGTGCAAATCAATATTATGAATTCTGCATTTCTCTCCATCATTTTCCTGAAATGAAACATTTGTTATCCTCATCCCCATCGCTCTTTCTACATTACTATCTGCCGCTCGTTTATCTAAAAAACAAAAAACTCTATTTGCCGAAGCGGCCGCTACTTGTGTCATCATTAATAAATCGCCAACGTAACGAACTGGAAAAAAGAGCAGTTCAATTGTGGCTAACACGGCAACAATTGAACCAACTTCCATTTCCCCCTTCATTATTTTTTGCGTGCCTATAATGAGAACAACGATATATGCTCCTGTTTCAATCGCTGTTCCAACTACTCCAATGCAGTGTTGCATCATCGTCTTCTTTACTTCTGTTTTATAAGATTGTGCTGTTACTCCTTTAAATAAGCGAATGGCCCATTTTTCTTTTTGTAAACTCCGTAAATCTTGTATACCTTTTACAAACTGTGACACCATCTCTACAACACTCGATTGATTGCTTTGAGCAATGCTTGCAATATCCCTTACCTTTTCTCCCATCAGTATTGGAACAATTGCACTTAAAAATAAAAACGGAGTTACCCACAATATAAACTGTATATCTATATGTTGTAATGCTATGAAAGCTCCAATAAATTGGGCAATAGCGTGTATATACTCTATTAATATAGAGCCATATAATCTGACCCAATTCGGAATATCAGACACGACCAAAGTTTCTAACTCTCCTTGCTTAATCTTCTCACTCTCTTCAAACGGTAATGAGAAATAGTGACGCAATAATTCTATACGTTTCGTTTGTAATATACGTTGACTCGCTTTTGAACTTATATAATCAAATAGAAGATTGTTCGTCCACATCAAAAAGCGACTACCCGAAAACAAAGCTATATATAAATAGGCACCTTTTAACTCCCTTTGAATAAGATTGTCTACAATTACCCCCATGAAGATTGGGCGCGATAAGTTTAAAATAGCAGCTATAATTCCACTACAAATGGCTGCTATAACTAATATTTTCTCCTGTCGTAATGGTAACAATATTCTTTTATACTCTTTCATGACGTTCCCCCCATTTTTTATAGTAAAAAGAAAGGGATGAAACCATATGGTTTCATCCCTTTCCATAAAATAAGGAAGCTAACAATTGTCAGCTTCCTTATCGTTCATTTCAATTATTTAGTTTGACACTTTAGACTCTTCGATTTTCTCACGAAGAACCATTTGCAGAATACCACCGTGACGGTAGTAGTCAATTTCAACTTCACTATCGAAACGAGCTACTACTTCAAATTGTTTTTCGTTTCCATCTAAATCAGTTGCAACTACTTTTACAAGATCGCGTGGTCTAACTGTTTTGTCGATTTGAATTTCAAATGACTCGTTACCAACAAGACCTAATGTTTCAGCGCTTTCGCCATCTTTAAATTGAAGTGGTAATACGCCCATTAACACTAAGTTACTGCGGTGAATACGTTCGAAGCTTTCTGCGATTACTGCTTTAATACCTAATAAGTTAGTACCTTTCGCAGCCCAGTCACGAGAGCTTCCCATACCGTAATCTTTACCAGCAACAACTAGAAGACCTGTTCCATCTTCTTTATATTTCATAGCAGCATCATAGATAGATGTTACTTCACCAGTTGGCCAATATGTTGTATATCCGCCCTCTGTTCCTGGTGCGATTTGGTTTTTAATACGGATGTTTGCAAATGTACCACGCATCATAACTTCATGATTACCACGACGAGAACCGTAAGAGTTAAAGTCAACTGGTTGTACGCCGTTTTCTAATAAGTAGCGTCCAGCTGGCGTGTGCTTACCAATTGAACCTGCTGGTGAAATGTGGTCTGTCGTTACAGAATCACCAAATTTACCAACTATGCGTAAACCTGATAACGTTTCAACTTCACCTGGCTCTTTAGATAACCCTTCAAAGAATGGTGGGTTTTGAATGTATGTTGAATCATTATCCCAAGTATATAAAGCTTCGTTTGAAGTTTGGATTTCATTCCAGCGTTCATTACTGTTAAATACTTGTGCATATTCTTTCTTGAACAGTTCAGATGTAACAACATTTTGAACTACATCTTCAATTTCTTTAGCTGATGGCCAAATATCATTGAAGTAAACAGCATTGCCATTTGCATCTTTACCGATTTCATCATTTTTCAGGTCAATATCAACAGTACCTGCAAGTGCATATGCCACAACAAGTGGTGGTGATGCTAAGTAGTTTGCTTTTACAAGCGGATGAATACGACCTTCAAAGTTACGGTTACCAGATAAAACAGATGTTACTAATAAATCATTTGCTGCGATTGATTCTTCTAATTCTGGCGCTAATGGACCAGAGTTACCGATACAAGTCGTACAGCCGTAACCAACTGTTTGGAAACCTAATTGATCTAAATACGTTGTTAAACCTGACTTATCTAAGTACTCTGTAACAACTTTAGATCCTGGTGCTAATGATGTTTTTACGTACTCAGGTACTACAAGTCCTTTTTCAATTGCTTTCTTCGCAACTAGACCTGCTCCAATTAATACGTATGGGTTTGATGTATTTGTACAGCTTGTAATTGCAGCGATTGCAATTGCACCTGTTTTCATCGTTACTTCTTTATCTTCTAATGTAACCTTCACTTCTTTATCGAACTCTTGCTCATTAAATCCAAGTCCTTGTGTTCCAACTGGTGCTACAACGGCTTTGTGGAACGCATCTTTCATATCTGAAAGTGGAATTAAATCTTGTGGGCGTTTCGGTCCAGAAAGGTTAGATTCAATTGTATTTAAATCAATTTCAACAAGATCAGTGTAGATTGGATCTTTACTGTCTGCTGTATAGAATAAACCGTTCGCTTTACAGTATTCTTCAACAATGCGAATTTGCTCTTCATCTCTACCTGTTAAACGTAAGTATTCTAATGAAATATCATCGATTGGGAAGAATCCACAAGTTGCGCCGTATTCTGGTGCCATATTTGAAATTGTTGCACGGTCAGCTAAAGGCATGCTCTGTAGTCCATTACCGAAGAACTCAACGAATTTACCAACTACACCTTTTTGACGTAATACTTGTGTTACTTTTAATGCAACGTCTGTTGCTGTAGTACCACTTGGAAGTGTACCAGTTAATTTCACACCTATTACTTCAGGTACTGGGAAGTATGAAGGCTGTCCAAGCATTCCTGCTTCTGCTTCAATACCACCAACACCCCATCCAAGAACACCGATACCGTTAATCATTGTTGTATGTGAATCTGTTCCAACTAATGAATCTGGGTATGCAACTAAATCACCTTCAGCATTTTTCACAGCATGAACAACTGGTGCTAAATATTCAAGGTTTACTTGGTGTACAATACCTGTTGCTGGTGGAACCGCACGATAGTTATCAAATGATTTTTGTGCCCAGCTTAAAAATTTATAACGTTCTTCATTACGTTTAAACTCTAAGTCCATGTTGAATGCAAGCGCGTCTGCCGTACCCGCTCTATCAACCTGTACAGAGTGGTCAATTACAAGGTCTACAGTAATTTCAGGATTAATTTTATCAGGATCTCCGCCCATGTCCGCCATTGCTTTACGAAGCGAAGCCAAATCAACAACAGCTGGAACACCAGTGAAATCTTGTAAAATTACACGAGATGGTTTAAATGGAACATCGATATCTTGCACATCTTTCGTTCCCCATTTCGCTAAATTTGTAACATGCTCTTCTGTGATTACACGTCCGTCTACTTGACGAAGTACTGATTCAAGTAAAACTTTCACGGAATATGGTAATTGAGATACGTTGCCAACCCCTGTATTTTCAAGCGCTTTCAAATCATAATAATGATACGTTTTTCCATCTACTTCGAAAGTTGCACGTGATTGAAATGGATTATGTTTGACCATTATGTTTCCCCCCTGTTAAACGTGACTAAGTTGTCTGAATATAAAATGTAGACAAACTTTTCAATACCTTACGATAATATCTTATTACAACTTTCTAAATAAGTAAATAATAAGAAACTTATAGATTATCATAAGTTTTCTTTATGTTTCTAAATTTGAATAGCTTTCATGCTCCTTATGAATACTATTATCATAAAGTAAAGTGCTCTATCAGCGGTTTACTTACAGTTCATACATACTATGGACTGTTCATCATGCAACATACAAAAAATGTTATAGAGGTGAAATAAAATGGGTAAACGAAAAGCAAATCATACTATTTCAGGAATGAATGCTGCATCCGCACAAGGACAAGGTGTTGGTTATAACGAAGAATTTGCAAATGAGAATTTAACTCCTGCAGAGCGACAAAATAATAAGAAACGTAAAAAAAACCAGTAACGAAAAATCCCAAAAGGTACACCTGCCTTTTGGGATTTTTTCTAATGTTTATAACGTAGCAATTCCGAAACCTTTACAAATCGATAGCCCTGTTTGTGAAGCTCAGGCAAAATTTTTGCTAGCGCTGCTACTGTTTGACTACGATCATTTCCACCATCATGTAACAATACTATATCTCCACTTTTAGCATTTTTCACTACATGATTGACAATGGATTCAACCCCTGGATTTGCCCAATCACGTGGGTCTTGATGCCACGACCATAGAACAGTTTGATAACCGGCTTCTTTAGCTGTTTTAAATACAGCATCGTTAATATATCCGCCTGGAGGACGGAACAACAAAGGCTCTTTCACCCATTTTTCAAAATATTTCTTTCCGTCCAGAATGTCATTTTTTAATTTTTCATCAGATGAGTTATTTGCATACAAATGATTCATCGTATGATTTCCAATTTCATGCCCATCTTTTAAAACTTGCTTTACTAAGTATGGATTACGCTGAACTCGAAATCCAATCATAAAAAATGTCGCTTCAGCCTTATATTGACGTAATAAATCTAAAACTTGTGGTGTATACGTTGGATCTGGTCCATCATCAAATGTAATGGCAATAATTTTTTCATTATTAGGTACTTCCCATGTTACATAACCGGTTGGTTCTAGCTCTTTTCTGAGCAACATTTTCGCTTCCACTTTTTCCACTTGAAATATATGTACTGCGCATAATAAAGAAAAAACGATTAAAAAAATTTTCTGTTTTAACATAACATTCATGAAAGCAACAAGGTTGTCGAATAAACAACAACCTTATTTACTTTTCTAATTGATCTACATTTCGCATAATATTTTGGAGATTATTTTCATATTGCTCAAGTTGTGGACGTTGTGTTTCTGAAGCTACTTCTAATGCATTTTGAATTTGTTCATATGCTTCCTGAACCTCTTGGCGTAACTCTTTTAAATCATGACCGTAGTTTGGATCATTTTTTACAATGTTGTTAAATGCGTTTTCTGCTTGTGTAACTCCTTGCTGCGCTGCTTGAAAAGCTTGTTGCTTATCTTTATGATATGGCATTATACAATCCCCTTTCCATAATAGTTAGTCTCATTTATCTTTACCTTTTTTTCTAAAAACATTCTCGTATAAAATCACCAACTTCTCTCATTCTAAAGAGAAAGAGGAGGTGTCACAGACAATGAGCAAAAACAATCGTGAAACGAAAGAAAATAAAGGACAACCTGAACCATTAAGTGGATCTCATAAAGTGAAAAACCGTAACCATTCACGCCAAAAAAAACATGCGCATCATGATATGTAAAACAAAGCATTCACATTAGTTATCTTTGCCACATACAATGTTTATATTTTTCCATTTATTCTTCACCCCTACTTCATTCATGCATAACATAGTATGAATTGAGATTTTACGGAGGGTGTCTTACATGGGCAAGAAAAAGAAGGATTGTCTTTTTCATGTTGATGGTTTCGAAGAATGGATGGATCAATTTTGTTCTGATTCTTGTAGTAACTTTAGTTTTCCAAATCAAATTCATATTGATCTTTGTGAAACTGAACAAGAATACATTTTGGAAACAGATGTACCAAATGTAACTGAACAAAATGTACTCATTAAAAAGATGGAGACAGGCCTAAACATTTGCATACTTCATAAAAATATTTCTTTGCAGCGGATTATTCCCTTACCCGCTACTATCATTTATAAGAAGATGCTAGCCTGCTTAGAGAATGGATATTTAGCCATTCATATTTCCAAAAATGAAGTTGCTAATAAACATGAAAAAAAAGTTCTTTTTCAAATTGAGAAGTAAAATAAATACAAAAATAGGCCCCAGTCATCTGCTGGGGCCTATTTTATTTCGCATGTATTTCTAAATTACAATTTCTATCATATCTTTTTTTCAATAAACCTTTTGTAACTAAAAGTACAGGAAATGCTACAGTTGAAAATATAGCTAGCGCTGAAAAGACAATAAATCCATTTTGATATCCGTAGTAATCGAGAAGTACTCCCCCAAACCACGGACCAATTACTGCTCCAATTCCTGAAAAGCCCATCGCTCCGAAGTATGTTCCTTTTAGATGCGCAACAGCAATATCATCAATAAATACATCCGTCATTGAAAACATTAAGACTTCTCCAATTGTAAAAATAATTGTACAGACTGCAGCACCTAGCATAGATTCTACTATTCCAAAGCCAAATAATCCCCCGCTCACAAATAAAGTTCCCACCATAATGGATACTAACGGTGTATACTTTTTACATATTTGAATAACAGGGTATTGAATTACTACTACAACAATCGCATTTAAAGCTAACATATATGAAAATAATTTTACCCCATCCTGAAATATATGTGCATTTGCAAAATATTGAGATACCGTTGTCGTTAAGTGAGAAAAACCACAATTACTCAAAATAATACCGACTAAGGCAACTAAAAATACTACATCCTTCCGCAAAATGCGAATTGCATTTAACATTGTGACAGGCTTTTCTGCATTTACTTTCTTTTTTTCAATTGGGTACTTCTTAAATTGGAACGTTAATATAGCTGTATATAGAATGTATACTCCAGCTGCTACTAAAAAAGGAATTGTTGATTTTGCGCTTCCAATCTGCAATCCGACAAGCGGACCAATCGCTACGCCAACATTTATTGCACCGTAACGCAAATTATATACGAGTAAACGATACTCTGGTTTTGTTAAATCTGATAATAATGCTCTTGACGTCGGTTCAAAAAAAGACCGACATAATCCATTCAAAGCATTTAATAAAAAGAAACTTAAAACATGATTCGCAAGCGAAAAACCTATAAATACAAACACCCAAACGATCATGGACCATATTATAATCGTACTTCGGCCAAATCGATCTGATAAATTCCCTCCGATAAAACTAGCAAACACTCCCACAAGTGCACTCATTCCGATAATAGCACCCGTCATTCCAGCTGATACGCCTTTAACAGTAGTTAAATAAATTGCTAAAAAAGGAATACTCATTGACGTGGCGAACCTCGCAAATAAAGTTCCTATTATAATTGTCATTCCTAACGGATGAATATTTTGTAACTTCCCCTTCATCTTCAAACCTTCTCTCCCTATTTTTACATAAAAAAAGAAAGCAAAGGATCTGCTTTCTTTTCCCTTTTATACTTGAGCTGTTGATACCCTCGCTGTTCTCGTTATATCCATATCTATGCCATATGTAAACTGTAATTCTTTACAAACATCTTTAATTAATATTGCAACATTATACTTCTCATTAAATTGTAAAACGATGTTTTCTACTTCTTCATATGTATACTTATACTCCCCTGTAATGACACTTTTTAGATCAAAGCATTCATTAATACAAAGTTGTACAAGTAGCTGGTCATATTTCTCTATTACATCTTCTTTCTTCCAAAGTAACTCTTTTACATATAATCGATCAAACTTCACACTTTCTTGATTACAATCCGTTAAAATCCGGGTCATTTCGTTTAATTCTCGATATAATTCAGAAATATTTCTGCCTAAACTAAGCAATTTATCTACGCCATTTTCATATAACATATTCATTCCACCCCCGCATTTTCTTCTTATTATAGCAAGAAAATTCTAAAAATAGTTTCTTTCTTCTGAAATATTAGGAAACTAATTTCAATTGCTTTACAATGAAACTAGTTAATGCGAGAGGAGAAAGAAAATTGGAGCACAAATTATATTACACTGACGCTTATAAGCAAGAATTTACTACTAAAGTTATAAAGCAAGATTATGATAAAAACGGTAACTTATACGTTGTTTTAAACGAAACAGCATTTTATCCGACTGGTGGCGGACAACCACATGACACTGGAACTTTAAATGGTATTACTGTATTTGATGTTGAAGAAGTCGACGAAGAAATCCGCCACTTCATTGCAGAACAATTACACACAGAAGACGTAGAAGGTAAAATCAATTGGGAGCGCCGGTTTGATCATATGCAGCAACATGCAGCTCAGCACATTTTATCTGCTGCTTTTTGGGACTATTTCAACATACCTACTATTGGATTCCATCTTGGAAAAGAAACGATAACAATTGATTTAGAAACAGCAAACTTGCCTACAGAAACGGTTGACAAGGCCGTACAAATTGCCAATAAAATCATTTTTGAAAACCATCCAATTCATATCCAGTGGATGGACTTAGAAGAAGCAAAAACATTACCTCTTCGTAAAGAACCAACTGTGACAGAGAATATACGTGTTGTTATTATCGAAAATTACGACTACAACGGCTGTGGTGGAACACATCCGAAACATACTGGTGAAGTTGGTCCTATTCAAATATTAGGATGGGAGCGCAATAAAGGTGGTATACGATTAACCTTTATCGCTGGTTGGCGTACACTTAAATTAATGAGACAACAGCAACAAATTATGAAAGATGTTTCTAAACAATTAAACAGTAGCGAGAATGATATTCCGGCAAAAGTAGCACAACTGCTTACTTCTCAAAAAGAAAACGAAAAAGCAATACAAACAATGAATGAAAAATTATTATTTGCAGAGGCAAATGAATTACTGCAACAGTCTATAGAAATACATGCTGGGTTACTTATTTCTAAAGCATTTACAGATCGTTCTATGCAAGAAATTGCAAAACTATCAGCTATCATTACAGAACAACAAGAGCATGCAATTACGTATTTCGTTATTGAAAATGATGACAAACTACAATGTATTCTCGCTTGCGGAAAAACCGTAACGCTCGATATGAATGCTCTTTTAAAAGATGCTCTTCCTACAATTGAAGGAAAAGGGGGCGGAAATAAAAAGAGTGCTCGCGGCGGTGGGAAAGTGATTATGAGCGGAGATGAATTTTTAAATCAACTTGTTTCTTCTTTACAGTCGGCGGTGTAAAATATTTTTGTGAAGGATAGCTATATGCTATCCTTCCTCTATATTTATAGGCCAATATTTTGTTTCAATCCTTGATAACTCCCTGCATTCGAAAAACCTGCACTGATAAGAGTAATAAAAGTTTCTGAAAAACCATAATGACTTAATTTTATAATTGGCACCATTTGTACATCATGAATTGGATTATGATCAAACTCGTTAGAAGGTAACGTAATTTCACCTTCAATCCTTTCGAGCAGAAATGTAATATGCAATAAAGACGGGAAAGCATCTGGTTTATCACAAACATAGAGTAGCTTCTTAATTTTAACTTCTAATCCCGTTTCTTCTCTCATTTCTCTAATCATCGCTTCTTCTAACGTTTCACCATTCTCCACTCTTCCTCCAGGTAAAGACCAATTCCGATTAGCAACTTTTTGCTTTACTAGCAATAACTTTTCATCTTCAATTAAAATTCCAGTAACACGAACTTGCATTACATTTTCCATATACAATCTCCTCTTCTCATTAAACTTACAAATAAACCCTTCCATAAAAAGAACATACGTTTTATAATTAAAGGAAATTATGGAAGAAAGAAGTTGTTACATCTATGCATCCACCTTTAACAAAATCTATATCTCTTGAAGATTTCCAAAGCTATTATTGGTTAAAAGCAGAACTCCAAGCATTTTGTCGTGAGCATGGTTTACCAGCTAGTGGCTCTAAAACCGAAATAGCCGAGCGCATCTCACATTATTTAACTACTGGTAAAATATTAAAAAACAGTTCTGCTCAAAAGGTGAGTAAAGCTTCCCTCTCTTATAAAGACCTTTCTCTTCAAACGATTATTACTAACAATCACCGCTGTAGCGAAGATGTTCGTTCCTTTTTCAAAGAAAAAATCGGAGCAAACTTCCGCTTTACAGTAGCTCTTCAAAAGTTTTTTAAAGAGAATGTTGGAAAAACATATGAAGACGCGATAACGT
The DNA here is from genome assembly GCF_002567495.1 of Bacillus cereus. Classification (GTDB taxonomy): domain Bacteria; phylum Bacillota; class Bacilli; order Bacillales; family Bacillaceae_G; genus Bacillus_A; species Bacillus_A cereus_AQ. Next base: position 77,483 of record NZ_NVAP01000002.1, on the reverse strand, counting down.
TTTGGTATGAAGAAAACGAACGAAAAAAAGATCCTACATACAAAACAACTATTAGCGCGCAGTTTGAATACAATCGCTTTACTCGCGACTTTTTCGAAGATCCAAATAATAAAGGAAAATCAAAAGTTGCTGCTATCGCTGCTTGGAATGAAACAAAAGCAAAACCTGGTAGCAATGCCTATGTTCCTCAAAAAGTAGAAAACTAGTTACCTTGCTAGTCTTCTACTTTCTCAAACAATAGCGCAAGCCCTATCCCGCCCCCTATTCCTAATGTCACAATTCCATACTTCATACGCTCCCTTTGCGCCTGATAAAACAAACGTGTTACAAGCATAGCCCCAGATGCACCGTACGGATGACCGAGTGCAATTGCACCACCATTTACATTTAATTTTTCGTACGGAATTTGCAATTCCTTGGCACAAGCAACAACTTTTGCAGAAAATGCTTCATTTATTTCGAAATAATCAATGTCCTCTACTTTTACATTCATCTCATTTAATAATTTATTCACCGCAAATATCGGACCAGTCCCCGGAAGATTTGGATCCACTCCTACTACCGCACTTCGAACGAAACGAAGGACAGGTTTATAACCTAACTTTAGGGCTTGTCCCTCTTCCATTACAAGAACAGCACATGCCCCATCATTTACACCACATGAATTACCTGCCGTTACTGTACCATTTTGTAAAAATGCGGGTTTTGTTCTTTTAATGATTCGCTCAAAATTCATTTCTGGCTTTATAGATTCATCTAATAATCCATTAAAAGAAAATATTTCATCATGTATATAGCCTTTTTCTAACGCTTGCAGTGTCCGCTTATAACTCAGACAAGCGTACTCATCTTGCATTTCTCTCGTTATGTTATAACGCTCCGCAACATATTCAGCCGCTACTCCCATGTCAGGATCACCAATTGTTTCAGGTGAAAATCGTGCTCTTTTTTGAAAAGGTGACGTACTTGTACTCTCTACTCCTCCGGCGATATAGCACTTACCTGCCCCGCCTTGAATGAGATGACACGCAGTTCGAATTGCTTCTAAACCAGCACCACATTGCCGATCAATCGTTACACCAGGAATATGATAGCAAAGTCCTGCCTCTAAAGCAGATAATCTTGCAACATTCCCTCCCGGTCCAACAACATTACCTAATATGACATCATCTATTTTCCTCTCAATCCCTTTACCTAGAAATGAAAGAAGTGGTGCTGCTAATTGCTGAACTTCATACTCTTTTAACATTCCATTCTTCTTACCAATAGGTGTTCTTTTCGCCTCTACAATAACTGCTCTATTCATATATTTTCTCCCGATTTTCAATCATACTTTTCGCTGCAACACGAGCAATCTTCCCGCTATTTGTATAAGGGATTTTATCAACAAAATGCCAATCTTTCGGTATTTTAAAAGAAGCTAATCGTTGTAAGCAAAAACTCTTTAACTGTTGCTTCGTAGCGCTTCCTTTGACGATGGCGACAGGTTTTTCACCCCAGTAACTATCTTTCACACCAATTACAACTATTTCATCTACAGCTGGATGTTCATGTAATACACTTTCTATTTCTTCTGGGAAAATATTAATTCCTCCAAATAAAATCATATTCTTTTCTCTACCAACAATATATATAAAGCCTTCTTCCTCTTCATAGCCTACATCTCGCACTGTCATCCAGCCATCTGCAGTCAACTCTGGAACTAAAATCCCATCTAATATGTAACCCATAAAAAACTGATCACTTTTCACATAAACAGTTCCTATTTCACCTTTCTGTACTTCTTCACCTGCTTCATTACATATTCGGACTTGCACATTGTGACAAGGTTTTCCTACTGAATTCGGTCTTCTTTCACTTTCTTCATCGACTAATGCTGTTACAAAACTTAGCTCTGATGCACCATAAAATTCATATCTTTTCGCATAAGGAAAGATATTCTTTATTTTTTCTTTCGCTTCAGCTTCCCATTTTGCTCCTGATGAAATAATTTTCATTTTATTTTCTATTACTCTATTTTCTTTATATAAAGATTCAAGCATTGTTGGAACTGTATACATGACCGAAATTTTTTCAGTTTTCAACTTATCCAACACTTGATTCGGAATAAACTTTCTCATAATATGCACCGTTTGTCCTACATATAATGCACTAATTGCTCCGTATAAGAAAAGAGAATGGACGAGCGTCCCAGCTATTAAAATTGAATCCTCCCTTTTCATATGAAAGTCATGTACATTACAATCAAAACTATGAACCCATGATTGTTGTGCACGTAAAAATGCTTTTGCTTTTCCAGTTGATCCGGATGTAAATCCCATATAAAAAGGAGCATTTTGTACACTTTTTGCAGGATGATCTGTAGAATGATAGTTCTCTATTATTCTTTTCCATTCATCCATTTCAATTACTCTTCCGTCTTCATCTGATATATCATTTAATTTATATCGTTCCGCCACAATCATATCTGGATTACTAATTGCTAGTCTTTCCTTTAGTTCATCCTTTTTCCATTTCACATCTAATGGCACACAAATCCATTCGGCCATAGCGGCACCCGCAAATAGTTGTAAAAACTCTATACGATTTTCTAACATGATTGCTATTGTTTTATTCTTCGATTCTGTTGCGCGTAACCAATTTGCTATTTTACAAACCGACTCGAACCATTCTTTATATGTTAATACTCTATTATTTTCTCTAATCGCTATTTTATTCGGTTGTAAAGAGGCATACTTTTTATATTCTTTCGTAATTCCCATATGAGATATCCTTTCTTTACAAAATAATAAAAAGAAACACGCAATGAACGTGTTTCTTCTCTTTCTTATCCCGCATTTGTATATTTCCCGTTCTTTAGAGCGGGCGTAATAATGTGTTTCAATGAACGATGTAATTTTGTTATGAGAACTGCCGCAATAATTGCTTTTATACAATCCCCTGGTAAAAATACAGCACTCACTTTCATTGTCTCCCATACAGAAACATCCATTAAGAAAGCTTGTACAGTAATACCAAATACATAAACTACGAAAATACCACCAATTATATTAATACATAATACTTTTATAATAGAAACTTCACGTAAACGCTCAATTAAATAACCAATGACGAACGCTCCAATGATATAACCAAGTAAATATCCTGCACTTGGTCCAACAAATACACCTGGACCCCCACGCCCACCTGAAAGTAATGGTGCTCCTACTCCTACAACTAATAGAAATATTACCTGGCTTAACGCACCAAGGCGAGATCCTAATAATCCACCGGCAAGCATAACACCAAGTGATTGTAATGTAATTGGAACCGGTGTAATAGAAAGAGCAATCGGAGGTATTAACCCTAACACTCCCATAATAGAACTAAATAAAGCGACGAAAACTAAGTTTTTTGTATTCATATTTGCTTCTCCTATTTGTAAACTTTAAATTGTTTTCAGATAACATATTACAGAAATTATATTATCTTTCTACTTCTTTTTTGTCAACTGAAAATGAATTTAAGTTTACAAACAAGAATTCGATTACTCCTCTTTATGCAAATGCTCAAGTTCTTTCCGAAGCGCCTGTTTTAAAAACTTCCCAACAGATGTTTTCGGTATTTCTTCCATAAATACAATATCATCTGGTAACCACCACTTCGCAAACTGTGGTTTTAAAAACTCATATATTTCTTCTTTTGTAACCGTACTATTTTTCTTTTGAACAACGCAGGCAACAGGGCGCTCTTGCCACTGCGGGTGCGGAATCGCAACGACAGCCGCTTCAAATATAGCATCATGTGCCATTAAAGCATTTTCAAGATCAACTGAGGAAATCCATTCTCCCCCGCTTTTAATAACATCCTTCGTACGGTCAACGATTTTTACGCAGCCTTCCTCATCAACTGTGACAACATCACCAGTATATAGCCATCCATCTCGAAAACCTTCGACAGTACGATCATCGTTATAATAGCTTTCAGCGATCCATGGCGCTCGTAAACATAATTCTCCCATCTCCATACCATCCCACTTCACTTCACCATTTGTACCGACTACTTTCATCTCTACACCAGGTACAAGATATCCTTGTTTTGAGCGGATTTCTAGTTGATCTTCATACGATAATTCTGTTTCATAACTTTTTAAACGTGCAAGTGTTACGAGTGGACTCGTTTCAGTCATACCATATGCATGTATGAACGGAACATTGTATTTCTGTTCAAATGCTTTAATAACACTTTTTGGTGCAGCTGCACCTCCGCATAGTATTCTCGTCATACTAGATAAATCGTAACTATTATTTTCTAACTCTTGTAATACACCAAGCCAAATTGTCGGCACACCCGCAGCTAACGTCACTTTTTCTGATTGAATCATTTCTAATAAAATTTTTGGAGTAAACATTGGTCCAGGAAGAACTTGTTTTGATCCAAACCAAGTAGCTGCAAAAGGAAGTCCCCAAGCGTTTACATGAAACATCGGGACGATTGCCATCGCTGCATCACTTTCCGATAAAGCTGCTGTATCAGCTAAACCAAGTGCCATACAGTGTAATACCGTACTACGATGCGTATACACAACACCTTTTGGATTTCCTGTAGTCGCTGACGTATAACACATACCAGCAGGTGTATTTTCATCAATATCTTTTACAAATTGGAAATTTGGATCGCCTTCTTCTAATAGCTTTTCATAATGATATACAGGCTCCAGCGTCGTATTTGGAAGTTCATCTCTATCAGTCATAATAATGTAGGCTTGTACAGTTGATAATTGTGATTGAATATTTTCAACGAGTGGTACGAGATCTTCATCAATAAGTAGAATTCGATCTTCTGCGTGCTGAATAATGTATGAAATATGTTGAGGAGATAAACGAATATTAATTGTGTGTAAAACGGAAGCAATACCTGGAATAGCAAAATACGCTTCCACATGTCGATGATGATTCCACGCTAATGTTCCTACACGTTCGCCTTCTTTAATTCCAAGCTTTTGCAGTGCACTAGAAAGTCTTCTCGTCCTTTCACCTAACTGCTTATACGTTAACGTCGTAACTGTATCATGTGTCCGTGAAACAATTTCTTTCTTCGAAAACAGTTTCTCTGCTCTTTCCATCATAGAACTAATTGTTAGCGGTACATTCATCATCATACTGATTACATCCCCCTTTAAAGCGTTTTCATTTTTGTATATTATAACAGACTTCTACAAATAATTACGATATTTTTCTGTATTTTCTGAATTATTTCTTTGGAAATAATTCAGAAAATACTAAGAGAAAATATACTAAAATTCCTTCTTACGATATATAAATACCGAAATAACAAAAGAAAATATATATATGATAACACCAAATATCATATATAAAATTGAAACGTATAAAGATGAATTTAAATTTGATATTGGAAATTGTTCTATTAGATAGCCAATTACACTTTGTAATCCAAAATAAGTAATAAGTCCCCCACATGCGCCTCCAATTGTAATGGCATCAGATTTTTCTGCTCCAAAAACATAGAGGAGTGGATAGGATATTGCTCCGGCATTAAGAATTATGAAAGCCCCTAAAGAAACACTCTTAAATATACTATCATCAATTGGTGTATCTGAAACTAGACCGTGTACATAAAATATGCCATATGATAATAAAGTACCAATAATTACAACTGAAAAATAGAAAAAGTAGTGACTTTGCACAATATTACTTCTAGTAACCGGTAAAGTAAGTACATATTTTTCATAACCTGACTTACTCTCGTGTTTAATAACTTCAAGTGCAGGAATCGCAGCAAATAAGATAATGAACATAGCGATTAAACGGTACATTGAAGCATCACCAAAATAAAAAATGAATCCGGCTCCTAATATCGCTATTCCCATGAACATAAAGAAAGTTCGATACACTAGATAATAGTTGGTCAATAACAAACCTCTCATTTATTTTTCACTCCTCGTTAATAAGACACTCATTTCTTCTATCGAGATAGTTCTATGAACAATGCCACTTGGTAATTTATGTACATCTGATACGAGTACATTGTAATAAGAACCATGGTCTCTCTTTGCCACAACTATATCTTTATTAATTAAAGCTAGTTGTTCCACGTCAACATCCACAATGGCGTAACTGTCTAAAACCTTATCCTTTTCTTCGTTCAATAAAATTTCTCCATCTTTTATAATGATAAGGTGGCTAGCTATTTTTTCTACATCACTCATAATATGAGAAGAAAGTAATATACCACCATTACTTTTACTCACAAAACTTTTTAATTCCTCTAACACGCCATCCCTAGAGGAAGGATCAAGCCCCCCCGTCGCTTCATCTAGGATTAATAATTTGGCATTATGCGACAGCGCAACAGCTATAGTTAGTTTCATTGACATCCCACGCGAGAATTTACCTACTTTCTCATTAGTAGATAAAGAGAAAGTATTAACTAATCTATAAAAATTATCTTGGTCCCAAGATTCAAACATCTTTTCAAAAACCTTATTTAGTTGCTTTATTGTAAGATGAGCCGGTAGATTCATAGCATCAAATACGACTCCTATCTTCCCCTTAATCTTGGCATCTTTATTTATATTTTCTTCACCAAATATTTTGACTGTACCACTATCTTTAGAAATCAATTCTAGTACTGTTTTAAAGGTTGTTGATTTCCCTGCTCCATTGTCACCAATGAATCCAACAATTGCCCCTGATGGCACATTGAAGGAAATATCTCTTAAAACAACTTTGTTTCCAAATGATTTACTTAAGTTTTTAATTTCTAGAAGATTTGACATCATTACACTCCTATCTTATCTTTTAATAAAAAATCGAATAAAAATAGGTTTTCTCCTATTAAAAATTATCCACTTTTTCTCTCACTTTCTTTTTCAGTTTAAAAATAAGGCGATTACTATATTCTTTATTTTCTACTAAAATTCGATACACCTCTAATACTCCTAACACACGAACAAAAAGATAAACTCCGATAGCAATAAGTACAACACAATAAGGATAGTACTGCACGAGTTCTCCTGAAGTGATTCGTTTTTTCTCAAATAAAAATGGTATCGCTCCTGCTGCAATAAAACAAAATCCAACGATCACTACTGCCACATACTTTTTCTTAATAATCGCATATCTTTTTGTCAATTCTTTTAAGAAGTTTTGATCAAATAGTAGTTCTTCTTTTTTCAATACATTGTATCGACTCTCTTCTATCGTTACAGGTGCCATCATTGCTCCAATTCCAAGAACAGCAATGATAATGACAAGGAATGTCGACATTGTTGCATTTTCTTTAAATATTAAATATGGTATTGTAGATAAAATAAGCAAACTAAATCCTAACGCGATATATTTTGACATCTTTTGCCCGTACACTATATACCCTTCTGCCATTTCCTGACTTACATAATAGCCATCCACATTTTCATTACTTTGCTCTGCAGTTTCTTTTAATAAATAGTCGAGTGATACTTCAAAAACATTTCCAATCATTATTAACTTTTCAGTTTCAGGAAAACCTTGACCGTTTTCCCATTTACTCACCGCTTGCCTTGTTGTGTTTAATTTTTCAGCTAATGCTTCTTGAGAAAGACCCTTTTCCTTTCTTAATTTAAAAAGCTTTTCACCAAATCCCATATGTGTGTCCCCCTTCGTTTTCTTAACTAAATTGTATGTAAACATTGCCCAGCTCTCTATCTTCCTGCGGTTGCACTTTGTCAACTTACGGTTGCGATTGTGTTATTTAGCGGTTTTATATACGATTTAGCTACTTTTCTTCTATGATTATGGCCTAAATAAAACAAACCCTCTCAATAACTAATTATAGCAATTAAAGGTTATTATTGTAATAAAAACCAAAAACTCCTTATTTATTTAAAGGAGTTTTCGATATAAAGTATTCCATGAGGACTAATTTTTCATCCTCATATTGATTCACAATTTCTTCTATACATTTTTGTATGTCATGCAACGATTTCCACACAGTATAAGTTGTCATCTCTTTATATAAGGCATACTCATATATATGTAAAATATTACTCCTATTAACTTCCATAATAAAAACACTTCTCAATAATCATAACGGCTTCTGCTTAAACTTTTCATAATGTCGTACTTTTAATAAAAGGATATTCCCGCAGTCTGTGCAAATATAAGCATCTACTGGTGAAGATGTGAACATCGTCTCCTTTTTCCGTATTTGTGCATAACCGACAAACTCACCTTCTCCTATGTTATGAGAACCACAATTAGAGCATGTCTGCACGTCTTTCTGTTTCATGAGAGCACCACCTTTAATCTGTTTCCACTCCCTTCGACAGTTCGCTTCCATTTCCCTTCCAAAAAACCTCTTATTCTCTTACATTTCAACAGGAATCTCAGAACAAACATCGTATATGTACTATGAAATATATTAATTAACGGAGGAATTTTATGCGTACAATTATGACGCTCAATACGGCACAAGAAATAGAAAACGCAGAAATACATATGCTTTCTTCTAGATTAGCGCTACTACAAGCAACAAGTGGAAACCCAATGCAAATACAAATGAAAAAATTCGGGAACGCCACTGCCTTTTCATCAAAAACAATTGCTGGTCCTGCTTTTAATACGGTAAAAGGTATTACATTTACAAATACAGATGAGATAGATGAAATCATCTCTTATTATCAATCACTACAAATTCCTTGCCGATTTGAAATTACACCCGCTCAAGGTACAACTGAATTATTTCAATACTTATCTCAAAAAGGATTTTATCAATCGGGCTTCCATACCGCTTTATATAGTATACCGAAAGAAGATTCATCCCTTCTTCCTTCTAAAATTACAGTACTCAAACTGAAAGAAAATGAGTTTGATATTTTTGCAGATATATATGTACGTGGATTTAACATGCCATCCTTTACAAAAGATGGTGTTCGCCAAAATAACGAAATTCTTTACAATAAACCCGGGTGGCATTTTTTCATAGCCGAAGTCCAAAACACACCAGCCAGTATCGGTGTACTCTATATACATAAAGGTATCGCATCACTAGCTGCTTCTGCTACTTTGCCAGAATTTCAGCGTAAAGGCTGTCATACTGCATTAATTCAAAAACGGATTAAGACAGCTATTGAATCCCATTGTAATTTACTAGTTGGACAAGCAAGGTTCGGTAGCGGCAGTCAAAATAATATGGAACGTGCTCATATGAAAATCGCTTATACAAAATCAATATGGACTGCGAAAGACATATAATTTACTTTCTTTTTCTTTCCATTACGAATGTATACATTTTATGACAATTTCTTTTCTATCCCATTAATCATTTGAATATTCAAACTAAATTTGTTACGCTATTACTAGATACATCATTCAACTTGCAATATGAAAAGAGAATTCTAATCAAACTACAAGGAGGAGAAATGTATGACTAAGCACGAACACGGTTTAAAAGAAAAAGTAGAAGGTGCCATCGATAAGGTAAAGGGCGAAGTAAAGGAAGTTGTCGGGAAAGTAACTGACAATAAAAAATTACAAGCCGAAGGAAAATGGGATAAGGTGAAAGGCACTGCTAAAGATACAGTCGGTAATGTGAAAGAAAAAGTACATGAATATAAGGAACATAAATAATAAAAAACACGTTAGATGCATTTTCATCTAACGTGTTTTTTATTTTACTTTATATATAATGAACCAAATAATATACGATATATTTTTATTTCTCTATACTCTTTGTAAGTGGTTCTTTAAAGACATTTCTATTCCATACAGCAAAAATAATAAGAGAAATAATAAAGAATAAAACAAGACATATACCCAGATAATCAAAATTAACTACCTGTATGAGATTCCAAAACGGTCCCTGTAAATTATAGCTTTCAATAAGCAAAGATAGTAGTTGATATCCCCCTATTAAAAAAGCCGTTATAACAGATATTGAGGTAATTAATACATTATATGAATTTCTTATTCGACTATTTTCCATTGCCCACTTATAATTCGTATTCATGAATGTACTATCTAATGTATCCATCAATGACATTCCTGCAGCAAACAAAATAGGAAAAGCAAATATACTGACAAGTGGAATAGATTGACTTGTTGCGGTTACTGTAGAAAGAGCAATTAATCCAATTTCACTCGCTGTATCAAAACCAAGCCCAAATAAAAAACCAATCATATACAATTGCTTCTGACTATCAATAAACGTAAATAAGCGCTGCGTGAAACGGTATATAAACCCTAAGTTTTCTGGCTGTTTGTCCTCGTGACTTCGTAACACTTTAATAAGGTACAACAGATTGGTAAGACCGATAATAATAAGGAATGTACTAGAAACGATTGTGCCGATAATACCGCCTATAGTTGAAAAACTCTCCATTCCATGTTTTGCAGTTTTTCCAATTAAAGCAATTAATACAATCATCACAAATACTACCGTAGAGTGTCCTAGTGAGAAGTAAAATCCCACCCCCTGTGAGTTTTTACCTTTTTCAATTAATTTCCGAACAGTATTATCAATTGCAACAATATGATCACTATCAAACGCATGACGCAATCCTAAAGAATATGCAATAATAGCCATTCCGATTATGCTATTACCTTTATACAGTGCCGGTAATAATAAGAGAATTCCAAGCACATGAAGAAATATAATAATAACAAAAAAGTTAGTTGCCTTTTTCAGTTCACTTTTCCACATAGTTACTAACCCTTTCTACTTTAAATTGAATACTTTTGAAAAAGAAAAGTGCCATAATAAAAACTACAATCGTTATAATAGTCGCTAAAATAATTACAAAATTATTTAACACGTCTGTATGATTTGTAAGTGTTAACAGAGCTGGTACTGTTGCAGTAATCCAGGATTCAACGAAGCAAACAATACCTACATAAATATGAATCTTCTTTTTCAATCCATCTTGTAGGAAAAATAAAAACCAAAGGAATGCCCAAAAGAACCAAATTATTGTACTTTGTAGACTTCCACTCTCATGTAATTGATTCACTATTCCCATAACCGTTGCAATGATAGCAACCCAAAGAGAATAGTAACCTACACCTGAAGAATCAAGTTTTAATATATTCGTAAGACCAACATATAAATAAGTAAAACCAAATAAAAAAATAGTTCCATTAGATAGGATAGTCCACTCATCGGATTGACTTCCTGTAAATAATAAATATAATGGTGTCAAAGTTTGTAATGCCCCTACAAATAAATTAAAGTATCCTACACTTTTGCTATCAATGAGTTTAAAAGCTGCTAGTGAATTCATAAATAGAACTGCACCGACAAACAATAATCCCACATTAGTCATAGTATCCCCTTCTCTTACTTAATATTTTCGATAGGATGTTAATTCTTCATGTAGACAATTCTCTCTAACAAAACGATGACACTGAAAAAATATAGACTCCATATCCTCTGTATTATGACTAAGTATGCGTATGACAAAGCCTTTACATGGTGTAGAAGATATTCCAATTTTCATATTGTTAGTGTTAGAAAGTGATGTTTTCAATGCTGTAATTAAATCATTTGTAATGTTCTCATTAATAACTATGAAAGTACCATAATGGGAATATTGATTTAATATTCCCATTTGATCTAACGACTCTTTGAAAGGGTTTAGCAATAGATGATCGTATACTACAAGTTTATTTTCCATATATATTTTTGTTAACGAATCAAAATATTGGTATGTGAACTTCTCCATATTTGGCGACCAACCAGGCGTAACTGAATCGCATAAAATCAATGTAGAATTATTTTGCATATATATATTTGTTATTTGCTTATATGCTGCATCCTTGTACATAATTAACGGGTCTGGTAGATATTCCATAACAGCATTCTCACCAATATAAAAATTCAATTCTTGCAAAGCATAACTATTTGGAGTCTTGTAAACTTTCGTTGCCGATTGGCTTGTTATATATGTTTTCGCATCTTTACCAACATTTATATTTATAGAATAGAAATCTCCTTTTAAATAGCCTCCACCAGAATTCATAATATAGTAATATGCTCTACCATACTCGTCCAAATATATTGGCTGCGTTACTTTTAAGGCATCTTTATGATAAACCTTAATAGGTACGGTTTTATGTCTCTTTTCCATCACATCAATATTTAAGACACCAGTAGGGGATTTCATTTTTTCAATCCTTCTAACATAATGTTTTGTCGCATCCAATTTATTAATTCTTGTAAACCTTCCTCATCCTTCAAATTTGTAAAAAAGTATGGTTTATTATGTCGGTAATTTTTCGTATCCTGCTCCATAACTCCAAGATCAGCCCCTACATAAGGTGCCAAATCCGTTTTATTAATCACAAATACATCAGATTTGATCATTCCTTGTCCACCTTTACGCGGAATCTTTTCTCCCTGTGCCACATCAATAATATAAATTGAAAAATCCACTAGCTCCGGACTAAATGTGGCAGCTAAATTATCACCCCCACTTTCAATAAAAATAATATCTAAATTATTATGTCTAATCATAAGTTCTTCAATTGCTTCAAAATTCATAGAAGCGTCCTCTCGAATTGCTGTATGCGGGCACCCTCCTGTCTCTACACCAATAATTCTATCTTCTGGTAAAACACCTGTTTTCAATAAAATCTTTGCATCTTCTTTCGTATAAATATCGTTTGTAATTGCTGCAATTTCATAATCCGTATTTAGATGTTTTGTTAACTTTTCAACTAACATTGTTTTCCCAGCACCTACTGGGCCACCGATACCAATTCTAATAGGCTTTATCATTTTATTTTTTCCTCCCTATGACATGAAGACCCTTACATTTACATCTTCATGTTGCATTTGATTTATTTCGAATTCAGGATCATTCAATCCAAAATCCTCTAATGAAAGTATTTGAATTCTATCAATAGATTCACAGATTAATTCATGGCATTCTTGTAATAGTTTTTGACCATCTGTTTGTCCAAGAGGAATGGCTCTCACACCGTTTTGAATTATACTGCCAACACTTGAGTATAAGAAAACTAAGAGCGTTTCTTCTATTGTCATTTTCAATTCCGCCCCTAATATTCCGTATACGATACTCGGATGACCTTGTAATTTATTACCCATAATATTTTCTTTATATATATTTAAATTTACAAATGAGAACAATTCACACAATAATTTAGAAGTACTTTTACTAATCATTCTATTTGCTTTTCTACATTCAAAAGGCAATGTTTGTGCTGTTATTAAATCATCTAAAAATGTAATTTGTTCTCCCTCATTAGTCTTAATTGCTTCGTAAGTATATTTGCAAATTAAGCCGTCCGTGTATGTTAATTGGACTTTTATATATCGATTAACCCACTTGAAAAATTCGGCTTTATTTGTAACTTGTCCCTCTTGAATAAACGTTTCTAATCCAAAAGAGTGACTAAAACTTCCTGTCGGGAAGTTCGAATCACTAATTTGGAGTAGGTTAAGTAGGTTAAATATGTTTGTGTGAAGCATGCTTGAACGGTTTTGGTAATACTCTATTTTCTTTTTGATAAGGAACACCTTCCTTTTTAAGTAAATCTTCTACTAAGTAGTCATTTGCCAAAATCATGCACCCTTCATCGAATTGTGCTGGTAAATGTCTATTCCCTAAGTTATGAGCAATAATTCCCATTTCTTTTATTGATGTTGGAGTAATTACAATCACCTCTTCTGGTAATACTTCAATATATACAATTCGATTTTCATCTTCATATAAAATATCACCGTTCTTTAATGTTTCTCCACTATCTAAAGACACCCCAATTTCAAAACCAGATTCTGAATATAATTTCTGAACCCTCTTCAGTAAAAGCTCACTAGAAATCGATATTTTATCAAGATGCTTTTTTGTATTTGAGAAATCATTCATATTACATACGTTGTTATTAATTTTTTCAATAATCATTTTATCTCCCCCGTTATATCAAAATAAAAAATATCTTTGAGCCATAGGTAGTATATCTACTGCTTCACACGTGATTACTTGTCCATCAACTTTAACTTCATATGTCTGCGGATCTACTTCAATTTTTGGTGTTGCATTATTTAGTTTCATATCTTGCTTCGAAATCTCTCTCGTATTTTTAACAGGTAATACAACTTTATTTAAACCTAATTTTTCTTTAATATTATTCTCATAAGCTACTTTCGATACAAATGTAATCGAACTTGACTGTACTGCTTTTCCATATGCACCAAACATCTTTTTTTCATAATATGGTTGTGGGGTAGGAATCGAAGCATTCTCGTCTCCCATTAATGCCATCACTACCATCCCGTTTTTCAAAACCATATCTGGCTTAACACCGAAAAATTGTGGATCCCATATTACAAGGTCTGCATACTTTCCTACTTCAATAGAGCCAACATATTCTGAAATCCCATGTGTAATAGCTGGATTAATTGTATACTTAGCTATATAACGTTGAATTCTATTATTATCGTTATATTCTTTATCTCCCTCTAAACTACCAATCTGCTTTTTCATTTTATCGGCAGTTTGCCAATTGCGAATAATAACCTCGCCAACCCTTCCCATCGCCTGTGAGTCAGAGCTAATCATGCTGAAAACCCCTAGATCTTGCAAAATATCCTCTGCCGCGATTGTTTCTTTTCGAATCCTTGAATCTGCAAACATTACATCTTCTGGAATATTCGCTTTTAAATGATGACATACCATGAGCATATCTAAATGTTCATCCAGCGTATTCACTGTATATGGCAAGGTCGGGTTCGTTGAAGATGGTAAAATATTATTCAGCGCAGCAATCTTTATAATATCTGGTGCATGCCCACCTCCAGCTCCTTCAGTGTGGTACGTATGAATAACACGATTATCAATAGCTTCTATCGTTTCTTCCACAAAACCACATTCATTTAAAGTATCCGTATGAATAGCGACTTGAATATCATATTTATCAGCAATCTGTAACGAGTGATTAATTGCTGAAGAAGTCGCTCCCCAATCTTCATGGATTTTCAATCCGATAGCCCCTGCAAATATTTGTTCTTCCAGGGCAGGTAGACTTGAACTATTTCCTTTCCCTAAAAACCCAAGGTTTACAGGAAAAGCTTCTGCTGCTTCTAGCATTTTTCTTAAGTTCCAAGATCCAGGTGTTATTGTAGTTGCCTTAGTCCCTTCTGCCGGTCCTGTTCCCCCACCAATTAAAGTTGTTATACCTGAAGCTAATGCTGTATCAATTTGTTGTGGGGATATGAAATGCACATGTGTATCAATACCTCCAGCTGTAACGATTTTCCGCTCACCAGAAATTACTTCCGTTGATGTTCCAATGATGATATCAATGTTATCCATAACTGAAGGATTACCACTCTTACCTATTGCTGAAATCTTTCCATCTTTTATACCAATATCCGCTTTATATACTCCTGTATAATCAATAATAGTTGCATTGGTAATAACAACATCCACAACCCCCTGTTCTCTTGTAAGTTGTGAATTTTGTCCCATACCATCCCTAATTGATTTTCCTCCACCAAAGACAGCCTCATCACCATATACAGTGGCATTCCAATCAATATGTGCGAATAATTGTGTATCCGCTAAACGAATAGAATCTCCTGTAGTTGGACCATATAAATCAGCATATTGTTTACGTGACATCTTAAAACTCATGCTATCTCCCTCTTTTTGTGTAAGATTGAATATCGCCATCCACTTTATTTTTAAATCCATATACTTCTTGTTCCCCTGCATATGGAACTAATTCAATCGTTTTTTCATCACCAGGCTCAAATCTTACTGCTGTACCTGCTGGAATATTTAAATGTTGTCCAATTGCTACACTGCGATTGAATTTTAATGCCTCATTCACTTCATAAAAGTGGTAATGAGATCCAATTTGAATAGGTCTATCTCCCTGATTTAGCACTTTGACTTTCGTTGCTTTTTTATTTCCATTACATACTATGTCTTCTTTCGCAAGGATATATTGCCCTGGAATCATAACATTCACTTCCTTTAATGAATTGGTTGATGAATAGTTACTAATTTTGTTCCATCAGGAAAAGTTGCCTCAACTTGAATATCTGATATCATGTCTGCAATACCATCCATAACATCTTCAGCACTTAAAATGGTTTTTCCAAGCTCCATTAATTCCGCTACATTTTTACCATCTCTTGCTCCTTCCAAAATTTCATACGTAATAATAGCGATACTTTCTGGATAGTTTAACTTAAGCCCCCTCTCCTTTCGTCGATAAGCTAAATCAGCCGCAACAACTACTAGCAGTTTATCAATTTCTCTTGGCGTTAATCTCATTACAATCTTCCTTTCTGAAGTATTTTAAAACTAAGAATATTCTAAAAATAAAAGGTGTATTTTCAATGTCCTTTCCGTGTTTTCTCCATGTTTTTTTGCTATCAATCAAATAAAAAAAGAGCCCATCGGCTCTTTTTTTATTTTCCTTCATTCTTCTCTAGCACGTATAAATCTTCTTCGATATTCGTTAATTTCTCACTTACAAGCTTTCTTGCATCTCCAATTGCTTGATTGTATGCAAATGGTCCAACTAATTTAATCATTTCTTCTATTAAACGCTCTGCTTGGTAACGTCCAATTTCATCTAAATCTTCTTCCATAAAAAATTGCTGAATTTGTGCTACCAGCTCTTCTTTTTTATCATTTGGTATTTTTATATTCATCATCATTCGTTACTCCTCTATATTTAAGATAGTACCTTCCTTAACTCTACCATAGAAAAACGATTACCAGGACAGCTTTTTGTAACTCCTTCTAACTCCCTATGACCGAGTATATTTTCTTCCTTTACAGCAAATTGCTTCATAAACAGTTTACATAAAGAATATAATGCATTCACTTGTGCAGGAGTTGGATCGTATTTATCAAAATTTCCCGTCATACATATTCCAATTGTATGACGGTTATGATCTTTCGCATGCGCTCCAATATGTAAACCTCGCCCTTCCACTACAATTCCGTCCTCTTCGATAAAATAGTTGTAACCAATCCCACTCCACCCTCTTACAGCTTGATGAAATTCATGCGTTTTATACACATCCCATCCATCTTCAGCTGTATGGTGAATAATAAGTTTATTTACTTTTTCTAAAGGAACTAATTCATCTTGAAATGTTAGATTGACACGTTTAATTTCCATTTGAACTGCCTCCTCTTAAAAATCAATCATAATAATCGTTTTATCATCTGGTCTTATTCTCTTTTCCCCTTCCAGCTCTTCAATGATTGCTACATACTCATTTATACTATTCTTTCTTACATATGCAACAGTTTGTTCTAATGACCAATCTGGGTGAAATAACCCGTCTGAACAAATAAAAATCCCACTTACTTCATCTATATGTAATTCACCATGTTGTAAATAATGTATCGCTTCTTTCATTCCATTTGCAACTGAATAACCATTTGGCATATTTGCAAGAAAACGATTGTACTTTAACTGTTCTCGAACATCTTGAAAAATATGTTCTTCTGGCACAGATAAACCTTTCTTACGATCTTCTTCCCTCTTCTTTTTTGCTCGTTTACTAATTCCTTTAACTGTGTCTTTCGTTACTACTTGCATCATTCCATTTTGAAAAGTTACGACAATCATACAGTCCCCAAGCTGTGCATATTCAATTTTCTCACCATCTATTTGAATTGCCGCAATACATGTACACCACAAATGCTCTTTCTTTTCCGTATCTACTTTATATTCCAGCATTTTGTTTTGCAGTGCTTCATTTGCTTTTGCAACTGAAACTTGTAAACTATGATTTTCGCGTAATGAAGTAAAATAACTTGCAAATAAATGCGAAGCGATGTATGCTCCATTATGTCCCTTTTCATCCTGAAACGGAACGAGGGGTGTTGCACCATCACATACACCATACATCTTTTTATTCTCATTACAAAAATAGGAATCCTCACATTCATGTTTTAACGGGCTTTTCTGTTGATACGTTTTTATCCTCATATCTGTATCCCCTTTCAAATTATGAAATACTCGAATTCTTTTGATTAATCTAATTTTCCGAAATAAACTGTTTTTCCCTAAAACTTTCAATATCATATATAATCTTGAAATAATATGAATTTTTCAGTGAAGGACGGGAAAGAAATGGTCAGATTTCTTGGTGTTATTATTGGTTCTATTATTATTGCGATTGCCTTTAATCTTTTCCTTATCCCCCACAAAATTTTAAGTAGTGGAATTGGCGGAATTGCCATTATTTTAGGGATTGTAACCCCTGTAAACACAGGTATTATTAACTTTGTATTAAACTTACCTATCCTTATTTTAGGGTACATAGGTCTTGGAAAAAAAGTAATTTTCAACACAGTTGTCTCTGTAGTTGTCTTATCTGTTGCCTTATACTACGTTCCAGTAAAAGTCGTAGCAACAGACCCACTTTTATCTTCTATCTTCGGAGGTGTCATCGCCGGAGCTGGTATTGGTCTTGTTTTTAACTGTAATGGATCCACGGGTGGGTTTGATATTATCGGTATGCTGTTATCCCGCAAGCGAGACATTAAACTTGGCGGATTTCTTATTGTTTTAAATACAGTTGTTGTAATAATCGCAGGATTCTTCTTCACTTGGGATGTTGCACTTACAAGCTTACTTTCTATTTATGTAACTGGTAAAGTAATTGATGCTGTTCATACAAAACATCGTAAAGTGACACTTATGATTGTAACAAATGAAGCAGAAAAAATGAAAAAACAGCTTCTTTCAACTGTTGTACGTGGAATCACATTACTTGATGGCGAAGGTGCTTATTCAAGCGAGAAAAAACGTGTGCTTATGACAGTCGTTTCTCGTGAAGAATTAGCAAGTATGAAACTAACAATTTCTGAAATCGACCCGAATGCATTCGTTAATATTACAGAAACTGTAGAAGTGTTAGGACTTTTCAGAAGAGGCTAAAGACTAGGTGGGAATCCACCTAGTCTTTATTTTGCATAAATTCAATTCGGTTTCCAAATGGATCTGACACGTAAAATCGAATTACATCTGGTCGTGCATAATCATCAATCACTTTAACCCCTTGCTCTATCAACGTTTGCTTAAATTCATTAATTTCATTCACATAAAAAGCTGGATGAGCCTTTTTAGCTGCTGTAAAGTTCTGCTCGACACCAATATGAATTTCTTGATTTCCACACTTAAACCAACATCCACCTCGTTTTTTCAGCTCTTCTGGCTTTGGAATTTCTTCCATACCTATTTTATTCCCATAAAAATCACGCGCCTCTTCTTCACACCCTACAGGCGCAGCTACTTGCACATGATCAATCCCTCTAATATAACTTTTCACTTTCCATCCCCTCCTCTATCCTTATGTTATAACGAAAGCATTTCAATGTAACTTACAAAAAAATAATAAAGCGATATAAGATTCTCTTATTATTGCATTTTATGTTTTCAGAAAAAAAAGAAAATAAATTTAATTCTGCAACTTCGTTTTTTATAGAAATATAGGCCATACCTATATTATAGTTATGAATAGACAAATCTTTTTAGATGATAATTGTACGGAGGAAATATTATGAGTCGTAAAAAATATTCATCAACTCAAAGAAAACGTCATTCGAATATTTCTGGACGTTTGCAAAAACATATGCATGATCGTTCATTAACAGAAATGTACGCATCTCTGTTCGAACACAATCCTGATAGTATTATTTCACTCAATTTAGAGGGATCTATTCTACATATCAATCCTTCTGCTGAAAGAATACTTGGTTACACTTCTTTAGAATTAGAACGTAAAAACATTACCTCTATTTTAGAAGCTCATATTTCTGAGCAAGTATTACAATATATAAAAACTACTGAAGCGGACAATCAACAAGAGTATATCCTATCTATTTATCATAAAGACGGATATTTACTAGATGTCATAACAAAACTAGTTCCTATCTTTTCAAAAAATCGGTTAACTGGTGTATATGCAATAATGAAACCTCTTGAAAAATCAGAAAGAATTGAAAAAAGGTTAAAAGAAAGCGAGAAAAGATTACGTACATTAATGAATGCAATGCCTGCTTTTGTTATATTTAAGGATCATGAAGGTCGCTGGCTTGAAGCAAATGACTACGCCCTTACATGCTTCAATTTCCATCATGTACCTTACCATGGGAAAAAAGATAGTGAACTCATTCAATATAACGAAGCGTACCGAGAAGGTTTTTTACACTGTGAAGAAGTTGATGAACTCGCATGGCAACAAAGGCAAATTCTTCACGGAGAAGAATTTATTATACATAGGGAAGATTCCGACCTAATCTTAAGTATATCAAAAGTCCCTCTTTATCATCCCGACGGTTCCCGTAAAGGTCTTATCGTGATGGGAAGAGATGTTACCGAGCTAAAAGAAACTGAAAAGCTATTACGAAAATCAGAAAAGCTCGCAGTAGTCGGACAACTGACAGCTGGAATTGCCCATGAAATTCGAAATCCGCTCACTTCTCTAAAAGGTTTTTTAACATTACTACTCCCTGAAATAAATGCGGAAAATAAATGGTATGTCGATGTGATGTTAAGTGAAATTTCACAAATGGAATCTATCACGAGTCAATTTATGGCAATGTCTAAACCACAAGTATTGTCTATCCAAACTTGTAACATACAAACTTTAATCGAAGAGGTAGTCACATTTATTTTACCGACTGCTATTATGCATAGTGTTCATATTATTATGGATCATTTTGATTACAAACATGATATTCAATGTGATGGTAACCAATTAAAACAAGTTTTTATAAATATATTAAAAAATTCTATAGAAGCAATGCCAAATGGCGGAAATATTTTAATCCAAACAAAACCAGTAGAAGATTCCTTTATCTTAATACGTATTATCGATGAAGGTTGCGGTATCCCAGAAAATCGTATCTCTCGTTTAGGCGAACCATTTTATAGTTTAAAAGAAAAGGGTACCGGACTAGGATTAATGATATGCTACAAAATAATTGAAGAACATCATGGTAAGTTACACATTTCAAGTGAATTAAATAAAGGTACTATCGTCGATATTCAGTTACCACTTTCTTCATCTCATCTTGCAATCCAGTCTTAAATAAAAAGAAGCATCTGCTAATCGTTAGCAGATGCTTCTTTTTTAAAATGCTTTGTCATACCACTCTTTTGCTTGTTCTACTTCACCCATTGTTAATTGATGCCCTCTATTTTCCCAATGCATCGTTACATTAGCGTTTGCATTTTCTAATAGTACCTTCAATTCCTCTGACTCTGCTGATGAACAAATTGGGTCATTTGTCCCAGCAGCAATAAACACCGATTTCCCTGCTAAATTTGCTAATTGCATTCCCCTTCTAGGTACCATTGGGTGATGCAGCACAGCACCTTTTAACGCATTTTCGTAATGGAATAATAAGCTAGCTGCAATATTTGCTCCATTCGAATAACCGATAGCTACAATGTTATTTCTATCGAATTCATATTCTTTAGCCGCTTCATCTAAAAATCCATTTAATTCCTTCGTACGGAAAATTAAATCCTCTTCATCAAAAATACCTTCTGCTAATCGGCGGAAGAAACGCGGCATCCCATGCTCTAACACATTACCTCTAACACTTAATACCGAAGCTTCCGGATCAATTATTTCTGCAAGTGGTAATAAATCTAATTCATTACCACCTGTGCCATGAAGTAATAACAACACTGGTTTTGACGTATCTTTTCCTTTTTGAAAAACATGTTTCATCATAATCCTTTTCCCCTTTCAATCACTTTAATCTAAATTTCTCACTTCAAATGGTAAAAGCGTTTGTTCAATCTGTTTTCTATGTTGTTCATATTGTTCCGGTAACTTTAATTCCTCACCCATCGTCTCTAACGATTCATCATGAGCGAAACCAGGAGGATCTGTTGCGATTTCAAATAAAATTTCGCCGTGTTCTCTAAAATAAATTGCGTTAAAATAATTTCGGTCTTGTACAGGAGTTACATGATATCCAAAACGAGACACATGCTCTTTCCAGTCTAGCTGATCAGCATCGTCACTCGCTCTCCAAGCAATATGATGAACTGTACCAACGCCCATTTGGCCACGACCGATTGTTGATACTTTCAAATCGATAATATTTCCGATGTCAGCAGAAGAACGTAATCGAACAAATTCACCCTCTTCTCCAATTTTCTCAAGACCCATAACATGCTCTAACAATTCAGCCGTTTTTTGAGGCTGTGCAGATAAAAGTACAGCGCCGCCAAATCCTTTAATTGCTACTTCAGGTGTAACTTCTCCAAAAGTCCAATTATTTAATTCGCCTTCTTCTCTTTCAACTAATTCTATATGCAAACCATGAGGATCATCAAATTCTAAATACTGCTCTCCAAATCGAGTCACCTTTGTATATGGAATATCAAACTTTTCTAGTCTCTTTTCCCAAAACTCCATTGCACCTTTTGGTACGACATATGAAGTAATTCCTACTTGACCGTCTCCAATAATTCCTTGGCGAGCACCTGCCCATGGGAAAAACGTTATAATCGTTCCAGGCTTTCCTCCTTCATTACCAAAATAAAGGTGGTACGTACCTGGATCATCAAAATTCACTGTTTGTTTTACTAGACGTAACCCTAATACACCAGCATAAAAATCTACATTCTCTTGCGGATGCCCTACAATCGCTGTAATATGATGGATCCCCATTGTTTTCTTTTCCATTTCTTCCACTCCTTTTTTATTTCATTATAAAAATTGTTTTACATTCAAATTCACTATTCATTTTGTCCATACTGCAAAGTAAAATCCGTCATTATAATTTTATCTCGAATTCGAGATATTAATTATAAAATTACGTATTAGTTATCTAACCTATAGAAATTATCTCGAATTCGAGATAATACTCAAAAAATATTTGTTCACTCTATAATCATAATAAATCTTGATTTAAAATATTATTTATCTCGAACTTAATATTTATTATAAGTTACTTATTTTTCATTGTCAATAAGTTACTCATTTCATTTTAAATTAAAAAAGCCATACGAATGTATGACTTTTAGCTTATTGGCATTGCAAGTTCCTCTTTCTCTACATATACTTTCCGAAATTTCATATAGCACCCAATACGCCAAGGTACTATATAACAAACCGCAAGAGTATAGAAAAGAATACCGATTGACTTTGGATCTAAACCTTGTAAATGTCGTCTGAAATAAGCACGTAAAAGAACGATAACTAAAAATGTAGCAATAAAAGCAATACTTTTTTTTGCATAAATTTGACCATCTTCTCTAACTTCATACCCACTTAAAATAATAAGTGGAATTGACAATAACAGTCCAATCCCAGCAGCTATCCCAATTTGCCAACCAGCAAGTTGTATCGGTGCCACATATAAAGAAAAACCTGGTAATAAAAAGAATAATGGCAATAATAGTCGTCTTCCTTTATTTTTAATTGGTCGATTCATAGAACGCATACGTCTAAATATCACGAGCCCTACGACGAGTAAAAAAATTGTAATACTGTACGAACCTTGTTGCAAGTGAATCTCTCCCTAAAAATAATCATTTTTAAAATACTTTCCCATTATACTCCTAATATTTTCTAAAAAATATGATTATCCCCTTAAAAAATCTTACATGTCAAATATACTTTTAGGTTTGATTTACTACAGGAAACAATTCCGAAAGAGGAACTACTCTCCCCATCTCATCTTTAAATACAATGTGCTCTCTCGTCAAATGGCGTGGGCTCTTCACTCCTGCCGCTGCCGCTAATGAAAATAAACTATATCTCATACTAATAATATAATTCATTACTCGCCATTTCTTTTCATACGGATCTAACGCTTTTTGATAATGCGGATTCGTCGTCGCAACACCAGATGGACACTGTCCAGAATTACATTGTAGCGCCATAATACAACCGCTGGCCATCATAAAACCGCGGGCTGAACTTACAGCATCTGCCCCAATCGCTAAAGCAATCGCCACTTTATCTGGTGTGATTAATTTACCCGATGCAAATACTTTAAACTTGTTACGGACACCATAATGGTTTGCTGTATCGATAAATGTAATTAAAGCAGGAATAAGAGGGATTCCCATGCTATCTGCCATCGATTTATACGTTGCCCCTGATCCGCCTTCTGAACCGTCTATTGTAATAAAATCTGGGTAAATGTTTAGTTCTTTCATTGTTTTTATTAAATCTTCCAAAGGCTCCTGCTGTCCAATTACAATTTTCATCCCGACTGGCTTACCACCATTTTCTTGCAACTGTTGAATAAAATAAAGTGTATCCGCTGCATTCTTTAAAAATGAAAATCGATTCGGCGAATTAATCGTCTCTCCCTTTCGTACGTTGCGAACAGAAGCAATTTTCTCATTTACTTTTTGTCCCTCTAAATGACCACCACGTATTTTAGCTCCTTGCCCAAATTTCAATTCGAATGCTTTAATATTACTTTCTTTCGCTTTCTCCATAAATTTTCCCATTGAAAAATTCCCGTCTTCATCACGGTATCCAAATAACCCTGGACCAATTTGTGCAACGATATTCGCACCTGTATGTAAATGCTCGGGAATAACGCCACCTTCTCCTGTATTAATCCATGATCCGCCTGCCATTTTCGCCCCAAAGCCACTTGCTAAAATATAATTTTCTCCAATCGCGCCGTAAGAAGTCGCAGAAGCCCCAAACATGCCATGTAGTTTCCACGGATATTTGCGTTTGTCGCCGACGGTAATTGCATCGTCTTCTTCGTATAACCAAAGATTTGTTGTATCCGCTGTCAATTTTTCTCTTCTTGAAAATAATCCTTCTTTATGAATCACGTACTTTTTACCTTCCCGCTCTTGCGAAAGATTCACACTTAATTCCTCAGTTAATTTCGGAAATAATGTATTAGCAATATAATAGCCAGAAGCTTCAAAATTTCGTTTCGATCCAAAACCAAGTATTTCAGAGCGATATTTCGCTAAAAACATAACACTTTGAAAATCATAACGTGAGAAAGGCTTTCCATCCGTATCATGATCAAACCAATATTGCCGAAATTCAGGCCCTATCTTTTCAAGTAAATAGCGCATTCTACCTAAGTATGGATGCAATTTTAATATAGAATGATGTGTTCGTTTTTTAATAAAAAATGTAATGATAAAAAAGACGATTAAAAGTAACATCAAAAAGAGCAATATACTAATAATAACGAGTAGCGCTTCACTCATCCCGCTTCCTCCTATGAAATCCCATAATAAAAGGAGAACACTCGATGTGTTCTCCTTTTATCTTTATTCATACTAACGTAGCAAGATGCTCTTTCGCATCATATTCAACTAAACTTTCAGCATGTTTAATTCGATGAACAAAGTCTGGATTAGCAATTAACGGTCTTCCGAATGCCGCTACATCAATTGTTCCTTCTTGCAGTGCTTCTTCAGCCTCTTTCGGATTCAAATTACCAACCCCAACAATCGTACCATCCCAATATTTTCTTACTAATTGATGAAAATTCTTTCCTTCAGCAATTTCTTGCGTATAATTCATCGTTGAAGGATGGATCATCGTTAATCCAACCTCTTTAAACATCTTTACAAACGTTTCAATCGCAAGTTCTGGATTTTCCCACATATAGGTAGGGTTATCACCTTTAAAAGCAGAGAAACGAAGAAGTGTTTTATCGGCTCCAACTGCCTCTATTACAGCCTCCGTTACTTCTTTCATAAATGTTAACCTTTGTTTTAAATCACCACCGTATTTATCTGTTCGCTTATTCGCAAACTCATAAGTAAATTGATCAATTAAATATCCGTGTGCACCGTGAATTTCTACTCCATCAAACCCAGCTTCGATTGCATTTTTCGCAGCTTGTGCGTATTGCCCAATAACTTTTTTTATTTCCTCTATTGTCATTTCTTCTGGTGTATCAAACGGTTTACGAAAACGTGGCACATTCCCTTCTGCAGCAATAGCAGACGGTGCTTGTGGCAATTGACCACCAATTATTTCATGATGACTCATACGTCCAACATGCCATATTTGAGCAATAATCGTCCCGCCTTCTTTATGTACTGCCTCTGTAACTGGCTTCCACGAATCGATTTGTTCTTGTGTATAAATCCCTGGTACTCCCGGGTTCCCTTTTGCTCTCGGGCTAATGACAATTCCTTCTGTAATAATTAGTCCAACTCCATCAGCAGCACGCTTTCTATAGTACTCAACTACATCAGCACCAACTACACCAGTCTCATTATTTGCAAAGCATCTTGTCATCGGTGCCATTGCAATACGGTTACGAAGAGACCAAGATCCAATTTGAGTCGAATCAAACAACTTCGTTTCTTCAACGTTTTCAAAAGATCCCCAAGCGTTTACATTTGTTCCTTCATAAATACTTGCCGCTTTATTATTTGAACTTGCCATTTTTCTTCCCCCTTAAAAATTCTAACTATAATCGCATCATACTTACTTTTAAATAGTAACGTCAATTTATACGACTTTGCCATAAAACATTCGAATATCAAAAAAATAGAATACTATAAATAAAATTAAAAAGGTTTCCTTAGTAGGAAACCTTTTTTAGTTGATCATATATGGCTGTCAATTTGTTCATCTCTTTAATATAAAGAATCCCTTATCAATAGAAGTGAAAATGGTTCAGTATTCTTCTAAAAATAATAACTTATATACCTAAAACAATGAAAGCCCTACCTCTCTTTCATCCTTACGGCTCCTCGTCCGTGCCAGTGTGAATCAGGATTGCAAAAATCAAGTAACTATTTTATCGAAGTATTGAATTAAACTTCGAACATTCGTAAAAGAAATTTAAAATAAAAATGGATTTGATTGTAGTAATAACAAAAGAGGTTAATGCTTTAAAAGTGGTTTGAAAGAGTTGAATGTCTTTGAAATGATTGATTCTCTATAATTATGTTCCCAAAAAATTCAAGATCTTTTTTGGGATGCAATACATTATTTGTAATGAACCTTAACAAAAGCTTTTTATTTGATTTTCTGTGATACCTTCAATTAATCCAAGTTCACTAATCAAAAATTCATGTGCGTTATCTAACATTTTCTTTTCGCTTGCATTAAGTGCTTTTTCTTTTTGTATACGCATTAAATCACGCACAACTTCAGCACCTTCTTGCATTTTACCCGTTTTTATTTTATCAGTGTTCACTTTATACCTTTGTTTCCACGTAAGTAATCTATCTGATTCCCCATGCAAAAAAATATCTATTATGTGTAGTAATGCCTTGATATCCGTAACTGGTCGTATATTTGAGTTCAATATTTTGCCTTCAGGAATCATTATTTCCATATTGTTAGCCGACATTTTTATAACATAATATTGTTGTTTTTTTCCTGCGATTTCTTTCTCTTCTATGGCTTTAATTATACCTGCTCCTTGCATTGGATAAACAATGTTATCGCCAATTTGAAACAAATAATCCACCTCCATATATGGTAACCTTCTTAAGCTTAACACACATTCATTTTTTTAGCAAAATTTTTATTTTATCATGAAATTATTCCCTGTGTCAATCCAATCAAAGTAATTAAATTTATCCGCAAAATAACACTAAAAAAACCGTAATTCCTCTAATTTTTTCATACGCATCCATTCTAATTTTACAAATCTCTTACAATATAAAAACACATTACTACAATATAAATAGTAATGTGTTTTTATAAGACATGGCCAAAGATTCACTTTTAATTTCCAACCTATATACTAACCTGCTTACGAATTATTTCTCGTGCTAAAAGAAAACTCATAATCACTTGCGCTGCTACTCTGCTCGTCATATCCCTGAAATCAAGAGTTGGATCAATTTCTACTATATCCATCCCTTGAACGAGGGGTTCTTTGCCAAGAAATTCAATCGCATCGAGTAAAGTCGTGCTATCCATCCCACCTGGGCCAATTGCTGGACAACCTGGCGCAAATGCTTGGTCTAGTACGTCCATATCAAGAGAAATGTAAATAGAAGTCACGCCTTGATTTCTTAATACTTCAATACTTTCCGTGATAATATCTTTTATTTCTCGCTCTCTTACATCTTTCATCGTATACACTGTCACGCCATGTTCTTTTGCATATTCATGGTACGCTCGTGCATTTGAAAAGTTACGAATTCCGATTTGAACGAGTTGTTTTCCTGTAATAACATCATTTTCTAGTAAACTACGGAACGGTGTACCATTTGATGGACCACCATCATCTAAATTTCGTAAATCATGATGGGCATCAAATTGTATAATACCGACTTTTCCTTTACTATTTGCAAATCCTGTTATACTCGGAAAACTAATCGAGTGGTCACCACCAAGTACGATTGGTATCATGTCTGGATTTACTTTCGTTACATGACCAATCGTTTTCGCAATTCGGTTATGACTTTCTTTTATATCCGTCACATGCATCGTAATATCGCCGCAATCATACAGAACACTTTCTTTCATATCGTGTTCTTCTGTAATTGCGTACGTGCTATATGCATCTAACATCGCACGAATTGTTTTCGGAGCAAAACTTGCCCCTGAATGACTAATAGATGGTTTAGAAAGGGGTGCTCCAATTAAGGCAGCACCGAATATTTCTACACCTTCCTCCCAATCTTTAATCATTTCACTCCATTTCGTCACTTCACGATCGATAAACTTTGCATTTTTCTTTAAATAGTGGCCGTGCTCCAAGATTGTTCACCTCTTGTATATGCAATATTCCCATTCTTCCATACCGTATTTACATGACTTACGCCGTAATGGTACGGTACATAAGCATAATTGTAAGCATCCCATAAAACTAAATCTGCCTTACGACCAACTCTAATTTTCCCAGCTATATCACCACGATTAATTGCGTAAGAAGAGTTAACTGTTACGGCATTCCAAACTTCTTCTGGTGTCATTTTCAGCTTTAGCATTGCGATGCTCATAATAAGCTGAATGTTTTCAGTTGGACAGCTACCTGGGTTAAAGTCTGTAGCTAATGCAACTGCAACACCTTCATCAATCATTTTACGACCGCGAGCGAAGCTTTCTTTATTTAAATAAAAAGTTGTTCCTGGTAATAGAGTTGCTACTGTATTCGAGTTTGCAAGCATTTCAATTCCTTTATCAGAAGCGCCAACTAAATGATCTGCTGATGCTGCACCGATTTCAGCAGCAGCTTCCGCACCACCAAGAGGGTCGATTTCATCTGCATGAATTTTCACATCAAAACCAAGCTCTTTCGCTTTTAGTAAAAACTCTTTTGACTCTTCGACAGAGAACACACCTGTTTCACAGAAAATATCAACGAACTCAGCTAATTGCTTCTCTTTCATTTCTGGCAATAAATCTAACATCCATTGTAAAAACTCTTTTGATCTTCCTTTATACTCTTTCGGAACTGCATGAGCACCTAAAAATGTTGAAACTAAATCGACTGGATGCTCTTTTTGTAATTGTGCAGTTGCCTCTAATTGTTTCCATTCCGTCTCATCATCTAATCCGTAACCACTCTTCGCTTCTACAGTTGTCACACCGAAAGATAGCATGCGGTCTAAATGGAATTTCGCTTTTTGAACAAGTTCTTCTTTCGATGCTTGTTTCGTTGCATTTACAGTCGAAAGAATACCGCCGCCTTGTTCTAAAATTTCTAAGTACGGAACTCCTTGTAATTTCAGCGCGATTTCATTTTCACGAGATCCACCAAATACAAGATGAGTATGCGGATCAACTAGGCCAGGAGAAACCATTTTACCGCCGCAATCAATAACTTCTTTCGCTTGTAATCCTTTTGCTTCTTCCGCTGTTCCAACGAAAGTGATTACGCCATTTTCAATTCCGACTACACCGTTTTCGATAACAGGAAGCGTGTTCATCGCTTCCCGTCTTAACAAGCCATCTTCTTGATCCATTGTTAGTAATTGACCGATATTTATTAGTAAAGTGTCCAGCATGTTTTCTCCTCCTTATTTCATCATTGGAATGTTAACGCCTTTTTCTTTCGCAGTTTCAACAGCTAAGTCATATCCAGCATCTACGTGACGAACAACACCCATACCAGGGTCAGAAGTTAATACGCGCTCAATACGTTTTGCTGCTGCTTCTGTTCCATCTGCAACGATAACCATTCCAGCGTGAAGTGAATAACCCATACCAACGCCACCGCCGTGGTGAACAGACACCCAGCTCGCACCGTTTACACTATTAATTAATGCGTTTAAAATTGGCCAATCAGCTACTGCATCACTACCGTCTTTCATCGATTCTGTTTCACGGTTTGGAGATGCTACTGAACCGCAATCTAAATGGTCACGACCGATAACGATCGGTGCTGATAATTCACCATTTGCCACCATTTCATTAATAATGCGGCCAAACTTCGCACGCTCACCGTAACCAAGCCAACAAATACGTGATGGAAGTCCTTGGAACTCAACTTGTTGACGTGCCATACGAATCCAGTTACATAAATGCTCATTGTCAGCGAATTCACGTAAAATTACTTCGTCTGTTTTATAAATATCTTCTGGATCACCAGAAAGAGCTACCCAGCGGAATGGTCCTTTTCCTTCGCAGAATAATGGACGAATAAATGCTGGAACGAATCCTGGGAAATCGAAAGCATTTTTCAAACCTTCATCGAAAGCAACTTGACGAATGTTATTTCCATAATCAAATGTAATTGCGCCTTTTTCTTGCATCGCAAGCATTGCTTCCACATGTTTTGTCATGCTTTCTTTTGATAATTGTACGTAACGTTCTGGATCTTCTTCACGAAGTTTCGCTGCTTCTTCTAATGTGTAACCTACTGGAATATAACCGTTTAATGGATCATGAGCAGATGTTTGATCCGTAACTAAATCTGGCGTAATATTACGCTTCACTAGTTCCGGTAAAATCTCTGCCGCATTTCCTAACAAGCCAATTGAAATTGGTTCTTTCTTCTCTTTATACTCGTTCGCAACCGTTAATGCTTCTTCTAATGATTCTGTATACATGTCACAATATCTCTTTTCAATACGACGGTCGATGCTTCGCTTATCAACATCAATTGCAATGACAACACCACCGTTCATCGTAACAGCAAGAGGTTGTGCACCACCCATACCACCTAAGCCGGCAGTAAGTGTTAATGTACCTTTTAATGAACCACCGAAATGTTGACGTGCCGCTTCGCCAAACGTTTCATATGTTCCTTGTAAAATCCCTTGTGTTCCAATATAAATCCAGCTACCAGCTGTCATTTGTCCGTACATCATAAGACCTTTTTTCTCTAGTTCTCGGAAGTGATCCCAATTTGCCCATTTCGGTACTAAGTTTGAGTTCGCTAACAGAACACGCGGCGCGTCTTCATGTGATTTAAAAATTGCTACTGGTTTTCCTGATTGAACAAGTAACGTTTCATCGCTTTCTAACGTTTTTAACGAATCTACGATTGCACTGTAGCTTTCCCAGTTACGAGCTGCACGGCCAATTCCACCATATACAACTAATTCTTCTGGTTTTTCAGCTACCTCGGGATCTAAATTGTTCATTAACATTCGAAGTGCTGCTTCTTGCACCCAACCTTTCGTTTGTAACTCTGTACCTCTTGGCGCGCGAATTGTTTGTTGTACTTTTTCCATTTCAATCTCTCCCTTTTTTCATTTTATAGTGCTGCGTTTACATCTAATCTTTCTTTTATCGAATAATTCGTTTTTAACCAATGTGCAATATTTTCAATATCAGTTGAGAATATACGGTCATTTTTAATAGATGGCACTTGCTGACGACCTTGATGGTAGAAGCTCTTCGTCACTGTACTCATGTTTTCAATACCACGATATTCTGCTGCTTGCATCGCACAGATCATCTCAATTGCAAGAACGCGTCTTGCATTTTGAATGATCTGATGTGCATGACGTGAAGCAATTGTTCCCATACTTACGTGATCTTCTTGGTTAGCTGACGATGGAATTGAATCTACACTCGCCGGATGTGCTAACGTTTTATTCTCAGAAACCAGTGACGCTGCAGCATATTGCATAATCATTGCACCAGACTGTAGTCCTGGTTCTGGACTTAAAAATGGTGGCAAATCATTTAACTGCGGATTTACTAAACGCTCAATACGGCGCTCTGAAATATTTGCAAGTTCTGCCATCCCTACTTTTAAGAAGTCCATCGCAAATGCAATCGGTTGACCGTGGAAATTACCACCTGAAATTACTTTTTCCCCGCCCTCAAAAATAAGTGGATTATCTGTCGCTGCATTCATTTCAATTTCTAATTTTTCTTTCACATAATTTAAAACTTGCCAAGAAGCACCGTGTACTTGCGGGATACAACGAAGCGAATATGCATCCTGTACACGTAGTTCTCCTTGTTTTGTTGTTAACTTACTATCGTGAAGGATGTCACGAATTCTGCTTGCTACATCCACTTGCTCTTTATAACCACGTGCTTTATGAACATTTTCATCAAATGCATCAATAATGCCTTGTAATCCTTCAATTGTCATGGAAGCAATTAGTTCAGCTTGATAAGCCGTTGCTTCTGCTTCTATATAAGAAAGAACTCCTTGCGCTGTCATTGCCTGCGTACCATTGATTAATGCAAGACCTTCTTTCGCTTCAAGTTCAATCGGTTCAAGTCCTTCTTCAGTAAGAGCAACCATTGCATGAACTCTTTTCCCTTTATAGAACACTTCACCTTCACCTAATAATACGAGCGCAAGATGAGATAAAGGCGCTAAATCACCACTCGCACCAAGTGAACCTTGTTGCGGGACAACTGGGTGGATTTTACGGTTTACAAACTCAAGAAGCATATTTACAACAAGTGGCCTTACGCCTGATACTCCTTTAAGCATCGTGTTCGCTCGTAAAATTAACATTCCGCGCGATACTTCTTCTGGGAATGGATCACCTATCCCACATGCATGTGACTGAATTAAATTGTGCTGAAGTGCCTTTACATCCTCTTTTTGGATAAGCACATCACTAAACTTTCCAAATCCAGTTGTAATACCGTAAACGACTTTACCGTCCTCTACGATTTTCTCAACTACTTCGCGGCACTCCGCTACCTTTTGCATACTAGTTGGGCAAGCTGTTACACCTTCCCCTTCAAGTAACAACCTCTTCATTTCTTCAACTGTCAATGTATGTCCTGTTAACGTAATCATCATTTTTCCTCCTTAAAAAGACAAAAGGGGACCTTATCTTTTTAAGACAGACTTCTGTCCTAAAAAAGTAAGGCCCCCTTCTAACTAATAGACTCTGGGCAAATCATATGTGATTAATTCCTAAACCAATCGCCTCATGCTCAGATCCTTTTACAGGCGCACCAATCGTTCCATACAGTGCAACAGCAACCCATTCGCCTTCTTTTTTTCCGTCGTATGGTGTACCGCGCACAATCGCAAAGCGAAGTCCTACTGTACGAAGAACGTCTGCTAACTGAATTTGACCTCTCGTCACTCCGTACAAAGCTTCCATAATTGCATGATAAAGTGCATGTGTTTCTCTGTAAACGTCCGTTTCAATAACTCGGTTGCTTTTAGCCGCTGTTTCCATTGCCGCTACAACTTTTTGCGAATTCATAGAACCCACTTTCCCCGTACAATATTTCCAACCTTTTGGAATAGATAATACAGGGCTTTCATTCTCATCCGCAAGTGCCAACAGCATGGCCATACGACCAATTCGATGTGTTCCTTGAAGAAGCATGTGACTCTCTCATTTCTTTTGAATTATTTGAATATTACTTAATTTAAGAATATATGAAAACGGTTAAATCGTCAATAGTTTAAAATCATATTCAAACATTTTTTCACCTCCCCTAATTTTGTGTACACAAATGATTTACACAAAATTTCCAAGCATGCTATAGTCTCACTAACAGATGCAAAGGGGCGAAATTTCAGTGACAAAACGAAAAGATATTCACTTTCGAATTGAAGAGAAATTACTTGAAAGGTTTGAATCAGCACTCCATTACGAAGGTTTAAAGAAAACAGATGTATTAACACATGCGATTCAGCAATTTTGTACGAAAGTGGAATGCGAAAAAATGAATGATGTAAAACGCCAATACAACGTAAGCAACCATTTACAAACACGTATAGACACACATATACATTACGAAGAAAAACACGTAGATTTAGATAAGATCGTCATTGAACATTTACAACTTCAAGGGGAAGAAAAAATATTAGAAATTGGGTGCGCAAGCGGAAAATTCCTTGCCCTTTTACAAACAAATGGTCATAAAGGCCCATTAACCGGGTTTGATCAATCGGAAGCTATGCTTGCTGAAGCCGCTAAAACGAATAACTTAATAGAATGGAAACGAGGGGATGCTAGTAAACTTCCTTTCGAAACAAATTGTTATGACCTAATAATTGCAAGACATATGTTATACCATGTGAAAGATGTTGAAAAAACAATTCAAGGCTTTTATAAAGTCATTCGTCCTGGTGGTACACTTTTAGCTACAACAAATTCTAACGTTTCATTACCTCGTATAGTTGAAATGTGTAACAACATGCTAGACGCATTTGATTTACCGAAAACATCACCAGCAGTCTCTCCATTTTGTTTAGAAAATGGTAAAGGGATATTAGAATCTGCTTTTCCAATTATTGAAGAAACAGTTATTCAGAATGCGCTCGTTTTTCATCATGCTACTCCAATAGTAAACTATATTTCTAGCATGTTTCCATCGCTAAATATACCCGATAACATATACCTTCACTCTGAAATGAAAGAATGGCTAAAAGAAGAAATAAACAAGGAATTATCTCTTCATAACGATATATGGCGTGATCCGAAAACATTAGTAATTTATCGATGTAAAAAAAGCTAGCAAATGCTAGCTTTTACATGTTTTCAGGTAAAAGCTTCTCCATCATCATATTGCCCTTACCCCCATAAAAATTTATATTATGTTCGTTCGCTACTCCAAAATAAGAAGCAATCGCTATTCCAAATGGCACAAAAGCGTGTCCTTGTGCGGTAATAATACTCGAGTGCTGCACAACTTTCTCATACACAAAATTTTCTACTGGAAAACAATCTATTTTTTGATAATCCATGGTCACTGTATAAGAAATTTCTTCGAATAAACCTGCTTTTGCTAACGCATACGGTCCGGCACAAATAGCTGCCACTAATTTTTCTTGTTCAAAAAATTGACGAATGATTGAAAAGAGTACTTCTGCATCTTTCATATGTATTGCATCTCCGCCTGGAATGATAATTCCTTCATATTCTTCTACACGTACCTCACCTAATTCTATATGCGGCTGCACTTGCAAACCCGTTTCACTTATAATCAATTCTTTTGTTAGGCCGGCAGTAATGATTTCATACTTCTTTTTCAGCAATGCCGTTGCTACCGTTATCTCAAACTCCGCAAATGTTGGATATACAAATAAAAGTATTTTTTTCATAGCCCTTTCTCCCTTAACCATTCCATAAAATATGCTTCTAATTCTTTCACTGTTAATGTATTCGTGTCCACATACGTTACAGGAAATTGTTTATACCATTCCTTTTCAATTTCTATTAATTTACATTGTTCCTCAAATGTACTTCGATTTTTTGTCTTATCATTATTTTTTCTATCATATACATTTTCTTTCAAAACATCTAAATATAAAACCGCGTCCGAACGGCATTCTCTTAATTTATACAGTTCACCTTTTAATTCTGTTTCTATATCCCACTCCTCCCCTATTAATTTCGGATAAAAAAGTGTATAGAATTCAATATCTTCTGGCCCACGGTCAAAAATCACAGTCGACTCCTCGATATTTTGAAACTCTTTTATTTTTGCTTCAATGAACATTTTTTGATTTGTTATATAATCCTCTTTTAAACTCATATCTAAATTCATTTTTTTCCGCTTCTCTACAATTGGATATGGATTTTCATATATAACTTGAAACCCCCTCTTTTCTAGCCTTTTTGCCAATGTTGTTTTTCCGCTAGCCATCGGCCCTTGCAGTGAAATTACGTATGCCATCCCACTCATTCCTTTTCCCTATAATACATTGATAATATACAGAACTTTGAAAATCATCAACAATATATATATCATCTTGTTTCTTATTCTTATCTAACTTATAATGAAAAATAGAGATTATGACGGACGCATCAATAATGTAAGCTTGGAAATCCAAGCTTACATTATTTTTTGCTTTCCCTTTTCTAATAAAAAGAGTATACTAGATTAGAACGTATGTTCTTAATGATTACATACAGTAAGGAGATAGAGCAATGGTATACGACACAAAAGCAATTTCTTGGAATGAATCTTTAAAACAACTTCAACGCCGCTATACAAACAAACAAGTTGACCGAAAAAAATTTGAAGATATTGAACTGATGGAATTCTTCAGCGATAATGACTACATTTCTTTACCTACACATATAAGCGGCCTATCAAAAACACGTTTTACTTCTTACTCTATTTTCACAACTGAAGATAAAGATCGTAAAGTTGGCACACTTATTATTGAGTATGTTGAAGACGATAATAATAATTTATGTGTTGAACAACTATACTTCGTTTAAACTATAACGCTTGGTCAAAATGACCAAGCGTTCTTGCTTTCTATGAATCTCACTGTATATAATATGAATAAAAGAAAACCGCAATCATTAAGGGGGGATATGCTTGCTCGAAGGATGGTTCAGTTGGTTCATTGTATTATGGACGATTATTTTATTAGGGCTTATGTCTATCGGTGGATACTTTATGTTCAGAAAATTTTTAAAACGATTACCAAAAGAAGACGGCATGTCCATTTTAGATTGGGAAGAACACTACATAAATAAAACGAGACATTTATGGGCTGACGAACAAAAACAATTGCTAGAAGAGCTTGTAAGTCCTGTTCCAGAACTATTTCGCGATGTTGCAAAATCAAAGATTGCTGGAAAAATCGGGGAACTTGCATTACAAGAAAATGCCGCTCAAATTACACAAGACTTAATTATTAAAGGATATATCATTGCCACACCAAAGCGTGATCATAAATTTTTAATAAAAAAACTACAAGAAAAAAAGATTGATTATTCTAACTATCAATCTTTACTCGCAAAGTAAATTCATATTATTTTCGATAAAAAAAACAGCGCCTTTGACGCTGTCTTTTTTATTTAATACATATACAGTCTTTAAGTTAACTTCATATCTTTTTCATTATAAAAACCATCTTCTTTTTCCATTTCCTTTTGTAATTTCGTAAAGGAACGGTACATCGCAATTCTCCATGACACAATCATCGCAAACGCAAGTAAGAAGAACATGCCACTAAGTTGTCCTAAATCAAGAGATTGACTTAAGTATGTTTTAAACACAATCCTCACTACAAGTAATCCAATTAATATAAAAACAAATGCTTTTGAACGCTTTAAATAAATTTCTTGCCCTCTAATTTCAAATTTAGATGTTTTAATAAGAAAAATAGAGAAAAACAAACCGACACCAATTGCTTCTAACATTTCCGCTGGAGTTAATCGAAATTCAGGAAAAACATACATCAATGCTCCCGTGCTCATAAAAAATGGCGGAAGTATAATTTTTTTCAATGTTGCAGGTTTCTTAGCTGCTTTTAAACGAATAAACATCGCACCGACAGCCATACAAACAGCAACGATACTTGATAAAAGAACTATGTTCATATTTTCTCATCCTTTTTTGTGGCTATATGCAAAATATACTTTCATTATATGCTTTTCCGTTAGTATTTCCAACATTTTCGCAGAATAATACTAAAAACCGGTAAAACCACCAAATAAACTTGAGAAATATACGATAATTTTCGTCATCCAATTAAAGTATAGGAAGACACCCATAACAATCATAATGTATCCTCCGACTTTCATGAAGGCCATACTATTTCTTTTAATCCAAGACATTTTCGTAATAAAGAATGAAAGTACGAAAAACGGGATAGCAAATCCAAGTATGTATGCAATCATATAAATCATTGCAGATTCTGGGTTTGTTGCTGCTAATCCAATTACAGACACTAGAATTGGTCCGGTACATGGCGTCCACCCTGCTGCAAATGCTAATCCAATAAGTACTGATCCAAAATAGCCACTTGGACGATTTTTAAATGTAAATTTACGGTCTTGCATTAAAAACTTCGGCTTAAACACCCCGACAATAATTAAACCGAACACAATGATAAATATACCACCTAACTGTCTAATTAAATCTTTATAAT
Organism: Bacillus cereus; assembly: GCF_002567495.1. GTDB lineage: Bacteria > Bacillota > Bacilli > Bacillales > Bacillaceae_G > Bacillus_A > Bacillus_A cereus_AQ. The sequence continues at coordinate 39,295 of NZ_NVAP01000002.1, read as the reverse complement.
CTGTAAAGATGCCTCCGATAAAACTTGTACCAAATCCAATTGCAATAAATATAATTGAAAATCCAAGTAAGAAAAACGCTGTATGTATCATACTTCTTTTGCGAAGCATTGCATTTTCTTCTTTCAATTCAGAAACCGACATACCTGTTATATACGATAAAAATGCCGGATAAAGCGGTAAGCAACATGGGGAAATAAATGATAAGAACCCGGCGCCAAACGCTAAAAAAATACTAATATCTTGCATCATTCCACTCCTCTCCTTAAATATTGTAACAAAAACACATAAAAATACTATGAACAATTCGTGAAATCACTTTTACAACGTGGTAATAAGAAAAACCGCGCTTTCTCACAGTTTCTAATAAAACGTTTTCAATTCCTTCTATTTATATAGAAAAAAATCAAATGGATTATGAAACTCCTTTAATTGTTATTAACATAACAAAGGTAACATAGTTTCTCAAATAATTAGCACGTTACTAGTACGTCTATATACATATTGATTTAAAAAATATTTTTAAAATGCTCTCTTTATACAATGTAAAGTCGATTTTATAATACTTCTACTATTAACAATTTCAAGATTATGCATAAATATCATACTTTTATTATTATTCTATAAAATTTCATACTTTTCTTTCATTTGACCCTTTATTTCTAATTTTGTATACTCCCTCTAGTTATATATTTTTGATACGGAACAACTTCATATAGATGGGAGGAATTTTTCATGCTTCGTTATTCTCTTTTAGTTTTATTAGGAGCGTGTAGTTATGGAATTTTAGCTATTTTTGTAAAGCTTGCATATGCAGAAGGATTTTCACTTGGAGAGGTAATTGGCAGCCAATATTTATTCGGTTGGATTATTTTGCTTGCTATTACACTTCTATTTTCTAGACATCGCGTTCCTTTAAAGCAAGCGCTACTTTTATTCGTTGCAGGAACATCTGCAAGTTTTACCGGAATTTTTTATTATGCTTCATTAAAAACTGTACCAGCTTCTATTGCAATTATTCTTTTATTCCAATTCGTTTGGGTCGGGATTATCATTGAAGCAGTCGCAACAAAAACATTACCTTCAAGAGAAAAAGTTATTTCTGTTATTTTCTTACTTATAGGGACATTTTTATCAAGTGGTTTACTAGAAGAATCAGCAGGTGCTTTCGATACGACTGGAATCATTTTAGGTTTATTATCTGCTGTTACATTCGCAACATACATTTTCGTGAGCGGAAAAGTTGCTGTTGAAGTACCTTCATTACCACGCGGTGTTCTTTTAATGGCTGGTGCTTTAACTTTAGTCATGATTGTATTCCCACCAACATTTATTTTTAGTGGTGCCATTTCTCAAGGTCTTTGGAAATACGGTTTAGGATTAGGGACATTTAGTATCGTAATTCCATCTATTGCCTTTACAATCGGCATTCCAAAAATCGGTTCTGGCTTAGCGACTATTCTTGGTGCAGCGGAACTACCAGTTACAACAATTATGTCAGTATTCGTTTTAAAAGAGGCTGTACTATCTTCACAATGGTTCGGTGTATCACTTATTTTAATCGGTATTGCAATCCCGCAAATTGCATATGCAATGCGTGGACGTTATCGTAAACATCATACACATAAAAAAGTAGCAGCCTGAACGAGAGGGGATTTTCATTTGAGAATCCTCTCTTTTATTGTTGTATACTTATGGTAAAGATTTTGCTTAAGAAAGAAGGCATACTATATGGTATCTATTTCAAATCAGCTAAAAGAAAAACTTATTTCCATCCGCCGACATTTACATGAGTATCCAGAACTATCATATGAAGAGTTCGAAACAACAAAAGCAATAAAAAATTGGTTAGAAGAAAAAAACATTACTATCATTGATTCCAATTTAGAAACAGGAATTATCGCTGAAGTTTCTGGTAATAAAAACGGGCCTGTGGTAGCAGTTCGTGCTGATATTGACGCCCTTCCTATTCAAGAAGAAACTCATTTGTCCTATGCATCTAAAGTGCCAGGGAAAATGCATGCTTGTGGACACGATTTTCATACAGCCGCTATTTTAGGTACTGCTTTCTTATTAAAAGAAAGAGAATCTTCCCTAAATGGAACTGTTCGCTTCATATTCCAACCAGCTGAAGAAAGCAGTAATGGTGCTTGCAAAGTTATTGACGCTGGACATTTACATAATGTGCAAGCTATTTTCGGCATGCATAATAAACCTGATTTACCAGTAGGCACAATTGGCATTAAAGCTGGACCACTGATGGCCGGAGTTGATCGATTTGAAATTGAAATTCACGGAGTTGGTACACACGCGGCTGTACCCGATGCTGGCGTAGATCCAATTGTCGCCTCTTCTCAAATTGTGATGGCACTTCAAACAATTGTAAGCCGAAATATAAGTTCATCTCATAATGCAGTTGTTAGTGTTACAAATATTCATTCAGGAAATACGTGGAACGTAATTCCTGAAAAAGCTATGTTAGAAGGAACGATTCGCACGTTCCAAGCTGAAACACGCGAAAAGATTCCAGCACTCATGGAGCGTATTATTAAAGGTGTGTCTGATGCATTAGGTGTAAAAACGGAATTCCGTTTTTATTCAGGTCCTCCTGCTGTTCACAACGATAAAGCTCTTACAAACTTATCTACTCAAGTTGCCACAAAGTTGAATCTTAATATCATCTCGCCTAGTCCGTCAATGGCTGGAGAAGATTTTTCCTTTTACCAACAGGAAGTACCAGGTTCATTCGTCTTTATGGGAACGAGTGGTACACATGAATGGCATCATCCTGCTTTTACAATTAATGAAGAGGCACTGCCTATAAGTGCAGAATACTTTGCTTTACTAGCCGAAAGTGCACTCAAACAATTCTCATAAAAAAAACCGTTCAAAGTGCATCTCAGCACTCTGAACGGTTTTTTGATTAAGTTAAATCGCGTTTTAAAAACACAGTATATGAAATACATAAAAATACGAACAAATAAAGTAGTAACATACATGATGCGAATGGGAATGTTACTCCATCAATAAAACTTCCATTCTTTGAAATACTATATAAATCTGTGTTTGCCGGCAATAAATATTTCGCCCAGTTATATCTAGTGGCTGCTAATAGCGCAATATTGCCTGATAAAGCAAGAAATAGTGAAATACCAATCGCCCCTCCACTAGATCTCGTTAACACAGAAATCATAAATGCAAATGATGCGTACACAACTGTTGGTAACCACGATAAAACATAATATTTACTTGCCTCTACAAAAATATTTTGTTTAATAATATTTCCATCTTGGAAAATAAACTCACTCCATGCAGGCTGTTGGAATTTATAAATAACAAGTCCACATAAAGTGGAGAAAATCATATTAAATATAAACAATAAAGCTGCAAATATAACGATTGCTAAAAATTTTGCTGTTAAAATTTTAAATCGACTTGCCGGGCGGATCGTTAAAAATTTATATGTTCCCCAGCTATATTCATTCGCGAAAATTGTACTTGCATACACGAGGATAAATGGGAGTAAAATTGGAAATACGATAAAACCTGTATCTCTCATGAAAGAAAGTGGAGAACTACTTGCCGGTGCTGTATCCGTATCTAAATGCTTCATCTTAAGCTGGTATTCCTTTACAAGCTCGTCCCCTGATTTTTCTGCTAAAATAGCTTCTTTTTTCATGCCAAGCTTTTTCTCAATTTCTACAGTACGTTCTGTATAATCTGCTTTCCATCCTTTTGTTTCCGGTTCAAAATACTTTACCGTAACCCATCCTAATCCAATTATTAACACTGCAATAACTGCAAATGGAATGATCGTTCGCTTCCGCTTAAATATTTTATACAGTTCGTTATATACTAAATTAAACAATATCTTTTCCCCCTGTTAATTCTAAAAATTGCTCTTCTAACGTTTTTCTTTCTTCATATACACGATACACTTGAATATCTTTCTCAAGCAATGTACGAATAACATTTGGGATTTCTTCATCTTTTACCTTAATAAGTAATTCATTATCTTTTACTAAAACATCATGACACAACATTTCCGCCGCTTTATTCGCATCATCTACACGTATACGGATCGTCTCCATCTCTTCGCCTTGACTATGCTGAATGTTTTGCGTAGCCACATATTCCCCGTGCTGAATAATGATAACTCTGTCACACATTAATTCAACTTCTGAAAGTAAGTGACTCGATACAAGTACAGCTTTTCCTTGTTCATGTGCAATTTTTTTTATGTACATTCTCATTTCATGTATTCCACTAGGGTCTAATCCATTTGTCGGTTCGTCTAGTATCAATACGTCTGGATCGTGAATAAGCGCCTGAGCGATTCCTAAACGTTGTCTCATGCCGAGTGAATATGCTTTTACTTTGCGATCAATTACTTGTCCCATTCCTAACAATTTCACTACTTCATCGATACGTTCTTCGGTCACATTACCATTCATTCGTCCGAAATATGTTAAATTTTCATAGCCACTCAAAAAAGGATAAAATTCAGGTGTCTCAATTACCGCTCCAATTTTCGCAGCAGTCTTTTCAAATTGCTGTTTCACAGATTGACCATCAATCCATACTTCACCTTCTGTCATACGAATCATGCCAACCATCATTCTCATTAAAGTCGTTTTTCCAGCACCATTGGGTCCGAGTAAACCAACAACCTCACCTTTTTTCACTTCAAAACTAATATTTTGTACAAGTGTCTTTGAGCCGATTCGCTTCGTTAACCGATCAACTTTTATAATTGATTGTTCATTTGTCATTCTATACAACCTTTCTTTCCCATTCTTTGTCAGGTCTTTACACTGTAACATGATTATTTTTATGTGTAAAATGGAAAAAAGCATGATTTCTCATGCCTTTTCCTTGAAATGAAACGAATTTTCATCTTGTAAATTTTGAACAAATCGAAAGCACTGCATCATCGATAATAGAACGATAACCATCATAATTACACTAATAACTGCTATCGCATATATTACAATCGGTGCACTATTTATCCCTTGTATCCCTGCTATTTTCATAAAGATAATCGTGAATAATTTCAAAAACAACATCCCATTAACTAATCCGAAAACAAACGCAGCTCCATAAATAAATAATTGCTCCTGACATAATAAACATAGTATTTCTTTTCTTTTCATATTTTCTGCTACATAAGATTTAAACTCCTCTCTCCTCACTTGCAAAAGAGAGTACATCATTTTATATGTAGTAAAAATACATATGAAAATTAATGCAATAAACAGCGCATAAAAACACATTTGAAATAAAAGTGCAGCCCCTAATTCCCCAATAGCTACTTCATTAAATTGTAGCGATATCATAAAAAACAAAATCATAGTGCTCATAGCAATCCACATGAATTGCTTCATCCTTTTGACAGCGAATGTTCTTATATTTTTTCTCACTAACCGACATAAAGACATACATTCTTTCCCCTACCTTATTTCATAACATACTCATTCTATACTACTAGTGTATAAAAATATGACATTTTAAACATCGCACTACAATCGGAGTTTTTTCTAAGTCTTTAGTCCTAGAAAATAATATAATTGTAAAAAGGAGGGGTTATATGCGTGTAAAATTACTATTTATTCTTTCTTTGTTATTTCTCACTAGTTGTAACTCATTAAAAAACAATGAAGGTGCCACTGTTAAACCATATAAGTTAACAAAACAGCAATCTGACATTTTACAAATGACTCCTATAGATGAAGGAAATAGAATGTTTTATGATGTTACAATCAAAAATAATAAAGATGAACTACAGGCTACGATTGAATATTATCAAAATGGTAAAAAAGTAAAAGAAATCGCTAACCTATCTTCATCATATTTTTCAGAAAAGAAAATAAGGCTTTCTTTCATAGCACCATATTTCCAATCTAATAAAGATATACAAGGAAAAGGTCAATGGTATATTAATATTGATGGTGGCTCAACACTTGTTCCTGAAGAAGCGCCACCAAGCGTAAATAGCTCTGCAACTACTACAATCCAATCTATAAAAAATTTAAAATACAATCAGAAAACGATTTTAGCTGCTGTAACCCAAACAAGCAAAGAAACTGTAAGTGTCCCTACAATTGATGAAGAAACAGGTATTGATTTACTCTTAAAAGAAAATGAACACGTTTATTTATTTAGTATTGAGCTAAATAAATAACAATAAAGCGGAAATGCA
>NZ_NVAP01000002.1:0-33053 GCF_002567495.1 Bacillus cereus | reverse complement strand
TGCATTTCCGCTTTATTGTTTAATGAGGTGTACTTTTATGAATCTGAATTAAATCCATCTTTCGTTACTATTATTACTCATCTTCTACTTCTATTCTTTTTTTCTCTCTTGCGATCTTTAAAAACTCTAACAGCTCTGGATTCGTATTCATTTTTTTGTAAGCCACTGACATCTCTGCCACAAAATTAGAATCATATAACTCTTTATATACAACTTCTGTTTTATATAATTTATTTGCCGATACAGGTATTACTGTAATTCCAATCCCTGCTGCTACAAGCCCCATAACTGTTTGATACTCCGTTGCTTCTTGTACAATATGCGGACTAAATCCAACTTCTCTGCAAAGAGATAAAATTGTATCATACAAAGCTGGCCATACTGGTCTCGTAATAAATACAAACGGTTCATCTCGTAAATCTTCTATATGTATTTCATCTTTCTCTGCAAGTGGATGTGCCTTCGGTAAACATAAAGTACAAGATAGTTTTTGAATTGGTTCTAATTCTAATAATTGTGTTGGAATTGGAGGACGCAAAAATCCAATATCAATACGATTATCATGAAGTGCATGCACTTGATCTGGCGTAGATAATTCATGTAATGCAACAGACACTCTCGGAAATTTCTTTCTATATTCCCTAACGATAGATGGTAAAATATCATATATCGCCGCACCTACAAAACCAATTGAAAGCGATCCTACTTCTCCCCTTTGTGCACTTTGTGCAACTTCCACTGCTTTTTCAATTTGTTCAAACGCTTTTTTTACTTCTTTTAAAAACATTTCTCCCGCTTCGGTTAATTCAACCTTTCTTTTCGTTCTTGAAAATAAGGTAACTCCCATTTCTTTTTCTAATTGCTGAATTTGTTGACTAAGCGGTGGTTGTGTCATTTGTAAACGAGCAGCCGCCCGTCCAAAATGCAACTCTTCTGCCACAACAACAAAATATTGCAAATGCCGTAATTCCATTTTCAGACACCCTTTTCACTTTCAATTAATACGTCTAATATATTAATACCATATAATTTATATATTAGACAAATATTTTGAATGAACGTATAGTAGAAATTGTTAATTCTTTTTTACAATTTTTATGTAAAAAAAGAAAGAGGTGGTTACTGTATGAAATGGTGGAAGTTAAGCGGACAAATTTTATTACTATTTTGTTTCGCTTGGACAGGTGAATGGATTGCAAAACAGGCACACCTCCCAGTTCCAGGAAGTATAATCGGTATTTTTTTATTATTAATTTCATTAAAATTTAACCTAGTTAAAAAAGAATGGATACAGGACGGAGCAGACTTTTTATTAAAAGAACTTATTTTATTTTTCATCCCTTCTGCAGTCGCTGTCATACGTTACAGAGATACACTAACACAATACGGAATCGATCTTATTTTAATTATTATGATTAGTACTCTTTGCGTTACCTTAGTTACAGGACTTTTAACCGAATTGCTACTAAAACGGAAAGGATCAACGCAATGATCGGATTTCTTTGTTTACTATTAACACTATTCACATATTGGATATCAAAAAAAATGTATCAACGCTGGAATTGGAGCCTACTTTCTCCTCTTCTCGTCTGTCCCATTATTTTAATTGCTTTATTGCTCGGATTAGATACACCATATGAAACATATGAATCTGGTGGTCACTGGTTAACTGAATTATTAAAACCCGCAACAGTTGCTTTTGCATGGCCAATCTATAAATACTTTGATTTATTAAAGAAACATGGAATGGCTATCTTACTTAATGTCATTGTCGGTTCGTTTTTATCAGTTATTACTTCAGCACTACTAGCAGATTATTTTCAAATTGATTCATCGCTAGAACATAGTTTAGCCCCACATATCGTAACAACACCAATCGCAATGGCTATTTCAGAAATGATTGGTGGTATGTCACAATTAACTGCTGTATTTGTCGTTTTAACCGCCTTAACGGGAGCATTGCTCGGACCTTCTCTCATACGTATTTGTCGTATTAAAACAGCAATTGCAAAAGGTATTATGTTAGGAACGAGCGCAAATGGAACCGGTACATCAAAAGCATTCGAAATCGGTCCTGTAGAAGGAACAATTGCAAGTTTATCCATGCTTTTAACAGCAGGAGCTAGCTTAGTTATCGTTCCGCTTTTCTTGTCTTGGATACATTAAAGAAGCACGTATTTACATACTTGCTTCTTTATTTATATGTTGGCACAGTAATTCATAATCCTCCGGAAAAGCTAGACTCAATTGTTCAACTTCATGTATCCCTTTCCAAGCAATTTCATGTATTAACTCATCAGGATCTTGGATTTTCATATTACCGCCTATTTGTTTAACAAAATAATAATGGACATACACTGGAATTCCGTATGTAATACCCTCTTTTTCATATATTTTATTTACAACTTCCACATTATAACCTGTTTCTTCCCAAACTTCTCGGATACAACACTCTTCTAATGTTTCTCCCTTTTCAAGACCACCACTTGGAACAGACCACCTTTTATCTTCTCCCTCTTTGCCCTGCAATACCATTAAAACTTCATTTCTATCATTCACACATATAGCTGCACTACCTATCCATCTCTCCATATACATCCCTCCTCTACTAAAATTCGCCTTTTTACTCATTTTCTCCTTGAAAAGGGAGGAAATGAGTAAAATGATGACGAAAGATTACATCAACTTCATAGACAATCCCTTCTTAGAAATTAAAAACGGAAGGATGAAAATATGATTTCTAATTATGTTGTGGAATGTGTCTTTTGTGAAGAAAATCGAAAGCCTCGCCAAGCTATTGTCACAGTTCCCGCTACTACTCAGCTACTAGCCATTGAAAAAGTACGTGCGGAATGCAAACGTCGCTTCGGAAAAACAATATTATTACAAACAGAAATTAAAGAAAAAATAGTTTTTGAACAAAAAGAAAGCTGACCATAAATTGGTCAGCTTTCTTATCCGATCATATTTTCACATGAAGATTAGGGGCATCCTCTTTAAGGATCGGGATTTCCCCATTATGTACGTTCCATAATGGTCATCGAACAATATATTTCTATTCAATTAATTATTGAATAGAATAGGGCAAAACTTGTTCGCATTTTTAGAAAAGGGATAGGGATATAATTCAAGTAGTACTTCGAATACTCGAACTTTACACTCATAATATTAAAACAAATCCTTTTATATGGGAAATATGAATTACCTACATAATTCATTCGTAAAATATATTAATAGTTTGCTATACTCTTTTTATTCCATCAATAGCATACATCCAGCTAAAACCGGTGTCATAATCATTGAAAATCTCAAAAGCGTTCGCGGTGCATAATTTGTAAATTTCGCGCCAATGTATGCCCCTAGCATAGTCCCAATTAATACTTGCGATAGCAATATGTAATCTAAATACCCTTCCGAACTATATCCAAGCCCACCCCCAACTGCGATCGGCAATATAACAAGCATTGTCGTCCCTACGGATTGCTGGATCGTTAATCCTAATAGAACCATTAATCCAAGCTGAATAAACGGTGCAGAGCCAATTCCAAATGAACCTGCCATCATTCCAGTAACTAACCCAAGACATGTACATTTCATCAACTTGTTTATCGAAAGTTCTTTTTGTCCACCTAACAGCTGTTGTCTATTCTGAAACATAATCAATTTAATAAACATAAAAATTGCTGATAAAAATAACATACCAGCTGTAAACCAATGAAGAAGATGTGCTGGTATAAGTGAACCAAACTTTGAACCGATATAAGAACCAATCGCACCAAATCCCCCAACAATCCCCCCTATAATAAACGCAACATTCCCTTCACGATAATGACTTATAACACCAGATAATGTCGTAAATGCCATTGCAGTTAAAGATGTTGCAAGAGCAACGTGAATAGGAATATGGAATACTAAAGTGAGTATCGCAATAATAAATCCGGCTCCACCTGCTCCAACAAATCCTAATAAAATACCCATTACTAACATTGTTATAATAATTGCCACAGACTTTCCCCTCCAGTAACACAATTATCCATCATATTCTTCCTTGCATACAAATAAAAAGCATCCTAGACGGATGCTTTTTATTTCAAAAATATGTACTTAATCTTGATTAATCAAAATAATCGCTGGACCAGCGATTACTACTCCAGCTACTTCTATCTTTTCAAATTCCTTTACTGTAATAGATATAACGCCTTCTCTTTCCATCAATTCTTTACTCAGGACATCAGTCGGGATTGCTTTCACCGTCTTACCTCCTTTTCATTTATACAATATGATAAAGCGAAACTTTAATCAGTAGGGTTTTTGTCCATCCTTATTAATTATTACCCCTCACCAATCAGACTAATAATCACCCAATGCATCTATATATATGTATCACCTCCGCTTTCATTCCTTATTCCACTCAAAAACCTTCTCTCCCTTCCGTGACATATTGAAAAATAAAAAAAGCACTCACAAAAGCGAATGCATTTTTATTATTTCCTTTCTATTACTTTTAACATTCTATTAATACATGCTGCCGATTCCTCACGCGTTGCAAAACCTTTCGGCATAAATTCATTATTTTCATTTCTTTTTACAATGCCTAATCCATAAATACGCTGTACATTAACCTCTTTGCACCTCATGTTTCACAACTTTACCTTCCTTATCAAATTGTAAAACAAGCCGTTCACTATCTATTGAAATGAAACCCCGTTCATCTCCAAGATAGTATAAAGTAATACTTCCCTCGTCTAAACTACGTGTTTCCGTAGGATCCCCTGCAATTTTATAATTCCCTCAGTTGATTTACCTACCAATTTATGTTTCTGTAATAAGTCATCTACCATATGTACCCGTTTCTCTGCATAATTCAACCACCGTTTTTGATTAAATGTAGAAGTATATTCATTCATACTTAATTGTACAGTGCACACTATTAACGGAACGAGTCCTACTATCATTACACTTAACATTTGTTTCTTTTCTTTGTTACGATTCTTAGAAACATATAAAATAGCCCTTTGAATCATGACTAATAATACAAATGGTATGACTACTACAAAAATGCTCTTTACACTTAAGGGCATATGAACCATATCGATGACGAACATAAATACAATGTACATTACTATATACAAACAAAAATAAACATACAAAACACCACGTCACATAGCGCTCAGAAAGATCTCCCCTTTTAACTCATTCTATAATTCATCCGGCTAATCATTTCTCGAATCCGCTCTAATTCTTGCTCTGTATATACTACCTTCCCTGTTAAGATTTCATTGCTAAAGAACGTTACAATTTGCTCTCGATCTTTTAATCTAGGTGTTTCCTCACTAGAAAGGTCTATCATTTCTTTTCCATTTTCATTATAAAAATATACAACTGGTTTTACATTTTCTTTTATACTATTAGCTTGCATTTCTTTCAAACAATTATATAAAATTTGAGATAGTTTCTTCGCCTTATATACTGGATTCCCTTCATTTTTCACTTGTATAGTTGACGAATCTTCACCTACTATATACTCAAATGTTTCCTCTTTTTCAACTTCTTGTTGATACTTACCCATTTCATCAATCATAAATGAATATATACCCGCATTTTCTTTCGTTAAACCATGAATTAATTTCTCTCCCCATTCTTTCGTCTCAAGTAGATAAATACCAGTTTTGCACAAGATGAGATGATGGATTCGATTATCGTTTATTTCACTATTATTTTTAATAAAAACATTCGGCATAATTTGAAATTCAGCATCTACTATGATTCCTTGCTCTATGAATCCTCGTTTCATATAATGTAATGTTTCGTATGTATTCATTTCAGCGCCGTTTTTAGTATATTCTCGTAAATTTGCAATTAATTTTTGAAACATATGTATTTCATTATTATGTTTATTTTGCATTTCACTACGTTCTTTACTATGCTGCATAGCTAATTGATTTTTCATCATACGCATATTTTCAATTTCTCTATTTGCACTTACTTGTAAATCATTGTATTTTTTCTGTTCTATATTTTTCAAATTATTTTGTTGTTCTGTATGCTCTATCACCGTAGCTGCAATTTCATTTTTATACGTTTCAATCGCTTGTTTCTTTTCAAATTCTACTTGCTGGCTCTCTGATTCTAACTGTTTATTTTTATAAAACAGCACAAATACTACAGCTAATAATATTAAAACCGCACCTATTAGCACATAATTCATATTTTTACCCCTTTATTTCATTTTTGATTATTTTTTATAAATACATCTACTATAGTATACTATGGTTTCGATATAGACTTTGTAAAAGTTATATATTTTTAATAAAGTGAAACTTTAATCAGTGGGGGTTTATTCATCCCCCACTGATTATTAGTTGAACCAATCAGGCGTTTACCGGCAGTTGATCCCCCACCTAACTTCTTTGCTTTCGCTGAATTTTGAGGTGAGGGTCTTACCGCCAGTTAATGCGGGATAAAAGGCGCCTCTGAATAGGCACCTTTGATTTCCACTCTATTGTACACCATACTGAATATAACTTGGATCGTAGTATATCCATTGATTTGTCCCTAAGCAAAGCCATCCATCTTGCTTACTCCATACTCGATACGATTCACCATGATGTAACTGTCTTATAACATTTCCATTTAATGATGGAGCATCACGCAAATTTACATTATCACCAGTAATAGTCGCCACATAATGTTTATACTGAATATAACTCGGATCATTATATACCCACTGATTTGTCCCTAAGCAAAGCCATCCATCCTGTTCTCCCCAAACTTCATATGCTTCGCCACGATTCAATTGGCGAATTACACTAGACTGCAAAGATGGTCCACTTCTCAAATTCACATTATCTCCATTAATTATAGCAACCCCATACACTGGAGTTGCATTATTAGGCGGGGAAACATTCCCTCCACCACTTGCTCCATTCCCTTGTAGAGCTTCTAATGAAACTGCAGCTGATACATCACAATTTCCTACGCCTGAAATTTGTCCAGAATCTGTGTACTGCCATGCTGTCCACTCTGTCCATCCACCAGCATCAGCAGGAGGTGTACTCGAGTATTTAGCAATCCAAAGCGGAATATCACTTAATCCGCTAATTCCGAACTCATTAATATACCAAACTCCTGTATATAACATTACATCTTTTCCAGTAGCCTGTTTCACATAATTTATGAAGCTTCTTGCCCAATTCGATATAGCGCTACCAGTCAAATTACTATTACTCGGATCTGTTGGTGATTCTAAATCCAGAACTGGCATTAAGTCTGTCTGGTTACTTTGTAATATACTCACAAAATATTTCGCCTCTGAAATTGCATCATTTTGCTCTGGATGTGCAAAATGGTATGCACCAATTAATACATTCGCATTCCGTGCTGCCTGTACATTTTGCACAAAAGTAGGATCAATGAAATTTACACCTTCTGTTGCTTTTGCATATGCTGCTGGAATTCCGGATGCCTTCACTGCCTTCCAATCAATATTTCCTTCCCAATGAGACACATCGATAAACGTAACATTTGAACTCGATCTGTTTTGCATATAAAATCTCCTATCAAATTTTTTTTACTTCGTATACATACAATATGTACAACCTTCATTAGAGGACACGACATTTATGCTATAGAAACAAAGAGTAAATATATTTTGTATACAAAATAAAAAAGACCTTGTATATATTTACAAGGCCTTTTGCAAACTTCCTTTATTTTGTAGCAAGTACATATTATAATACAACCCTTGCTCACTCAATAATTCTTGATGTGTTCCTCTTTCTACTATCTCTCCATCATGCATAACAAAAATTTGATCTGAATCTTGAATTGTAGATAATCTGTGTGCAATGGCTATCGTCGTTCTACCTTTTCGCATTTGTTGCAACGCTGTTTGAATAGCCTCTTCTGTTTCTGTATCGATATTAGCTGTTGCTTCATCTAATACTAACACTTTCGGATTCGTTGCTATCGTTCTAGCGAAAGCAATTAATTGTCGTTGCCCACTAGAAAAGGCAGCTCCTCTTTCTACTACTTCTGTTTCATACTGCTCTGGTAATTTTTCAATAAACGTATTGGCTTGCACAAATCGCGCAGCTTCTTTTACTTCTTCATCCGTAATTTCTTCATTATACATACGAATATTTTGCTTTACATTTCCAGCAAATAAAAATGCATCTTGCAATACAAGCCCTATTTTCTTTCTAATTTCTCGTTCTTCAAATTTCTCTAAATCTACGCCATCTATTACAATATTTCCCGACTTAATATTATAAAATCTCATTAACAAATTCATAATCGTACTTTTTCCGCTACCAGTATGCCCAACAAAAGCAACCGTTTGCCCTTGTTTCACGTGAAATGATACATTTTTTAAAACGTCACGCTTTCCATTATACGAAAAAGTAACATTTTTAAATTCAATATCTCCATCCACCACTTGAGGATTCTCATCGCCTTTTTGAACCGGCGCTAAATCTTTTTCGTCCATTAAATGAAATACACGTGATGATGAAACAAGTGCCTGTTGGAAAAAGGACAATTTCATCATCATCTCATTTACAGGTTGGAAGAAACGATGTATATAGTTAACAAAAGCATATAAAACCCCTACTTCAACAGGGCTCTTTAAAGCATCAATTCCAAATAAACCAAGTACTAACGCAATGGCTACAATATGTACTAAATCCGTAGCTGGTCGTAAAAGTAATGCGTCTAACTTTAACGTACGTCGTCCTGCACTATAATGTTTATTATTCACTTCTTCAAACTCTTTTCTCATACGCTTTTCTTGTCTGAACACTTGAACAATATTCATTCCTTGGATGGACTCGTTCAACTTTGCATTTAACACGCTTAGTTGATTACGTACTTCTAAATAAAAAGCTGCACTTTTCCTGCGATATAATACCATAATTGCAAACATTATCGGAATCAATACGAGAGAAAATAGCGCTAATTTTACATCTAATAAAAACATCGCTACTAAAATACCTACTAAAAAGACTACATTTTTCACAAATGTTGATAATACACTGACATAAAAATCTTTAATCGCTTCCGTATCATTCGTTATACGAGATACGAGTGTACCAATTGGCGTACGATCAAAGAAACTTAGTGACAGCTTTTGAACATGTTCATATACTTCAACTCGCATATCTTGAACAATCTTAAAAGCAATGTTCTGAAAGTATAATAGATTTAAATACGTAAATAACACTTTTAATAAATGAGCTACTATGTAAATTACAAATAAAGTAACGAGCGCTGATTGTTCAAAATTCCGCGGTACTAGATGTTCATCGAGGAATTGTTTAATTAAAAAAGGCCCCATCATTTCCGTTACTGTTGCACCAACTAAAAAGATAAATGCCACAGATAGCAATCCTTTATATGGCTTCATATAAGAAAGCAGTCTACTTAAATCGCTTCGCTTCTTTTCTACCATCATACGCCTCCTTTCTCGACTAGAGCTTCTAATTGCTGGCTTTCATACATTTCCTTATACCAACCTTTTTCCTTCATTAATTCCTCATGTGTACCTCGTTGTACAATTCTACCTTCATCAACAACAAGTATAAGATTGGCATGCTGAATTGCACTTAACCGGTGTGCAGTAATAATCGTCGTTTTCCCTGCTCTTTCCCTCTTTAAGGCACTTAAAATCGTCTCTTCTGTTTTTGCATCTACCGCTGATAAACAATCATCCAAAATTAAAATTTCAGCATTTGTTAATAAAGCACGCGCAATAGAAATTCGCTGTTTTTGACCACCAGATAACGAAACGCCTCTTTCTCCTACTACTGTTTCATATCCTTCTGAAAATTGGAGGATGTCATTATGAATACAAGCAATTTCTGCGGCCTGGGTAATTTCATTATATGTAGCATCCGCCTTTCCAAAGGCAATATTCTCCCCAATACTTGCTGAAAACAAAAAATGATCTTGCGGCACGTATGAAATAGCAGAACGGACACCGTGAAGCGTTATATCTCGAATATCTCGCTCTCCAACTTTTAATTCACCATTAAAATGATCATACTCACGGATTAAACATTTTAATAAAGTCGTTTTCCCTGCACCTGTACGTCCTACAATCCCTAGCGTTTCACCCTTCTTCAAATCAAAGTGAATATCTGCTAAATGTAACAGTTCATTTTTCTTATATGAGAATGTATCAACGGAAAACGAAACATTACCACTCGCTATTGTATGTACAGCATTTTCTCTATTTACTACATCTGATTTTTGTGAAAGAATTTTTTCTACACGATCATATGAAGCACGCCCACGCTCCATAATATTGAACAACCATCCAAACGCTAACATTGGCCAAACGAGAGTACCTAAATACGTCGTAAATGTAACGAGATCACCTACTGTTAATTCACCTCTTACAACTAATACTGATCCGTAACATACTGCGATTAAAAAAGAAAATCCAACGATAAGAGCGATTGTCGGATCAAATAACGAATCGATACGTGCGACTAACACATTTTTATGTACAACATCTTCTGATTTTTTTCGAAACGCCTGCAAATCTTCTTTCTCTTGTCCAAGCGATCGAATTACCTTCATCCCACTCATACTCTCTTGCACTTTATCATTGATTTCCGAAAACGATTGCTGTGCTTTATGAAACCTTTTATGTAATAACGTTCCATAATAATTTGTCGAAATTGCTACAATCGGCATTGGAATTAAACTTAACAATGTTAACTTCCAACTAATTGTAAAGCCCATCGCTACGAGTACACATCCCCCAACAGCTAATGAGTCAACAAGTGTTAAAACACCCGCTCCAGCAGTTTGCTGAATCGCTTGAATATCATTGGTCGCATGTGCCATTAAATCACCTGTTCGATTTGACTGATAGAAAGATGGACTCATCTTTGTAAAATGTTCATATAAATTTTTTCGTAATTGGCGAGCTAATTTTAACGAAGAGCCAAAAATCATAATACGCCATATGTAACGTAATATGTACATCGTAATACCTACAATTACTAATAGTACAACCCATTTTAGTAACTTATCAGTCGTCAATGTTCCATCATTAATTTCATCTACAACGATTCCAATTACTTTTGGTGCTACGAGCTCTAAAAGTGCAACGCCAAACAATAAAATAATTCCGGTTATGTACGCTCGTTTTTCTTGTTTAAAAAACCACGCTAAATTCATAAATACTTTCATTTTTTTCCTCCTCCCTTAAAATGAGCGATGTTTTCAGTTTACCAAAGATACAGAATTTTTAAAAGTTTCGATATTTGTAATATGCAAAAGAAAAGACACTCTTAGCGAGTGCCTTTTAGCGCTTATTTCATTTGTTGCTTG
Organism: Bacillus cereus; assembly: GCF_002567495.1. Classification (GTDB taxonomy): domain Bacteria; phylum Bacillota; class Bacilli; order Bacillales; family Bacillaceae_G; genus Bacillus_A; species Bacillus_A cereus_AQ. The sequence goes on along the minus strand of NZ_NVAP01000002.1, from coordinate 21,713 downwards.
TTCATCGCGCTCATCATTTGATTGATTTTCTTTTGGGAAGGTTTTTGTCCCATTTGCATCATCATCATTTTTAACATTTGTTCGTTAATTGGTGGATTTTTTTGTAAGTAATTCATCATGTATTTGCGGGCAATGAAAAATCCTAACGCCACGCCTGCTACTAGTGCTACTACGCCCACTAGAATACCTAACCAAATTGGCATATATTTTCCTCCTTCATGTTGTCTACCTTACAGTGTACTAAAACCTTTTCAATAAGACAAGATACAATTCGACATTTTTTACACATATGTTCGTACTTGTTTTAGAGGATTCAGCCATCCGTACTTTGTATTTTCATAATCCATAGCTAAAAATGTTAATTCACACTTTCTTAACACCTCAAAGAAAGTCGTTTCCATAGAGACATTTCCAGAGGTATTCATACGAATATAGTGCGGTTTCACCATTATTTCACCGTATTCCGCTCCCGTATAAAGTGTATGTGTATGCTGTGTTCTATCATATTTACCAAGAACGCGCAAAGCTTGTTCTAATTTATGATGAATTTTCATTACTTGCAATGGCTTCGTTATATACATCATTTGTTTATATAACACTTTTTTCTCCGAAAGGGACCCAGATTCTGAAAATCGAGCAAATAAATCAAAAAACAAATATTCACGACCAAAATAAGATTTCGCAATATCCTCTTGAATTAAATACAATTCATACGTTTTCATTTTTTCCCCTCCCAATCTGGACAACCTTTTCTCTTCATTATATATAAGAAAATTTGCAATGATTGTCTGACTGCGGAGAGATAAAAAACTTTTTCTGTCGAAAAAACTCATTTACATAGAAAAATCTCTCCATGCCGGAGAGATTTTTCTGAAATCATTAAAGCATTTCTTTTACTTTACGAACAACGTTCTCTACAGTAAATCCATACTCTTCCATAATCTTCTCACCAGGAGCAGAAGCACCGAATGTATCGATACCTAACACATCTCCTTCAAGACCTACGTAACGGTGCCATCCGAATGTAGCACCCATTTCGATTGCGAAACGTTTTGTTACTGCTTTTGGTAATACAGATTCTTTGTACTCTGCAGTTTGAGCTTCAAAACGATCCATAGATGGCATGCTGACAACAGCTGCGTCAACACCGTCTGCTGCTAATGCTTTTTGAGCTTCAACAGCTAGGCTTACTTCAGATCCAGTTGCAAGTAAGATAACATCAGCCGTTTCTTTCTTGCTTGTAGAAACTACATATGCACCTTTTGCTACTTTTTCATACGTATCATCTTTTGCACCTTCTAATGTTGGAAGGTCTTGACGAGTTAATACTAAAGCAGTTGGTTTGTTTGTAGATTCTAAAGCCAGTCTCCAAGCTGCAACAGATTCGTTACCATCAGCTGGACGGATAACAGAAACGTTTGGCATTGCACGAAGCGCTGCTAATTGCTCGACTGGTTCATGTGTTGGACCATCTTCACCAACAGCGATACTGTCATGTGTGAATACATACGTTACTGGCAATTGCATTAATGCTGCAAGGCGAATTGCTGGACGTAAGTAATCAGAGAATACGAAGAACGTACCACCGTAAGTTTTTAAACCGCCATGTAGTGCAATACCGTTCATTGCTGCACCCATTGCGAACTCACGTACACCGTACCAAATGTTTTTACCGCTGTAATCATCTCTTGTAAAGTCTTTTTCGTTATTCATGTATGTTTTGTTAGAACCAGCAAGGTCAGCAGATCCACCGAAGAATGATGGTACAGACTCTGCAATTGCATTAATTACAGCACCAGAAGAATTACGAGTTGCTGCTTTTGATCCTAATTCATAAGTTGGTAAGTTTTGCTCCCAACCTTCTGGAAGTTGACCGTTCATTGCTGCTTGGAATTCGTTTGCTAATTCTGGGTATGCTTGTGCATATTCACCTAACATAGTGTTCCACTCTGCTTGCGTCGTTTCACCAACATCTTGTACTGTTTTACGGAAGTTGTCGTATACTTCTTCTGCTACGTGGAAGTCTTGCTCAGCAGTCCAAGCATATGCTTCTTTCGTTAATTTTGTTTCTTCTACACCAAGTGGAGAACCATGTGAAGCTGATTTTCCTGATTTGTTTGGAGAACCGAAACCGATTGTTGTTCTTACTTCAATTAGCGTTGGGCGTTTTTCGTCAGCTTTCGCTTCTTCAATTGCTTTCGCGATCGCTTCAATATCGTTTCCATCCTCAACACGGATTACTTGCCATCCGTATGCTTTGTAACGATCTTCTACACTTTCAGAGAATGAACGATTTAAATCGCCATCTAATGAAATATCGTTTGAATCGTAAAGCACAACAAGGCGACCTAATTGTAAATGAGCAGCTAATGAAGATGCTTCAGCAGAAACGCCTTCCATTAAATCTCCATCACCACAAATAGCGTATGTATGATGATCTACTACATTATACGCATCACGGTTATATTTAGCCGCTAAATGTCTTTCAGCCATTGCCATACCTACAGCAGTTGCAATACCTTGTCCAAGTGGACCAGTCGTTGCATCTACACCAGCTGTATGACCGTACTCAGGATGTCCTGGAGTTTTGCTTCCCCATTGACGGAAGTTCTTTAAGTCATCCATTGTTACATCATAACCAGATAGGTGAAGTAGGCTGTATAATAACATTGAACCATGACCTGCAGATAATACGAAACGATCACGGTTAAACCACGTTGGGTTATTTGGATTGTGTTTCATAAATTGAGTCCATAATGTATAAGCCATTGGTGCTGCACCCATTGGCATTCCTGGGTGACCAGAGTTTGCTTTTTCAATCGCATCGATGGATAATGTGCGAATCGTGTTGATAGAAAGTTGTTCGATTGAATGTGACATGCTATTCTTCCCTTCGCTTATATTAGTAAACGTTTTATACATTTATATGATAGCTTCCCACGCAAGATTATACAACATGTATCGACAAATATGTTGATGTTTTTTTGATTTTTTATAAAAAAATCAATGTTTTCGGGAATGTATGGGTATTCAATATGACATACTTTTTCATTATTTTTATTTTAAAAAGAAAGGGAATTATCTGTATATTTATACATGTATACAAATTTCTTCTATACTTACTTTTTTCAATACGTTTTTAAAAACACAAAAAAGCATCTAACTTCGATGCTTTTCAAATCAGTTAAACAATCCGTTTCCGAATCGAACTTGAAATCAAATCAATTATAATTACCATTAAAATGATACCTAACAAAATAATTCCAACACGAGACCAATTCCGTGAACTCAGCGCAAAAATTAACGGTGTACCAATCCCGCCTGCTCCAATAACACCTAAAATCGCAGCGGATCGTACATTAATTTCAAATCTGTATAACGTATACGATAGAAAATCCGGTAACACTTGTGGTAACACTGCATACCAAAGTATTTGAAATCGATTTGCCCCTGTTGCTAATAACGCTTCCGTCGGTCCTTTATCTATGTTTTCAATTCCTTCTGAATATAGTTTCCCTAACATTCCAATAGAATGTAATCCTAGAGCTAATACTCCTGCAAAAGAACCTGGTCCAACAGCTTTTATAAATAAAAGAGCCATAACTAATTCAGGAAACGTACGAACAAAACTAAGTACAAATTTCCCAAATCCTGAAGTTAATTTTCCACTGCTCATATTCGTTGCCGCCCAAAAAGCAAACGGAACAGATAAAAATGCAGAAATAAATGTACCTAATATCGCAATTGCCAACGTATCAAGTAATCCATGTAATAAATCTTCACCATCTGGCAAAGATACATACGACCAGTCTGGATTCAATATCCCTGTCATAATTGCTTTTGTAATTTCACCTGCTGTGTCCTTTATTCCCTCTAACGGCACTCCTGAAAAGGCCCATACATATACGGCTGCAAGTGCTATAAAAATAATCCAGCGATATACACTCGGTTTTTTCGGTTTTGGCACAATCATCGTCGTTCTACTCATTATAATTTCTCCCGCAACAATGTACTAATGTAGTCAATTAATAAAACAACAACAAGGGTATAAATAATTATAGAAGCCGTTTGTTGATATTGTAAAAATCCAAGTGTACGATCATAATACAGTCCAATACCACCTGCTCCTACTAAGCCTAGGACAGCCGCTGCACGTACATTCACCTCAAATGTATATAGTACATAGGAAACAAAGTGCGCTTTTACTTGTGGAATGACTCCATAAACAATCCATTGTACCTTATTAGCCCCTACAGCTGTCATCGCTTCTAGTGGGCCAGGGTCAATTGATTCAATCGATTCATACAACAATTTCGCTACGAGTCCAATTGAGAAAAAAGTAAGCGCCAAAATACCTGGAAGTGGCCCGATTCCAAAAATCGCTACGAAAATAGCCGCCAATAATAAATCTGGTATCGTTCGTATAAAATTTAAAATCATTCGAGCTAGACTGTATAAAAATGTGTTAGTAAACACATTACTTGCTGCAAATAATGCAAGTGGAATGGCTAAAATCGCTCCTAAAGTCGTCCCAATAATCGCCATACGTATTGTATCTAACATCGCTGTTGTAATAACTTGAAAATAACTCCAATCTGGCGGCACCATGTCTTTCAATAAATCTACCATATTCGGAAAACCATCTATCAGTTTTGAAAATGATGCATCTACTTGCACACTACTACTCCACAGCATTAAAATAATTAAAATAAACGTTAACATATGTTTCAATTTACTCGGCGGCTTCGGTATTTCATTTGAATACATCGTCACGTCATTCATTTTACTGCCACCTCTAATAATTCGCTTTTCTGAGCTACGTCCCCATAAATTTCAGCAAATTTCTCATCCGTTGCCTCTTCTACTAAACCGTCAAAAACAATTTCACCTGCATGTAATCCAATAATGCGTGTAGCATATTGTCTAGCCAAATCAATAGAATGTAAGTTTACAATTGTCGTGATTCCAAAATCTTCATTAATATTTTTCAAATCATCTAGCACTTGCTTTGTTGTAAGTGGATCTAATGATGCAACAGGTTCATCTGCCAATATGATTTTTGCTTCTTGTGCTAATGCTCTAGCTATCGATACACGTTGCTGTTGTCCTCCTGATAATTCGTCAGCACGTGCATATGCTTTTTCTAAAATATTCACTCTTTTTAGCGCTTGAAATGCGAGCTCCACATCCTCTTTCGGGAACAACCCTAACGTTGTACGTAATGTGGAATGATATCCAACACGACCAGCTAATACATTTTTTAATACTGTCGATCGTTTTACAAGGTTAAAATTTTGGAAGATCATACCGATATCCCGGCGCATACGCCTTAATCCTTTTCCTTTCGCAGCAGTAATAGACTCACCTTCAATGATGATTTCTCCTTCTGTAATCTCATGAAGACGATTTACTGATCTGAGAAGTGTAGATTTTCCAGCCCCGGATAATCCGACCATTACAATAAACTCACCTTTTTGAATCTTTAAATTTATATTTTTCAATCCTTTTGTACCATTCGGATACATTTTGGAAACATTTCGAAACTCTATCACACATCTTACCTACTTTCAATGTATTATCAATAACCGAAAAACGGCAAACTAACTGAAATCTCACACCTTCCAGTTAGCCGCCATTTCACTATGTATTATTGCGTCTTCACTGTCTTTCCATATTCACGAACGATATCAAATTTACTATCATCAGATTTAATATATCCTTCATGGGAATATACTTCTTTAATGATTTTACGGCCTTCCTCATTTTTTCCAATTTCAATGAAAGCATCTTGTAATTTCTTACTCCACTCTGCATCTAAATCAGAGCGTACAGAAATTGTATCATTTGGAATTTTCTCAGTAAATTTCACTATTTTCGTTTGATCGAATATATTTGGATAATCTTTTTTTACAATATTACGAGCATCTTGGAATACAACAGCTGCATCTACATCACCATTTAAAAGAGCAATAAGTGACTGATCATGACCTTTTAATGTAACAGGTTTCACATCTTTCAACGGATCAATTCCCTCTTTTAATAGAACAGCTGCAGGCCATACATACCCTGCTGATGATGTTACATCTTGATAACCAATTTTTTTACCTTTTAAATCTTTTACACTATTTATATTAGAGTCTTTCTTAACAACGAACTCAGATTTATAATAGTCTACTAAATCTTTTGTAGGAGCTCCTGTTTCATCCTCTACTCCAAAACGTTGTGCTTGTAAAATTACATTTGCAGCCTTCTTTTCGTGTGCTAACACGTACGCTGTTGGCGGTAAAAATCCTACATCTACTTGTTTAGATGCCATCGCTTCTACAATTGTATTGTAGTTAGTTGAAATACTAACTTTTACCGGAATATTTAATTTATCGCTTAATAGCTTTTCCAATGGTTTTGCCTTTGCCTCTAGCGTATCCGCATTTTGAGAAGGAACAAATTGAACATTTAAGGTCTTTGGTACATAACCTTTTTTCGTATCTTCATTTTTACTTGCACTTGACTCTTTCGTCCCGCAGCCACTTAATAATCCCGCCGCCAGTACAACTGTTGTACTCATTGCAAAAACTTTTTTCAACATATTAATGCCTCCATTTTTCTTGTTATAAAATAACCTTCCGTAAACATGAAGAAATATATCACATATTTCGATGCACAATTCGTTATTTACAGAATCTTTACACATTCTATACATTCACATCAAAATTCACTTCACATATTTGATATGATTAATTGGAAGATAACAATAGAAAAGGTGAGTCATATTGGAACAAAATCAAACTGTAACTTTAAACATCTTATTAACAAGCGATATACATGGCACTGTTTATCCCATTCGCTACCAAGATAACTCCCCAGCGGAACTTGGTTTAGCCAAAATTTCTACTCTTATAAAAAAAGAACGTTCCGAAAATACAAACGTTCTTTTAATTGATAATGGCGACTTCATTCAAGGAACACCATTTACTTATCATTATGTTACATGCGAAAAAGACAAAAAAAATCCAATGTCCTTATTAGCGAATTACTTACAGTATGACGCTGCAATTATCGGCAATCATGAATTTAATTACGGGATGGATATATTAAATCATGCTGTGGCTACCGCGAACTTCCCGTACCTATCAGCAAACATTTTAGATAAAAACATAAAGAAACCCTATTTCGGAAAACCGTATATAATAAAACAGATTGAATCAAATATAAAAATTGCTATTTTAGGGGTAACAACACATTACATCCCAAATTGGGAACAAGCCCATCACATTAAAGATTTACTATTTGAAGATACATTAGAAACTACAAAAAAATGGGTTTCTTATATTCGCGAACATGAGAACCCAGATTTATTAGTCGTAGCCTATCACGGTGGATTTGAAAGAGATTTACAAACCGGGGAACCGACTGAAGTGTTAACAGGTGAAAACCAAGGATATGCAATGTGCCATGAAATTGAAGGCATAGATCTTTTATTAACAGGTCATCAACACCGAGAAATTTCTCACACAATGGCTAACGGTGTAACAATTTTACAGACCGGATGCAATGGACACTCAGTCGGAAAAGTAAAAGTAACATTCGAAAAAACGAAACATAAATGGGTGAAAAAAGAGAGCTCTTCTGAATTATTATCTGTACAAGGAATTGAAGCGGACCAAGATGTACTTTCATTGGTAGCCGATTACGAAGAGAAAACACAAAAGTGGCTTGATCAACCTATTGGAATCATTCGGGGTGACATGCAAATTTCAGATGCTATGCAAACTCGTTTGCATGACCATCCTTTTATCGAATTCATAAATAAAATACAGATGGATATAGCTAATGTATCCATTTCTTGTACAAGTTTGTTCCATAATACATCTCCAGGTTTTCCGGAACATGTAACAATGCGTGACATCGTTTCTAATTATATTTATCCAAACACATTAAAAGTAATTAGAATAACTGGAGCAGATATAAAAGATGCTCTTGAACTCTCTGCTTCTTATTTCACATTAAAAGCAGATGGATCCATCATCGTAAGTCATACCTATATAGAACCAAAGCCACAACATTATAATTACGATATGTGGGAAGGGATTTCATACGTATTAAACATTTCAAAACCAATTGGTGAAAGAGTAGAATCTTTACAGCATAACGGTGCTCCTCTTAATATGAATGAAGAATATGACGTTGTTATGAATAATTATCGTGCAAGCGGAGGTGGAAACTTCTTTATGTTTCAAAACAAACCGGTAGTAAAAGATATACCAACAGATATGTCTGAGCTTATCGCTAATTATATATTGGAACATAAAACGATAGAAGCAACAGTTAATAACAACTGGAAAGTTATTAACTAACGAATGTAACAAATAAAAAAAAGATGGGCTTCGCCCATCTTTTAATTTAATTTTGCATTATCTTGCTTTTTTAAAGCTTTTAATTTCGTCGGTGTAACATCTGTACCTTCTTCGTTAACAACTTTAATTCCTTTAAGTTCGTTTAACATATTTTGACGAAAGCCTTTTAAATATTGTTCACGTAGCGATTGACGCTCACGTTGTTCTTCTTCAGTTAAACCTTCAGCTTTTGCTTTTTTCGCTAAGAAGTTAATGCGTTCAACGAGTTCGTGATTAATCATCTCGAATCCCCCTTCTAATCAAAACTGATTATTATCATACAATAGTTACTCTTCTTTATCAAGCAATTGCTTTGTATACTCTACATATCTACGATGTACAGTCGCCTTTGAAACATTATGACCAAATCCACGAAGTGTTGCTGCAATTTCTTCGAAAGTGAGTTCATTCCTACGCAAACGTACAATTTCCTCAATTGGCACCTCTTTTTTCTCTCGGCCTACGCTTAAATTTCGATTTTTTAAATTATTTTCTGGGCGATAGCCTTTTTCTACTGCCCGTTGCATACCGCGTTTAATTTTCAAGTTATGAATCTTTCTTTGATATTCTTCAACAATACCAATTATATCTAATACCATCGAATCAGAATCCGACAATTGTAATTCACCATTATGTGTATGCGTATATACTTTTATGCCTTCTTTATGTAAACAATGCATTAATGCAATCTTCGCATTTCCTCTACCAAGGCGCGTTTCATCTTGTATAAGTAGCACATCAATTTGCTCGTCCCGAATTGTATCCAACACTTCTAATATACCGTCACGTTCAATTGTATAACCACTAGCCTGCTCTTCAATTACCTTTATAACATTCATTTGATAGCGCTCAGCTAAATGCAATAATTCATCTTTTTGACGTAATAACGATGTTTCTTGCGCTTCTTTTGTGGTACTCACACGTGCATAAATAATTGCATTCATTTTGAACCCCTCTTTCTCGCTATTATTTCCCTCTAGTGTAACATAAATCCGCCTTATGTTCGAACTTATGTTTGTAGAATGTTTTTTCGCATGTTATACTTATTAATAAGAAAAACGAAAGAAAACGAGGTGTTAGAAAACATGGAAAAGTTAACGAAACGCCAGCAAGACATTCTCGACTTTATTAAGCTAAAAGTACAAGAAAAAGGATATCCACCTTCCGTACGTGAAATCGGTCAAGCAGTCGGCCTCGCTTCTAGCTCTACAGTGCACGGACATTTATCACGACTAGAAGAAAAAGGATATATCCGACGTGATCCAACGAAACCACGAGCGATTGAAATTTTAGGTGTAGACCGAATGGATACAGAAACACAATCTGTTATTCAAGTTCCAATCGTCGGAAAAGTTACTGCTGGTTTACCAATTACAGCGGTCGAAAGCGTAGAGGAACATTTCCCACTTCCAGCAAGTATTGTCGCTGGAGCAGATCAAGTATTTATGTTACGTATTTCTGGAGATAGTATGATTGAAGCTGGTATTTTCGATGGAGATTTAGTTGTTGTTCGCCAACAGCAGTCTGCATATAATGGTGAAATTGTAGTTGCTTTAACAGAAGATAACGAAGCTACTGTTAAACGTTTTTATAAAGAAAAAGACCATTTCCGTCTACAACCGGAGAACTCGTCATTAGAACCTATCATTTTAAAACAAGTGTCAGTTATTGGGAAAGTAATTGGCGTATATCGTGATTTACACTAATCATCATAAAAAGAAGATACTTACCTTATTTATATACGGTAAGTATCTTCTTTTTTGTATTTTGATAGATTTCCATGCATTCTATTTCTTATTAACGAGTTTCAATCGTCACATCTCCAGCAGCCGTTTTACCGCTAATCTTTTTACTCCCATTACCAATTGTTATATTTTTATTTTCTTCATTAAAAATCATCACGTCTCCAGCAGCACTTTGTCCAGTTATAACTGCATCTTGTGGCTTTTCTAATAAAGTAATATCTACATCTCCAGCAGTTGAGCTTGCCTCTAAATCATATTTAGCATCATGCTCAATAACACTTACACTACCACTAGCCGTTTTCGCTATTACTTTCCCTATAACCTTCTGAAAGTTCACCTCACCAGCTTGTGAAGATCCCTCCACACTCTTAGCTGTGACATGTTTCAAATCTACTTCTCCAGCAAGTACCCTAACACTTACGCGATCACTTTTCACATCACTCATTTCGATTTGTCCAGCTGATGAATTTACCTTTATCTCTTGGTAAGAACGTTCCGGTACAAATATAGTCAATGTAGACGTTTGAAATTTGAAATCGTAAAAGGAAAAATCAAACGAAGCGCCTTTTTCTCTTTCCCCTACAATTTTTAATGTGTCTCCATCTTCAGCAATACGAATCTTTTGTTTACGTGCGTCTCCTGTTTGCTTTACATAAAAAGAAGAGTCAGGAGATTTTTGGACAACGATATCTCCAGCATCTAACTTAACTTCTATATTTTTTAATGTTTCATTTTTAATTACATCTTCTTTATCGCCTTTTTCGGCAGTTTGTACTGCTTTTTCATATGTTTGGGAAATTCCTATTACTCCAATAATGATACAAGCGATAGCGATTAAAAATAGTTTTTTCATCATTTACTCTCCTTTTATCATTTTGAAGTTCCATATTACATATCGTACGCATAATCTCTTAAACCACTTTGTACTATAAAAAGCGATAATACATAACAACAAACCTACTCCAACAAACGTTATACTAACGAAAAGATCCAACCATATAAAGGTACCCATGAATATTTTTCCAATCACGAAAAATGGCGTTACTACACTAGCAATACCACCGAGCCAAAAAGAAAATATAAAAGCAATAATTGCAACTAACGGACCTAGCACAATAATAAAATTAAACAAACTAAGTCCAACCGCTGCCATCACAGCTCTTGTCACATTTGAAGTCGATGGATTTTTTTTCATCTCATCGAAGCGATACATAGCAAGTAATTCTTTCGAAATTACTTTCGGAGAACCAAGGCCCTTTATTATTTCTGATTCAGTTTTCCCCTCTTCTATCCCAAACTGAAAGTGCTCTTCATAATCCAATAAAATATCTTGTCTCTCTTCTTCCGGTAACTTTCTAAGATAACTTGATAATTCTTTAAGAAACCCTTCTTTACTCATTCCATTCCACCCCTTCAATAATTTCTTGTACCCCTTTCGCAAAATCACGCCATTCTGTTACTAACAAATGAAATTGTGTCTCCCCTTGCTCTGTTAATTGATAATATTTACGAGGTGGCCCTTCCGTAGATTCCTTTAAATATGTTTGAAAATACCCTTCTTTCGTCAAACGACGTAATAGAGGGTATACAGACCCTTCCGATATTAAAAATTTATTAGAGATTTGCTGAACAAGTTCATAACCGTAACTATCTTTACGTTTTACAAGTGCTAATACACAAAGTTCAAGCACACCTTTTTTAAATTGAACGTTCAAGTGCCATCTTCCTTCCTTATCTTAGTACTGTTCAATGCACAGTACCCGCCTTATCCATAATATACCACTTAGTATTGTTTATTGCAAGGTACTCAACTATATGTATTCCCTAAATTTAGAAAGTGAACAAACGAACTCCTGAATAAGACCGTGTTACAACTAAGCATCATTCAATGTTTCATTTCATTTACATTAATATTAGACTTCATTCAATCTTTCCTCTTGAAGAATCAACCATAACCGTATTCACTATAGATTCATGAATCTCGAATTCCCCGATGGTTCTTATGTTTTAGTAGAGGAAACTCCTTATGTTGAAAACGGACAAATTGCCGTTGTAAAAGTCAATGGTTATGATGCTACCGTGAAAAAGATTTCAAAATCTGGAAACATCATTACGTTAATACCATTGAGTAATGATCCGATTCATGAGCCAAAAACTTATAACCTTGCAGATGAGGACGTAAAAATCATCGGTCGAGTCGTACAGGCAGTAAAGAATTATTAATTTATAGCACAAGTAATTTTATAAAAAAGATAAGATCGATTCTTTTGAAAAGATTTTCTTAGTAAAATGATTCAAGAAAATCAAAAACAATCCATTATCTAGTAGTTAATATATCCAATAACTTCACTTAAAAAAGCCCTGATACCGTAGTATCAAGGCTTTTTCATTTCACAAATCATATAAAACTTACGTTTATCACTACTTGTTATTAATTCGTGGCTGTTTTTTCATTTTGCAACCACATAAAATTATAATAAGAGGGAAATAAAAAACCCTTGATACCAGTTGTATCAAGGGTTCAAACCTCTTAGTATAGAGACATATATTGATCGCGTTCCCATTGGTGAACTTGCGTACGGAAAATGTCCCACTCAATCTCTTTCGCTTCAATGAAGTGCTCAAGTAAGTGATCTCCTAGTGCACCACATACTACTTCATTAGATTGTAATGTAACTAATGCTTGTGCTAATGTTGCTGGTAAGTCAACGATACCTGCTTCTTCGCGCTCTTCTTTAGTCATTACATAGATGTTACGGTCTACTGCAGCTGGTGGAGTTAATTTGTTTTTAATTCCATCAAGACCTGCAGCTAATAATGTAGCCATTACTAAATATGGGTTTGCAGCTGGGTCAACACTACGTACTTCTACGCGTGTACTAATACCACGAGATGCAGGGATACGTACTAATGGGCTACGGTTTTGTGCAGACCATGCTACGTAACAAGGAGCTTCATATCCAGGTACTAGACGTTTGTATGAGTTTACAGTCGGGTTTGCTATTGCTGTAAATGCTGGTGCATGTTTCAAAATACCTGCGATGAAGTGACGAGCATCATCACTTAATTGTAAGTCACCGTTTGCATCAAAGAATACGTTCTCACCATTTTTAAATAATGATAAGTTACAGTGCATACCTGAACCGTTCACACCGTATAGTGGTTTTGGCATAAATGTTGCGTGTAAACCATGTTTACGAGCAATTGTTTTTACAACAAGTTTGAATGTTTGAATGTCATCACATGAACGAATTGCATTTGCATATTTAAAGTCAATTTCGTGCTGCCCTGGAGCAACCTCATGGTGAGATGCTTCAATTTCAAATCCCATTTCTTCCAGTTCAAGAACGATATCACGACGACAGTTTTCCCCTAGATCCATCGGCGCAAGGTCGAAGTATCCACCGTTATCGTTTAGTTCTAATGTTGGATTTCCTTTTTCATCAACTTTAAATAGGAAGAATTCTGGCTCTGGTCCAAGATTGAAATCTGTGAATCCTAAAGCTTCCATTTCTTTTAACACACGTTTTAAGTTGTTACGTGGGTCTCCATCAAATGGAGTGCCATCTGCATTGTAAATATCACAGATTAGTCGAGCTACTTTACCTTTTTCAGCAGTCCAAGGGAAAATTACCCAAGTGTCTAAATCAGGATATAAATACATATCAGATTCTTCAATACGTACGAAACCTTCAATCGAAGATCCATCAAACATCATCTTGTTATCAAGAGCTTTCGTTAATTGTCTCACTGGAATCTCTACGTTTTTAATTACCCCTAAAAGGTCCGTAAATTGTAAACGGATATACTTTACATTCTCTTCTTTCGCCAAACGGAAAATATCTTCTTTTGTGTATCTAGACATTATAAATTCCTCCTTAGTCCCTCTAATCGCCTTCAGAATCAGTTATCTTTAGTGAAAAAATCTTGAAATGTCACCTTGTCGCAATGAAGTTCGATTGAATCTACCTGTATGTTGTAGTTCATCTCGAAGTATTTTGCGAAGCTCAGTTTTTGAAATTTCTTTCGTTTCTTCTTTTACTTTCACTGCTTCTGTTTGATTTTCTTTCATTAGTAACACTTGTTTAATACCAGCCATATTCAAGCCTTGATCTAACAAATCTTTAATTTCTAACAACTTATCTACATCGTTAAATGAAAATAATCTACGATTCCCCTTTGTACGGGTTGGAGAAACAAGATTATGCTCTTCATAGTAGCGAATTTGACGTGCAGACAATTGTGTTAAATCCATAACAATACCAATAGGAAACAGCGGGGCAGAACGTCTATCTTCTTTCATTTTTCAGTTCCTCCTTCGCCTTAACTGCTTCTCATTTTATACCATGTTATGTTTAGTGTCAATAGATGTTAGCTTTTCTTACATGGTTTTTTATAAACTTTTTCATTCTTTTTTTAAATCACACAAATCATTACTTTCATACGAAAAAAAAAAGCTGCCGAAATCGACAGCTTGCCTTTAAGAAATTGTTAATAAATTCTTTTCAATTAATTCATCAATTGCAGAACAAATCGCAATTTTAACATGCGAATACGTTAATCCACCTTGTACATATGCAACATATGGCGGTCTAATTGGACCATCAGCAGACAATTCAATACTTGCACCTTGAATAAACGTTCCCGCAGCCATAATCACATCATCTTCATAACCCGGCATATAGTTTGCATACGGAGTAAAATGCGAATTAATTGGAGATGCATATTGAATCGCTTGGCAAAAGGCAATCATACGGTCTTTATCATCAAATTGAACAGATTGAATTAAGTCTGTTCTCGGCGCATTCCACGCTGGTGACGTGTTCATTCCTAACTTTTCTAAAAACGCAGCTGTAAAAATCGCACCTTTTAGCGCTTGTCCCGCAACATGTGGTGCCAAGAAGAAACCTTGATACATTTCTTGCAGACTGTATAAAGATGCTCCAGCTTCCGCTCCAATTCCCGGAGATGTTAAACGATATGCACACGCTTCAACATACTGTTCTTTACCGACAATGTAACCACCAGTTTTAACAATTCCCCCGCCCGGGTTTTTAATAAGCGAACCCGCCATTAAATCTGCACCTACATGACACGGCTCTTGTTCTTCAATAAACTCACCATAACAGTTATCTACAAACACCACAACATCAGGTTTAATTTCTTTAACAAACGCGATCATCTCTTTAATTTGAGAAACAGTAAACGACGGACGAGTAGCATAACCTTTCGAGCGCTGAATACCAATCATTTTCGTATCACTATGAATCGCTGCTGCAACAGCTTCAAAATCAACAAGCCCAGCATCAGTTAGCGGAACTGCATTATAACCAATATTATATTCTTTAAATGAACCTACACCTTTTCCGCGCACACCAACAATTTCCTCTAACGTATCATACGGTTTCCCAGTGATATACAATAACTCATCTCCTGGGCGCAAAATACCAAATAACGCTGTAGAGATAGCGTGAGTTCCTGAAATAATTTGCGGACGAACAAGACCAGCTTCCGCTCCAAATACATCAGCATACACTTTTTCTAACGTGTCACGACCAATATCATCATAACCATAGCCTGTCGTCGGGATAAAATGCGAGTCACTAATCTTATGTTTACGAAAACTTTCTAATACACGAAACTGATTACTTTCAATTACTTCATCCGCACGTTTATGCACTTCTGTAATCTGGCTCTCTACTTTTTTTACGATTGGAGCAATTTTTTCTCCATTTTTCAAACGATCAAACATTTTTATTTTCTCCTTCTTCCACTAAAAATCTCTTTAATTGCACATTAAGCGATGAATGAGTAAAAATATACCCTGCACAATCATATACAAATTTATCTTCCAGAAACTCCATCTTTGTTAATAGTGTTTCCGTCTTTAAAAGCGTTAACAACTTACCTTCACTCGGGGGGATTGCCACTCGATAACGAACCATTTCTCCCTTCATTTTCGTTTCTATCGCTTCTTTTATATGTAATAAATCACTTTCTTCAAAAGCACTAGTCATTAAGAAGTCACTTTTCGGAAACGGAATAAAGTTTTGATGTAATTCATCTTTTTTATTGTATAACGTAATAATAGGAATATGATTAATTTCAAGTTCCGATAATAAACGCTTTACTGTTTTTTCATGCCCCACGTAATTAGGATCCGCAGAATCAACTACATGTAAAATAACATCTGCCTCCCCCGCTTCTTCTAGTGTCGAACGAAAAGCAGCGATTAATGAAGTGGGTAAATCTTGTATAAAACCAACCGTATCAGTCAGTAATACTGTATAACCAGAAGGTAACGGCATCTTCCTCGTCGTCGGGTCCAACGTTGCAAACAGAAGGTTTTCTTCAAACGTATCAGCTTCCGTTAATCTATTAAACAGTGTCGATTTCCCTGCATTTGTATATCCTATTAATGAAACTTGAAATACTTTATTATCTTTTCTTCTCTCACGATATCTCTTTCGATGTTCCACAATAACTGCAAGTTGTTTCTTTATTTCATCAATACGCGATCGAATATGACGACGATCCGTCTCAAGTTTCGTTTCACCCGGTCCCCTCGTTCCAATACCACCACCAAGACGTGATAAGGACAACCCTTGTCCCATAAGACGCGGCATTGTATATTGCAACTGAGCTAATTCCACTTGAAGCTTACCTTCTCTTGACTTCGCACGTTGCGCAAAAATATCTAGTATTAGTTGCGTTCGATCAATTACTCTCGCATCTAATACTGAAGATAAATTCCGAATTTGACTCGGCGTTAATTCGTTATTAAATACAATAACATCCGGCTCTAATTCTTCAGTTAACATTGTAAGCTCTTCTAATTTCCCTTTACCTATGTAAGTCGCTGGATGAAACTTTGGTCGTTTTTGCGTTGTTGACACTAACAATTCTGCTCGCGCAGTCTTCGCTAGCGATGCAAGCTCTTTCATGGAATGCATAAATTTTTCATCATCATCTTGCGGCAATTGACAGCCGACTAATATGACTTTTTCTTTTTCTTCCATCAAATATGTTCACTCATCCTTTTCGAAATTTAAACCTTCTAATATAATAGCAGAGGAAGCACATTTCATCTAGTTAGCGGGGGAGAAAATTCATGGCATGGGAGATTTTTAGCATCATAGGCACAATCGCTTTCGCACTAAGTGGAGCCATTGTTGCAATGGAAGAGGATTATGATATTTTCGGGGTGTATATTTTAGGAATGGCAACCGCATTTGGGGGAGGTGCCCTTCGTAATTTATTAATCGGTTATCCGATTGTCGCGTTTTGGCAACAAGACATGTTATTCCAAATCGCACTTTTATCAATGACTATTATTTTTCTTTTTCCAAATAAATTAATTAGACATTGGAAAAAGTGGGAAAATATCACTGACGCTATCGGCTTATCAGCATTTGCCGTACAAGGAGCATTATATGCCCAAAAATTAAATTTACCAATTAGCGCCACAATCGTAGCAGCTGTTTTAACCGGCATTGGCGGTGGTATCATTCGCGATCTTTTAGCCCGTAGAAAACCTCTCGTTCTTCGAGCTGAAGTATATGCTTTTTGGACAATTTTAGCTGGTTTCTTAATTGGCGCTCAAATTATCGTTAGCGATTGGGCTCTTTACATTTTATTCATTTTAATTGTTTGCTTCCGCATGGTTTCTATTCATTACAAATGGCATTTACCGCACAGACGTATCGAAACGAAAGAACGTTCAATGCATAAATAGCAATCTAACCTCTTTACATATCGTAAAGAGGTTTTTCTTTTCTAACGATTTTTTCTTTATATAATGTTTATACTAATTTTTAAAGTGAGGTGAATACAAATGACAAACCACGTTAATAAAGGAGCTCAAAAAAGCTCAGTAAATCAATTTGGACATGACCCTAATTCAGCACACGAAAAGAGTGCTAAAATGGAACGCTTCCATAAAGCACACCAAGAAAAAGCAAAAAAAGAGTAAACAAACTTATACACAAAAAACAGACGCACAGTTTATGTACTGTGCGTCTCCTCTTCGAGCATCAAATCCATACTCGATATTCCAATTAAATCATTTTTATCATACGCATCTTCTTGTAACAACCGCATCGCCTGTGTACGAATTGATTTTTCAACAATATTCCGTACATACCGCCCATTACTAAACGATGTAATTTGCGACGAATACTTCACTGCATGTAAATGATCCCTAAATTTCCATTCAGCTTCTTTTGATAACTGGTATTCACGATCTTCATACATTCTCTTCCCAATTTCCAACAGCTGATTTACCGAGTAATCCGCAAATTCAATAATAAACGGAAAACGAGATTGCAGTCCTGGATTTAATGAAAGAAAGTGATTCATCTCTCTTGAATATCCAGCTAAAATCAATACAAAACCGTGTTGTTTATCTTCCATATGTTTTACGAGCGTATCAATTGCTTCTTTTCCAAAATCCTTCTCTCCCCCTCGAGCTAAAGAATAGGCCTCATCAATAAACAAAATACCTCCCATTGCTTTTTTTATTAAATCTCTTGTTTTTTGAGCTGTATGGCCGATATACTCCCCTACAAGATCAGCACGTTCAGCTTCAACTAAGTGCCCTTTTGATAGAATATTCATCTCAAACAGCAATTTCCCTATCATCCTAGCAACAGTTGTCTTCCCTGTACCCGGATTCCCTTTAAACAGCATATGGAGTACTTGTTTCTCAGACTTCAATCCCTTCTCTTGTCTTTTTTTATTCACATAAATCCAAGCATATATTTCTTTTATTATCTTTTTTATATCATCCATCCCAACAAGCTTCCCCATCTCTTCTTCAATTCTCTGCAGCATTTCATGTTTAATAGTAGTTTCATTTGAAATTACTGTTTTATTTTCTGCGGCTGGCAAAGAAATTTTCTTTCGATGGTTTAACACAATATTAATTTGGTTGTTGTTTTTCTTTCGCATCGATTGTTCCATGCAATCACCTCATTTTATCCTGCTATTTGCGGGCAGTAAGACTCCCACCTCAAAATTCAGCAAATGCTAGGAAGTTAGGCGGGAGATAACTGCCCGTAAATGCCCGATTGGTTCAACTAATAATCAGTGGGGGATGAACAAAATCTCCACTGATTATAGTTTCACTTTATCCACTCACCAAATATTATTATTCCTGTCCCCCTTGCAAATGCCTATTTTCAGAAAAGTTTGCTATAATATAAGAAATAATTAAGGTGGTGCGACTATGGAGACAACGGAATTCCATGATACAATACAAGCCTTTTCTATTTTTTTATTGAATAAAGGCCGAAAACCCTCAACTATTAAACGTTATGTTTATGACGTTGAAGACTTCGGACATTGGTTAGAAAAAAACAAAAAGCTCCCTTCCAGTAATATATGGGCTACACTTTGTACAAAAGACTACGAAGATTACTTTTCCGATTTAAAAACGAATCGACATTACTCAGAAAAAACGATGCATCGTGTATTTATTGTACTAAATAGAATGCACCATTTTCTAAACATTCCTAATCCATTGAAGAATATGGAAATGTCTATTCAACCAGACCGTACACTTCGTAACGAAGATTTCATTTCACCTGATGAAGAAAAAAAATTAAAGCATATAGTCACTTCATTAGAAGGACTTTCAGAAAAACAACTTCCTGTGCGTCCTTTATTAATGGATCGCAATCTCGCTATTTTAAATCTATTGACCGACTACGGTTTATCCTTACAGGAACTTACAGCATTAACAATGCATCACGTTCACTTTGAAACTAACACATTGTCTATCCCAGCAACCGCAGGTGTAGAAAGAACAATTACATTAACAAAAGAAGACAAAAAACAACTATACAATTATTACAAAAGCATCCCCGAACCAGTTCGCCCTAAGTACCATAGTGATGATCCATTGTTTGTCGCATTCGATTTTAACCGCGGAACATACAGGTGGGTATATGAAAACGATGCACCAAAGGCATTAACAGAAATTGCTATACAAAAAATGATTCGCCTCGAAGTAGCTAGAGCCAATTTACGTAAAGGAATTTCAAGCCAACATTTTCGCAACACCTATATTTTAAACTTAATAAAAAAAGAAACTCCAGAATCAGAAATTATAAAACTCGCTGGGTTCAAATCAAAAATTTCATTAAAGCGATATTATCAATACGCAGAAAATAGAAAAAACGCCTTATTGTAAGGCGTTTTTTCTATTTTTTCTTTAAACAAACGATTTTACTATGACCATTTAACTAATTTCTGCATCTACTATGATGAGTTTCGTTCATATTTTCATGAGAAAGGAGAGATTTAATGTCTCGTTATAACGACAGTCAAAACAAATTCTCCAAACCATGCTTTCCAAGCAGCGCCGGACGAATCCCAAATACTCAATCAATCCCAATTACTAAAGCTCAACTCAGAACATTTCGTGCGATTATTATTGATTTAACAAAAATAATCCCAAAACTTTTCGCAAATCCATCTCCCCAAAATATTGAAGACCTAATCGATACCTTGAACCTACTAAGTAAATTTATTTGTTCACTAGACGCTACTTCCTCCCTGAAAGCACAAGGGTTAGCTATTATTAAAAACTTAATAACTATATTAAGAAATCCAACCTTCGTAGCAAGCGCTGTATTTATTGAACTTCAAAATCTCATTAACTATTTACTATACATTACAAAATTATTCCGAATTGACCCTTGCACACTTCAAGAGCTCCTTAAATTAATAGCAGCATTACAAACTGCTCTAGTTAATTCTGCTTCGTTCATTCAAGGACCTACCGGACCCACTGGACCAGCGGGCGCTACTGGTGCCACTGGACCTCGAGGTAACACGGGTGCTACCGGACCTCAGGGACCTCGAGGTAACACAGGTGCTACTGGTGCTACCGGCGCTACTGGACCTCAAGGCATCCAAGGTAACACAGGCGCTACTGGCGCTACTGGTGCTACTGGACCTCAGGGCGTCCAAGGTAACACGGGTGCTACTGGTGCCACCGGACCTCAGGGACCTCAAGGTAACACGGGTGCTACCGGCAATACAGGTGCTACTGGACCTCAGGGCGCTCAAGGTAACACGGGCGCTACTGGGCCTCAGGGCATTCAAGGTAACACAGGTGCTACTGGTGCTACCGGACCTCAAGGTAACACAGGTGCCACTGGTCCTCAAGGTGTTCAAGGTAACACGGGTGCTACCGGCAATACAGGCGCTACTGGACCTCAGGGGGCTCAAGGTAACACGGGCGCTACTGGGCCTCAAGGTGTTCAAGGTAACACGGGCGCTACTGGGCCTCAAGGCACTCAAGGTAACACGGGCGCTACCGGGCCTCAAGGCACTCAAGGTAACACGGGCGCTACCGGACCTCAGGGACCTCAAGGCAATACAGGTGCTACCGGTATAGGAGTTACTGGACCTACTGGACCTTCTGGTGGACCTACTGGACCTACTGGACCTCAGGGACCTCAAGGTAACACGGGTGCCACTGGACCTCGAGGTAACACGGGCGCTACTGGGCCTCAAGGTGTTCAAGGCAACACAGGCGCTACCGGTGCCACTGGGCCTCAAGGCATTC
>NZ_NVAP01000029.1 GCF_002567495.1 Bacillus cereus | reverse complement strand
TTCGGGTTCACTTCAAAATAAGTTAGTCTTTTTATTCGTAGAAAAACGATTGCGGATTTTGTCTAATGAAAATAATTGTATAATTCAGAAAAATACTTATAATCAAATCTAAGAGGTGATTCAGGTGTCAGAAAAAATAATAATAGATGTAAAAAACCTAACAACAAAAGGACTGGAAACGAGAGAGAAGTTATTGTGTGCTGCAGAAGAGGTATTTGGTAGTAAAGGATATTATGAGGCTTCTATCGTGAATATTACGCAAGAAGCAAAGGTAGCACACGGAACTTTCTATAATTATTTTCCAGCTAAAAAAGATATATTTGATGAATTAATTCGCAAGTTTAACCGTGAATTACGCTTAATTATTAAAGAAGAAATGAAGGGAGGATCTAGTTATGAGGAAGCGCAAAGGAGAGGTTTTCAAGCATTTTTCCGTTGGGTAAAAAAACGCCCCAATTTATATAATATAGTGCAACAAGCAGTTGTTGTTGATAATGAAATATACAAATGGTATTATGCAAAACTTGCAACGGGATTTGTTAAAAGTTTATCGGCAGGTATAGAAGCGGGAGAATTTAAAAAGCTTGATACAGAAACAATTGCATATTGTCTTATGTCAATTGGACAGTTTCTTGGTATGAGATGGGGACATTGGGAGGGGCAAGAAGTTCCAGAAGTTGCTTTTGAAGCAGCGATGTCATTAATATTTGAAGGATTGAGAAAGAGATAAGGGGGTGGAAAAATATGCAAGGTATCGCTTATTGGATTGAAAAACGAGCATATTTACATCCAGATCGCATTGCTGTTATTACGGAAAAAGAGGAAATAACATATAAACAGTTACATGAGTATGTGAGTAATGTAGCAGCATATTTAAGCTACGACTTAAATATACAAAAAGGTGAGAGAATAGCTATTTTATCACAAAATAGCTTGGAATATATTGTACTTTTATTTGCTATAGCGAAAGTAGAATGTATTGCTGTTCCACTGAATATACGGTTAACAGAAAATGAACTTATATTTCAATTAAAAGATAGTGGAGCAACCGTGTTATTTGTTGAAGAACAATTTCAAAACATGAAATTGTTAATGGAGCATATGTCATATGAAAAACGAGTAATATCGCTCTGTAGTTTAAAAGAAATTAAAGGCCGTAATATTCACTTTTTTAAGGAAATAAATGAAAACGCTCCCTTTATTATATGTTATACATCTGGTACAACAGGGAAACCAAAAGGTGCTGTGTTGACACAACAAAATATGTTTTGGAATGCTCTTCATAATATGTTAGCTATTGATTTGACTTCACAAGACCGCTCTATTGTATTATTACCTTTATTTCATATTGGGGGAATTGGCTTATTTGCATTTCCAACTTTGTTTGTAGGTGGCATGATCATCATCCCAAAAAAATTTGAGCCAACAATTGTACTTTCTCTAATAGAAAAATATAAAGTGACTGTTGTAATGGGGGTACCTACTATTCATCAAGCTTTAATGAATTGCTCAAAGTTTGAAACTACAAATTTACAATCAGTTCGTTGGTTTTATAATGGCGGTGCCCCTTGTCCAGAAGAGTTGATGAAAGAATTTATTGATAGAGGGTTTTTATTCGGTCAAGGTTTTGGCATGACTGAAACATCACCAACCGTATTTATGCTTTCGGAAGAAGATGCCAGATGTAAAATAGGCTCAATTGGAAAACCTGTTCTGTTTTGTGAATATGTACTTATTGATGAAAACAAAAATAAAGTTGAAGCTGGTGAAGTGGGAGAGTTAATTATAAAAGGACCGAATGTAATGAAAGAGTATTGGAATAGGCCAGATGCAACAGTAGAAACCATTCAAGATGGTTGGTTATATACAGGTGATTTAGCTAAAGTTGATGAAGATGGTTTTGTATACATTGTTGGGAGAAAAAAAGAAATGCTTATTTCAGGTGGTGAAAATATTTATCCACTTGAAGTAGAGCAAGTCATTAACAAGCTTTCAGAGGTATGTGAAGTGGCCGTCATTGGTATGAAACACTCGACATGGGGAGAAGTTCCAATCGCCTTTATTGTGAAAAAGGGTAGTAGTGTATTAACGGAAAAGGAGGTCATTGAACATTGTCGTTTATTTCTAGCAAAATATAAAATACCGAAAGAAATTGTTTTTCTAAAAGAATTGCCTAAAAATGCAACGGGTAAAATTCAAAAAGCAAAATTAGCAAATCAATTAAAAAGTAGGTGAAGAGATGACTATATATAGCGCTGGTCAACAGGCGTCATGTAGTAAAACAATAACAGAAACGGATTTTGTATTATTTGCAGGTTTGAGTGGGGATTTTAATCCGATTCATATTGATCATGAGTATGCGAAACAAACTAGATTTAATCAAAGGATTGCACATGGTTTATTAACTTCAAGTTTATTATCTCAATTGCTTGGGATTCATTTACCTGGAAAAGGATCCGTTTATATGGAACAAACTATTAAATTTACAGCACCAGTTTTTATAGGAGATACGATTACAGCTACGGCTACAGTACAAGAATTTATTATAGAAAAGAGAGTTTTGAAATTGTTAACGCAGTGTCATAACCAAAAAGGAGATTTAGTATTAACAGGTGTAGCTACTATGATGGTGCCAATAGAAGGGGGAGTAGTCTAATGAATATTGGGGTTGAAGCGACTGGAGTATTCTTCCCAAAAGACATAGAGACGGCTGCAGATTTATCTAAAAAAACAGGTATCCCTGAGAATATTATTATAGAAAAATTTGGGTTATATGAAAAACATGTTGCAGACGAAACGATGCATGCATCAGATTTAGCTATTGCTGCTGCAAAGCCAATATTATTAAAAGTTGATCCTCAATCTATTGATGTAGTTATTTATTTTGGCAGCCCACATAAAGATTACCACGTATGGTCTAGTGCCCCAAAAATTCAGCATGAACTTGGATTGAAAAATGCTTATGCTTTTGAAATTATGAATGTTAGTTCTTGCTTTCCAATTGCTCTCAAAGTCGCAAAGGATATGCTCTACTCTGATAAATCAATTGAAAATATATTATTAGTAGGTGGGTGTAAAGAATCCCAAATTGTAGATTATGATAATCCACGCTCACGTTTCATGTTTAATTTCGCTGATGGAGGAAGTGCAGCTTTAGTAAAAAAGGGAGCTAGCAGCGGTGAAATATTAGGCAGTGCAATTATAACGGATGGTTCATTTCATGAAGATGTTCGTATTCCGGCTGGCGGATCGAAACAGGTTGCTAGCTATGATACGGTGGAGAATCGGCAACATTATATCGATGTAATAGATCCTATCAGTATGAAAGAACGTTTAGATCCGGTTTCAACGCCTAATTTCGACAAGGTTATTCGAGAGGCGTTAAGAAAAAGCGGATTAACTCCTAAAGATATTAAAGTGTTGTTACCACTGCATACAAAACGTTCTATGTTAATAGAATTGTTACAGGGGCTAGGGCTAGCAGAGGAACAAGTTATATATTTAGATCATTATGGACATATGTCAGCGCTAGATCCGTGTATTGGCTTACACTTTGCAAATGAACAAGGAAAATTACAACCTGGAGATATTGCAGTGGCTGTTAGTGCAGGTACTGGGTATACTTGGGCAGCTACTGTAATTAGATGGTAGTAAGCATGAATTTTATCAAAAAAATTATATGTTGTTTTTTCAGTGTTACTCTGGGTCTAGGGGTGTTTGCTTCTGTAGGAAGTGCCTCTGCTGTAAAATATGTGAAATCATGGGGGAGTGAGCTAGATACTTCTAAGTTATTAAGGACACCTGTGGCAATGGCAAGGGATACAAAAGGATTTTTGTATGTTGTTGATATGGGAAATAATCGGGTTTTGAAAATAGATAAAAATGGAGAAGTTGTTAACGCTGTAGGAACTTTAGGTGAAGGTCCGGGACAGTTTAATATGCCATTTGGTATTGCTGTTGATAAAGAAGGTAATATTTTAGTTGCGGATACAGCGAATTATCGTATTCAAAAATTTAATGAGGAGTTTCAATTTATTAAAAGTTGGGGTACGAAAGGTAAAGGAAGTGAGCAGTTCTCGTTTCCTAGGGAAATTGCAGTAGATAGCGATAACGATTACTATATTACGGATGAATACAATCATCGTATTCAAAAATATAGCCCAGATGGGCAGTATATTCAAACAATAGGGAGTTATGGAAAGGCGAACGGAGAAATGGCTTTACCACAAGGAATCGCGATAAATAAACAAGACGAGGTCTATATTGCAGACACATATAACAATCGTATTCAAGTGTTTGATAAAAAAGGGGAGTTTCAGCGAGTAATCGGAACAGGAATTGCAGGTTTAGGCCCATATCAATTCTACCATCCAAGAGGAATAAATTTTGACTCAACATCTGGATCGCTATATGTAGCAGATACATATAACAATCGGATAATGAAATTTACAAATAAAGATCAATTTTTATATACAGTAGGTAACTTTCCACAGTTTGTGTATCCTAATCAGGTTCTTCCGGATGATAAAGGGAATATCTATATAACGGATACGGGAAATAATCGTGTACTGTTATATAATGAGGTAGGCTTAACAGCGGTAATGAAGAAAACCATAGGTAATGAAAGGAATGGAAATACACAATATGCAGGACCTTATGATGTTGAAAGAGACACGAATGGAAATGTTTTTGTATCTGATTCCTTTAATCATCGAATTTTGAAATATGATATATCTGGGAAGATTGTTGGGAAGTGGGGAAGTTTATTTGGTATTGGTGGGCCACTTGGGTTCGGAAGTCTTCCAGGGCAGTTTTTTGTTCCAAGACAAATTGCAACGGATCGTTACAATAATGTGTATGTATCTGATTCTGTAAATCATCGTATCCAAAAATTCACTAATTCAGGGATAGTGCTTGCTTCATATGGTTCATTTGGAGTATTACCAGGTTTTTTTCAATTTCCATCTGGAATAGCTATTGATAGTAAAGGAAACATATTTATAGCTGATTCAGAAAATCATCGCATTCAAAAATTTAATCCATTCTTTGTATATATGAAAGAATGGGGAAGAAAGGGAAGTGGAGAGGGAGAGTTTTTTCAACCTATGCAATTAGCAATTGATTCAAAAGATAATGTTTATGTTGTTGATCGGATTAATAATAGGATTCAAAAATTTAATAATGAGGGTAAATTTATTACAAAATGGGGTACAAATCATGGGGCTGGAAACTTAGATCCACTAGAAAATTGGAGAGAGGGTCCAGGAGATCTTTTTTTGCCAATAGGAATTGAAATCGATATAAATAATACGGTTTATGTCACAGATACTTCAAATAATCGTGTGAATATTTATAATGAAAATGGGGGTTTTTTAGAGTCTTTTGGAAGTTTTAATGGTATGTCAGGGCAGTTTTTCTCACCACAAGGAATAGATGTAGATAGCCAAGGGAATATAATTATTACAGATGGTTTACTCCAAAGAATTCAAATGTTTAAGAAAGCTAATTAATATTGGATACTCAAAATAATTGTTAGAAAGGATAGAAGTTTAATAGAGTGGGAATGCGGTTAAAATATTTATATAAAATTGTAAAGGTGTTTAATGGAAAGCGGAGAAGATACATTTATACTAATAATCTTGTCTATATTATTCAAAGAAAAAGTCATAATTACGGGTGGATAACTTTGGCGTGTTTGATTCTATCAGAAAGTAAAGTATGGGGAGGATCACAATGTCGATGAAAAAGCGTAAATGGCTAAAGACGATGTTTACTGGTTGTGTTTTAGGTTCATTATTAATAACGGCAGCTTGTTCAGGGAAGAAAACAAATACAGAGGATGAAAAAACGATTAAGGTAGGAGTCCTTGCTTCTTTAACTGGACCGCTAGAATCGTATGGAAAACAAACAGTGAACGGATTTGAATTAGGATTAGACTACGCAACTGGTGGAACTGGGAAAGTCGAAGGGAAGAAGATTAAGTTTGTTGTAGAAGATACGGAAACGAAAGCAGATGTAGCAGTTAAAAAAGCTACGAAATTATTAGAAGAAGAAAAAGTAGATTTTTTAGTTGGATCATCAAGTTCAAGTGATACATTAGCAGTTTTACCACTTGCGGGGGAATATGAAAAAATTATGGTTGTAGAACCGGCAGTAGCTGATAGTATTACCGGGAAGAACTGGAATAAATATATTTTTAGAACAGGTAGAAATTCATCTCAAGATGCAGTCGCTGGTGCTGCGGCCATTGCTAAAAAAGAGGTGAAAATAGCAACGCTAGCTCAAGATAATGCATACGGTCGTGAAGGGATTGCTGCATTTAAAGCGGGTGCAAAAAAATTAGGTGCGAACATTGTAAATGAGCAATACGCAGATACGAATTCAACAGATTTTACAGCAAATATTCAAAATATCATTAGTTCAAAACCAGATTACTTATTTATCGTTTGGGCAGGGGCAAATTCACCTTGGAAACAGTTAAAAGATATGAATGTGGAAGCGCAAGGTATTAAAATATCTACTGGAGCGCCAGATATACCAGCATTAAAAACAATGGATGCATTAGTAGGTATGCAAGGTTTTTCTGTATATTATCATACACTTCCAAAAAATAAAGTGAATGATTGGCTAGTTGAAGAGCATAAAAAACGTTTTAATGGTGCAGTACCAGATTTGTTTACAGCAGGAGGAATGTCAGCTGCAATTTCTATTGTAGAAGCCTTAAAGAAAACAAAAGGTGATACAGATGTAGATACATTGATTAAGAAAATGGAAGGAATGGAATTCGATACACCAAAAGGAAAGATGAAGTTTAGAGAGAAGGACCACCAAGCGATGCAAACGCTTTATTCTATCACATTGAAAAAGCAAGATGGTGTTGATTATCCGGTGCCAGTGTTAGACCGAGAATTAACGATGAAAGAGACAGAACCACCAGTTCAAAATAAATAGACTGAATTTTCTGTTGTTTTTGTATAAAGAGGGGATTCCCTCTTTATACGTATTTCTTTCATACTCATGGCTTTAAAGGGAGGGATTTCGTGACACATTTGCTAGAGACGAAAAATCTTAGCGTATCTTTTGGTGAACATCATGTTATTAAAGATGTGAATTTAACTGTCGAAAAAGGAAAGCTCATTTCCATTATCGGACCAAATGGTGCGGGGAAGACAACATTATTTAATTTACTAAGTGGCCAGATTTCACCAACAAAAGGTGAAGTATATTTTAAAGGGCAAGATATTACAAAACTATCGATTTCAGATCGAACGCGCTTAGGAATCGGTCGCTCTTTTCAGCTTACAAACATATTCCCAGAATTAACGGTACTTGAAAATGTCCGTTTAAGTGTTCAATCATACGTACAAGATTACTATAGTTTTTTTCCGAGTCCAGCAAAATTTAAGCAACAAGTTGGAGAGGCGAGACGTTTCTTAAAAACAGTATTACTTCATGAGAAAGAGAACGTATTAGCGAAAGATTTGGCACATGGAGAGAAAAGAAAGCTAGAACTTGCGATGTTATTAGCCTTAAAAACGGATGTGTTATTACTTGATGAGCCGACGGCAGGTATTTCGGTTGAGGAAGTACCTGCTATATTACAAGTGATTGAAAATATTAAGAAACATCCAGAGAGCACAATTGTACTTATCGAACACAAAATGGATATGATACTAGGTTTGTCAGATCATCTTATCGTTTTATTTCATGGAGAGTTATTGGCTGAAGGATTGCCAGAAGAAATGATGAAAGATGAGCGTGTACAAAGTGCTTATTTAGGGGGATTATATAGTGGCACTATTACAAGTGAATAATATAGAGACGTATTTAGATCAGTTTCATATTTTGCAAGGAGTATCTCTTACTGTTGAGAAAGGGACGATTACTGTACTGTTTGGTAGAAACGGGGCAGGGAAAACAACGACATTACGCTCAGTTATGGGATTTCACCGAATCGCAGATGGTGAAATTTATTATGATAGTGCAAAACTAAGTGGATTATCTACACATTTAATTTCAAGGAAAGGAATTGGGTATGTACCAGAAAATCAAGGTATTTTTCATGATTTGACAGTAGAAGAAACATTCGCTCTTGCTAGGGGGAAAGGTGAAGAAGTAGAAGGGAAAATAGAGTGGATGCTTGAACTATTTCCGGATTTAAAGCAGTTTTGGAATAAGAAAAGTGGGCTCTTGAGCGGAGGGCAAAAGCAAATGTTGGCTATTTCAAGGGCGTTTATTAATAGTGATGGATTATTACTAATTGATGAACCGAGCAAAGGGCTATCCCCGATAATGGTGGAGAAATTAATGGTAGCTATTTTGAAGATGAAAGAGAAAACAACAGTTTTACTTGTTGAGCAAAATTTTATGATGGCTAGTCAAATTGGTGATTATTTTTACATTATGGATAACGGACGAATTGTTCATAACGGTTTTATGAATGAATTAAAAAAGGATAAGGGAATGTGTCATAAATATTTAGGAATCTCTTAACATGAATCCGAGGTGAAAAGGATGGATGTGTTAATAAATTTATTTGTAAATGGGATTTCAACAGGGATGCTCATTTTTTTATTAGCATCAGGTCTTTCGCTTATTTTCGGTCTAATGAGCATTCTAAACTTTGCACATGGTGGTTTATTCGCATGGGGAGCATTTACAGGTGTTTGGTTATTTAATATGACAGGAAGTTATATATTAGCTCTAGTTGGAGCAGTTGCTATGGGAATGTTCCTAGGTTTTATTTTAGAAAGGTTTCTTATTAGGCCGGTATACGGAAATCATGTTCGCCAGCTTCTCGTAACGCTTGGAGGAATGCTCGTTCTTAGTGAGTGCATTAAAATATTTTGGGGCCCAAATCCAATTGGTGCAAAACTACCGTTATGGTTACAAGGAAGTTTTACATTTGGAGGCGTCATATTAATTAAATATCGTCTATTCGTTATTTTAATTGGCATCATCATTTACATTGCTTTACTATTATTACTCAAAAAAACAAAGATCGGCCTGATGATCCGCGCTGGTGTAATGGATAAAGAGATGGTTCAGGCGCTCGGCATTAACGTGAAAGCTATATTTTCGTTCGTCTTTCTATTAGGAGCAGGAATGGCAGCGTTAGGTGGCTTCCTATTTGCGCCATATTCAGGCGTTGTTTTCGCCGAAATGGGTATGCAATATGCAATTTTAGCTTTCATTGTAGTAATAATTGGAGGATTAGGTAGCGTCCAAGGTTCAGCTATGGCTTCTTTAATCGTTGGATTAGCTGGTGCTTTTACAGCGTATTTTATACCGGATTTATCACTTGCGATCAATATGCTAATGTTACTATTTTTCTTAATAGTAAAGCCAACGGGTCTTGTTGGTGAAAAGGGGTGAAGTGGTGAACAGTACATCGGACCGAATTAAAGTATACTTCGTAGTATGTATGCTCATTTGTTTAAGTGTATTTCCGTTCGTAAATGATTCAAGAAGCTTGTTAATTTTGTTCACTCAAATCTTCATCTTTGCTATTTTTGCAATGAGTTTTGATGTATTGCTTGGGTATACAGGAATTGTATCGTTCGGTCATTGTATGTTCTTTGGGATAGGAGCATATGGGGTAGCGCTTTTATTTGATCGGCAAGGCGTATCAATAACGAACTTTTTAATAGGAATAGTAGCCGCAATTATTGTTTCAGCAATCGTTAGTTATATAATCGGTTTGCTTTCTTTACGGTTGAAAAGTCATTTTTATGCAATGTTAACACTTGCTATTTCACAGTTGTTTTTCGTACTTGCTGAAAAATGGCGTGGGCTTACTCATGGAGGAGATGGTTTTACATTTGGTGTACCAGAAATATTCCGTGATCGTTTTACATTTTATTATGTATCACTTATATGTTTACTCTTCATTTTTATTCTATTACGTCTTTTTACAAAGTCTTCTATTGGGAAAGTATTAAAGGCAATTTCACAAAATGAACAACGTGTGGAAGCACTAGGATATAAAGTACTTCATTATAAAATTATTGCTAGTATTGTTGCAGGAGTAGTAGCTGCGATTAGTGGTGGTTTATTTGTTATCACACTTCGCTTTGTTAATACGACTGTATTTTCAATTGAAATGACACTAAATGCACTATTGATGACAATGATTGGAGGAGTCGGAACATTAATTGGAGCTATTGCTGGATCTGGGATTATTGAATCACTAAAATATTATTTATCAGAACTAGCGACGGAATATCCGATTTTTGAAAGATGGACGATTATTCTAGGTTTATTATATATTATCGTGCTACTCGTTTTTCCGAAAGGATTGGTTGGAACGGTTAAGAAATTGAAGGGTTTTAAAAGGAATAAGAAGGAGAAAAGTACAGAAGTGGAGCAAAACGTGTGAAAAATCAATTGTATAAAAAATAAAGATCCCTCTTTTATACACGTTCAAGAGGGATTTTTATTTTGAAAAAAGTTTGTAAACAAAGGCATTTTATTAATCAAATAGTTCATCAGGGATATGTTTTATAAAGTTTTGATTCGTAAAAAAATGAACAGCTAACTTTTCAATGGGAACACCTTCAATTGTTACTAATTTATCATTGTTAATTGGTAAAAAAGCTATTCCATTTCCATCATTAATAAACTCTTCCATAAGCGAATAAGAATCCAACTGTTGAAGTTGGCTCTGAGATAGATTGTTTTCTTTTAAAAATTGTATTGTCTTATTCCTAAAAGGGCACTTTTTGTCATTGCTAACGAAGAAAATTTCTTTTGAATAGTCAATGATATACTTTTCTTTCGCTTTTAATAGGCCTATAGAAATTGAAGTAGTGAACATTTTTTTAAAAGCTACGTCGGGATAATCCTCATAAGTTATGACCATATCAACTTTTTGTTGCTGTAGTAATTTTTGCAAATGACTACTATTTTCAACATATACTTGATAATTTCTGAAGTTTTTTTTAATACGCTTACTTAAATAATTTGTCAAAATAGATTGTGACGTCGCTATTATATAAGAAGACCCACTCGTTTTAATTTCATCTTTTACTTCTTCTAATAGAGTTAATATTTTATTCGTGTAGTCTAATAAAATGTCACCAGCAGGTAACAAGGAAACACCTTTGTTATCTCTATGTAGTAAAGGTGTTTCTAATTCTTGTTCTAATTTTTTGATTCGCTCAGTTACGTTCGGTTGAACATATCCTAACTCTTTAGCAGCTTTACTAATAGAACCTTCACTGGCTACAGTTTTGAATATAATAAGATCATTTATTTCCATATATCTCAGCCCCTTATGCACTATCATTATAAATGATATCAAACATAATTTATACCTATTTTACGTCAGCCGCTCATCGATTTATCATAATGTATATAAGATTGAAAGTGAGTGATAAACATGATTGGAATGCAATATAAGGTCATTCTGCCTAAGGATTATGACATGGAGATTATTAAGAGAAGGGTAAAGGATAATGGCTATAAAACTGATGGTTTCCAAGAACTAAATTTAAAAGCATATTTAATTACGGAGACGGGGAAGAATGGGAATTTTTATAACTGCTATGCACCTTTATATATTTGGAATGGTCATGAAGGGATGAACAAATTTATCTTTGAAGGGTATTACGATAATATTTTACAATCGTTTGGGTGGCAACACATAAATATAGGTGTTCCATTGGTTGTTAATCTAAGTGATGGATTTAAGAAAAGTAGATATGTTGTTGAATATGTAGGAAGTATTTCTCAAAGTAAAACGCTGATTGGGATTCAATTAAGCACTATGAATGAAGATGTACAAAATAACGAAAAGTGTTTAGGGAATGTAATCGTTTATAATCCGGATAAATGGGGATATAGTAGGTTTAATTTTTATGAGGAGAAGCCTGACATCGCAGTGAATAAGGGTGTTACAGTATATGAGATTTTACACATTTCACGATGAAATTTTGTTGCATATAAAAAATAAGAAAAGGAATGAAAATCTATGCCTTTTGTGAAGGTTTATTATCCTGAAAATATATTAAATAAAGAAGAGTTGGAAAAGATAGGTGAATGTATCCATCTTTCATTGATTGAATATTTCAACATTCCTGAAAATGATTACTTTCAAATGTTTTTACCTTATCAACTAAATCAATTTTTGTATAATCCATATTATTTGTTGGAAAGAGGAGAAAAGAGAACAGAGAATATGATTTATGTTTCTATTACATGTGGACCGGGAAGAACAGTGCAACAGAAAAAAGATTTGTATCAATCTGTATCCTTAAAAATTCCGGAATGTTCCTACGTTAAAGTTTCGGACATTTTTATTACACTAAATGAGACAGCTGCTGAAAACTGGTCATTTGGTCAAGGAATAGCACAAATGGTGAAAATAAAGGGAGAAAAAAATGAAGAATGAACCTATTGAATTACATATTAAAAAGAAAATGAGAGAAATGGCACCTGCATCTGCTCATTATAGTGAAAAGATATTGTTTGAAGAAGTGTGGCGGGATGCCACTGTAACAGTAAGAGAAAGAAGTTTATGTACTGTGTCGGCACTAATCAGTCTCGGTAATACAGAACAATTACCATTCCATCTGAAGCTTGCGAAACAAAATGGGGTTATGGAGAATGAATTGGTTGCATTAATAACCCATATGGCTTTTTACGTTGGTTGGCCAAAAGCTGTGGCAGCTTTAAATATAGTAATGAATGAAATGAAAAGTTAAAAATAATGATAAGTAAGGATTCATGTTTATATGAATTCTTACTTATCATTATTTATGCAATACTCTATCGCTATATTTTTTACATTATCTCTTGCTTTTTCATCACTTGCGTAGTAAAGTGATAGTAAGATTAACGCTAGGAAGTGACAAAACATGCGTGATAATACGATAGGCTCATTAATATGGTTACGTTTAATACGATTTACGAACCAAAGTAATCAAATGTCAAATGAGTTTTTAAAACGTTTTGATCTAACGACAGCTCAATTTGATGTACTTTTGCAAATACGGACATATCAGCCATTAACACAAATGGAGTTAGCTGAGAAGGTTACTGTTACACAAGGCGGTATTTCTCGAATGTTAACTCGCCTTGAAAAAGAAGAATATATTGTGCGAAAACAAGATTGGAAGACGAAAACAATTAGTCTTACGGAGCAGGGGGAAGCAGCTTTAGAAAGAGCATTGCCAGAACAACTTGCATTCCAATCATCGTTTTTTGAGGATGTATTAAATGAAGATGAACAGAAAATACTATACGAGTTGATGACAAAAGTTCATAAGCATAGTGAAAAAAAAGAATTACCTCAAGAGTAATTTTTTTTACATTATCAATTGACTAATCAAGTGATAGTCGAAGGAGGCAATAACATGTATACAATTCCGGGACATCACCACATTTCTATGGTGACGAAAGATGCGAAAACGAATAATGATTTTTATCAAAAGGTTTTAGGGTTACGACGAGTGAAAAAGACTGTAAATCAAGATAATCCTTTTATGTATCATTTATTTTACGGGGATTTAACAGGTAGTGCTGGAACGGAATTATCATTTTTTGAAATGCGAAATGTAGGAAGAACAATTCGTGGAACGAATGCGATAACACAAATAGGGTTACTCGTACCTTCACTAGAGAGTCTTACTTTTTGGAAGGAGCGTTTTGAATCATTCCATGTGACACATGGAGAAATTACAACATATGCAGGACGGGATGCATTGCATTTTGAAGATCCAGATGGACTCCGTTTAGTGTTGTTAAACAATAACGGAGAGAAAGTACCAGAATATTGGGCTGCATGGGATGAATCTTCTGTAGAGAAAAATTATCGTATTCTAGGCATGGGTACAGTTGAAATGACGGTAAGAGATTTAAATAAATTATCCCAAACGTTAACAGATTTGTTTGGGTATAAAGTAGTATCAAGCTCAAATGATAAAGCGATATATCAATCAGTTCCAGGACAATCTTTCGGAGAAATTTTGGTGAAACAGCAAGAGGGAGAGAATGAAAGACCTGGAAAGGGAAGTATTCATCATTTAGCGATTCGTGTAAAAAATGATGAAGAACTAAACTATTGGAATGAAGCTGTGAAAGAAAAAGGTTTTGAGACGACGGGAGTTATTGATCGTTTTTACTTTAAAAGTTTATACTTTCGTGAATCGAATGGGATTTTATTTGAAATAGCGACTGACGGACCAGGTTTTACTATAGATTCAGCGGTTGAAGAGTTAGGGGGAAATCTTGATTTACCACCATTTTTAGAAGAAAGAAGACAAGAGATTGAAGAGAAATTAATACCACTTGATTAAAGGGGAGAGCAACAATGGAAAACTACCGTATCGATACAAAAAAAGGAATTGAGTTTGGATTATATTCAATTGGGGATCATGTTTTAAATCCACATAATGGGGAGAAAATTACGCCAGAGAAAAGAATTCATGAACTAATTGAAACAGCTAAGTTAGCAGATGAGGCAGGGCTTGATGTGTTTGCTGTCGGTGAAAGTCATCAAACACATTTTACAACGCAAGCTCATACAGTTATTTTAGGTGCGGTCGCGCAAGCTACGAAAAATATAAAAATTGCAAGTTCTGCAACGATATTAAGTACATCTGATCCGGTTCGAGTATACGAGGATTTCGCTACCATTGACTTGATTTCTAATGGTCGTGCTGAAATCGTAGCTGGTCGTGGATCTCGTATTGGAGGATATAGTTTACTTGGTTACGATGTGCATGATTATGAAGAGTTATTTGAAGAGAAGATGGATCTTTTATTAAAAATTAATAAAGAGGAACACGTAACATGGAATGGGCAGTTCAGAGCCCCACTTGAGCACGCTTCAGTTATTCCAAGAGCTAAAAATAATAACTTACCAATTTGGCGTGCGGTTGGTGGACCGCCAGCCAGTGCGATTAAAGCAGGCCGCGCAGGTGTACCAATGATGATAACAACACTTGGTGGTCCAGCTATTAACTTTAAAGTGTCAGTAGATGCTTACCGTGAGGCTGCTCAGCAAAGTGGATTTGATCCAGCTAGTTTACCAGTTGCGACAACGAGTTTATTTTATACGGCAAAAAATTCACAAGATGCACTTAGTGAATACTACCCTCACATTAATGCTGGTATGCTTACACTGCGTGGTGGTGGTGGGTATCCGAAACAGCAATTTACAAATGCAATAGATTATCGTGATGCTTTAATGGTTGGTAGTCCGCAACAAATCATTGAGAAAATGCTTTACCAATATGAACTGTTTGGACAACAACGCTTTATGGCACAAATTGATTTTGGTGGTGTACCATTTGATAAAATTGAGAAAAATATTGAATTAATTGCTACTGAAATTTTACCAACCGTTAGAAAACATAAAACAAAATAAAAAACGAGNNCTCGTTTTTTATTTTGTTTTGGAAAAATGACAAAAAAATGAACTTTTAGTCTAGAAAAGGAGAAGTTGTTTTCTATTTTTGAATAACATTATTTCAGATTTTCATTTTGGGGATGCATTTTTTTCTTGACAAAAAACAAGCTATTTTTCGATAAGAATCCGAGGACATTTTTTCGATGGAAAGTCAAGTGTATGAAGAGAAAAACGATTGTTTTATTGATATAAAAGTAAGTCTTATATTGAAAAAACACATTTTACTAATGAAAAAAATTTAATTCAAAAAATGACAAAAGACATATTTCAGACAAAATGATGTCAATAATACGTCAAAAATAAGCTGAATTTACTATGCAGGTATATTATACAATTCGATTAACGAATAAAACACTACAGAAATAGTGAAAAGGTAAAAAATAGCATTAAAATAGTTTGAAAAACTGAAGTTTCATATTTTTTGACAATACATACAATATGCTTTTGTCTTTTCGTATTTCTTAATAATTGAGTCTGGTAAGATTGCTCAATTAATTTTTATTATAAAAACTATGAAGGAAGTGATTTTAGTATGGAAACGCTCGAATTGGCACGAATACAATTCGCATCAACAACGATTTTCCATTACTTTTTTGTTCCGCTGTCTATTGGTTTAGCTTTTATCATTGCGCTAATGCAAACGTTGTATGTGGTAAAGGGACAAGAAATTTATAAGAAGATGACGAAGTTTTGGACACAAATATTCCTTGTAAACTTTGCGGTAGGTGTAGTAACTGGTATTTTACAAGAATTCCAGTTTGGTATGAACTGGTCAACATATTCACGTTTCGTAGGTGATGTGTTTGGTCCATCACTTGCGATTGAAGGTTTATTAGCATTTTTCATTGAGTCTACATTCCTAGGTTTATGGGTATTCGGTGAAGATAAATTACCGAAGCGAATTCATCTATTATGTATTTGGCTCCTTTCAATTGGAACAATGTTATCAGCATTTTGGATTTTAACTGCAAGTGCATTTATGCAATCGCCAGTAGGATATGAAATGGCAGCAGATGGACGTGCACAAATGAATGATTTCTTAGCAATTATTCAAAACCCGCAACTATGGGTGCAATTCCCGCATACAATTACAGCGGCGATTGCAACTGGTGCATTCTTTATTGCAGGTGTGAGTGCATGGAAAATAACGAAAGCGCAAGAAACTGAGGTATTTAAAAAATCGTTCCGCATTTCTATCATTGTTGGAACACTTACAACTGCGCTTGTATTATTCTTCGGTCATGCGCAAGCACAACAGTTAATTAAGACACATCCTATGAAAATGGCGGCAGCTGAAGCGTTATGGAATACGAGTGAGGATCCAGCGCCATTTACAGTATTTGCGAAAATTGACGCAGAGAAGAAAGAAAATTCGTATGAAATTCAAATCCCTTATATGCTAAGTCTATTGTCGTATGATAAGTTTAGTGGTCAAGTTGAAGGGATGAATCAAATTCAAAAGCAATATGAAGAAAAATATGGGCCTGGAGATTATATTCCTCCAGTGCATACAATGTTTTGGAGTTTTAGAGCGATGGTAATGAGTGGAACATTCATGCTTCTTCTAGGAGCGTACGGATGGTTCTTATCAAGAAAAGATCGTTTAGCTGAAAAAACTTGGTATTTGAAATTAATGGTGTATGCAATTGCACTACCATTTATCGGTAATACAGTAGGATGGATTATGACTGAAATGGGACGTCAGCCTTGGGTAGTTTTCGGTGTTATGAAAACGGAAGATGCTGTATCTCCAAATGTTACGTTCGGAGAAGTATTATTCTCTTTAGTTTCATTCACATCACTATATTTAATTATAGGTGGAATTACAATTTACTTATTCGTTCGTATCATTAAAGGACATGAGAATAAGAAAACGAAACAGGATTCTCAAAGCCATGATCCATTTGATAAGGAGGATGAGTATGTTATCTCTTAATGAGTTATGGTTTATCATTATTGCAATTTTATTCGTAGGCTTCTTTGTACTTGAAGGTTTCGATTTCGGTGTAGGTATAGTTTCAAGGTTTTTAGGAGAAAACGATTTAGAGAAAAGAATATACTTAAATACAATTGGTCCATTTTGGCACGCGAATGAAGTATGGCTTGTTTGTGCTGGTGGAGCTATGTTTGCGGCATTTCCGCACTGGTATGCAACTTTATTTAGTGGGTTTTACATTCCGTTTGTATTTATGCTTCTTGCTTTAATTATAAGAGGTGTTTCCTTTAAATTCCGTGCGAAAATAGATAATCATAAATGGAAAGGTTTTTGGGATTGGGGTATGTTTTTAGGAAGCTTGCTACCGCCTATTCTTTGGGGAGTTGCAATTGCTAACTTTATGGTAGGTATTCCAATTGATGAGACGAAAAATGCTGTAGGTGGATTCTTACAATTACTTCATCCATTTGCATTACTTGGAGGAGTTATGTTCCTTCTGTTATGTATTGTTCACGGATTACAATTCCTTACTATACGTACAACAGGTAAGTTAAGAGAACGTGCACGTATCGCTGCGCTGAAAATTGCACCACTTGCAATTATAGCACTTCTTATTTTTGCTGGTGTAGGGTTATGGAAAACAGATATATTCACTGGTCATGGTACAGAGTGGATTATGGTTCCGATTGGAGCTTTTGTAGCGTTATGCGCGTCAACATTATTAAATAAAAGAAGAAGAGATGGTTGGGCTTTTGTTATGACGAGTTTAACAATCATTTTACTAAGTGCGAGTGTGTTTGCCGGCATGTTCCCACGTGTCTTAATTAGTTCGTTAGGGTCAATATACGATTTAACAATTTATAATGCAGCATCAGGAGATTATGCACTAAAACTGATGACGTATTTTTCAATTGCTATATTGCCATTTGTTTTGGGAAGTCAAATATGGAGTTTCTATGTATTTAGACAACCTGTTAAGTCAGATAAAGATTTGGAGTACTAATGAAAAGAAAAAGAGGACTTCCGTCGTATCCTGGTAGCCGAGTTTTATATGTAGTGTTAACGATCATTAGCATTTTAGAAGCTATAAGTATTATTGCGCAAACAGTGTTTTTAGCGCGGGCTATTACGTTTTTATTTCAGGGAGAAACAGTGCAATCTGTGTTAAATGAAACGGTGTATTTTGGAAGCATGTTTGCAGTTCGCCACATGCTCGTTCGAATAGCGCAAATACTAGTGGAACGTTTTGCTGAAAAAACAGGGTCGCTACTGAGAAAACAATTAATAGAGGCATATTTCACATTAGGTCCACGGTATGTTCAAACTGCTGGAACAGGTCATCTGGTTACCTTATCGATAGAAGGTATTGAGAAATTTAAAACATATGTTGAATTAACAATTCCTAAAATGATTAGAAGTAGTATCGTACCGGGGCTAATTGTACTATATGTTTTTACGCTAGATATTGAGTCTGGAATCATTTTAGTTGTAACGATTCCTATCGTGATCATATTTATGATTCTTTTAGGATTAGCAGCGCAGAAAATGGCAGATAGTCAGTATGAGATATATCGTGTACTTTCTAATCATTTTGTAGATACGTTAAAAGGATTAGAAACATTAAAGTATTTAGGTAAAAGTGAACAGCACGAAGGAAAGATTGAAAAAGTAAGTAAAAGATATAGAAAAGCAACGATGCGAACTTTGCGAGTTGCTTTTCTTTCTTCTTTTGCATTAGATTTCTTTACGAGTTTATCAATTGCATTTGTGGCAGTTGGATTGGGGATACGTTTAATAGATGGAACGATCATACTATTACCGGCCCTTACGATTTTAATTTTAGCTCCGGAATATTTTCTGCCGATTAAACAAGTGGGAGCAAATTATCATGCTACATTAGATGGACAAATTGCGATGGAGCAAATAGAAGAGATTTTGCAACAACAAAAAAGAATAGAAAAGAAAGATTTAAATGAAGATATAGTATGGAATGCCTCTAGTAGCTTGAAATTACAAGATATTAAAGTAAATAATGATGAATCTGAAAAAGCTATATTAGAGGGAATTGATTTTACTTGGGAAGGTAATGGCGCTATAGGTGTAATTGGTGAAAGTGGAGCAGGAAAATCAACGTTAATCGACGTATTAGCGGGATTTTTAACTCCTTCGGGTGGAAAGATGATTGTAAATGGTGTGGAAATTGACGGGGCTACTCGTGAAGAGTGGCAAAAGAATATTGCGTATATTCCGCAGCAACCTTATATTTTTCCACTTTCATTAAAGGATAACATTCGTTTTTATGAAACAAATGCAACGGATGGGGACATTGAAAGAGTTATTAATGAAGTCGGCCTTCGTTCACTCGTTACATCACTTCCAAATGGGATGCACGAAAGAATTGGAGAAGGTGGACGTATGCTAAGTGGCGGACAAGAACAACGTGTTGCTATGGCGCGTGCACTTTTAAGTAAAAAGCCAATCATTTTATTAGATGAGCCTACGGCACATCTTGATATTGAAACCGAATTTGAAATAAAGCAAGCGATGTTACGTCTGTTTAATGGAAAGTTAGTATTTTTAGCAACGCATCGTCTACATTGGATGAAACAGATGGATCATATTCTTATTTTAAATAAAGGAGAAATAATAGAAAGCGGAACGTATGAAGAACTTCTAGAGAGTGAGACATTACATTTTCATAGGAAAGAGGGGGGAAGAGATGAGTAATTGGGTTAAACCTTATATAAAACAAAATAAAGGTAGAATGACTTTAACTATTTTCCTTGGTCTTCTTGGAGTTAGTTCAGGAGCGATGTTACTTTTTATTTCAGGTTATTTGATCTCAAAATCTGCCCTTAGACCAGAAAATGTAATGGCTGTATATGTTCCCATTGTTGCAACACGAGCGTTTAGTATAGGGCAGGCTGTGTTTCATTATATAGAGCGGTTAGTCGGACATGATGTTGTACTACGTATATTAGAAAAAATGAGAACGAAACTATATAGAATAGTAGAACCACAGGCGTTATTTTTCCGTTCTCGATTTCAAACGGGCGATATGTTAGGAGTACTATCCGAAGATATAGAGCATTTGCAAAACCTATATTTACGTACAATATTCCCTAGCATATTAGCGCTAGTTGTTTATAGTATCTTCGTACTTGTTATCGGTGCATTTGACCTCGTGTTTGCACTTATTGTAGGTTGTATGTTAGCTATTATCGTGTTTCTTCTTCCACTTGTATCATTACTTTTGATGAAGAAACACCATATTACTTTGAAGCAAGGCAGAAGTCGTTTGTACCAACAACTGACAGATGCTGTTTTTGGATTATCTGATTGGCAGGCAAGCGGTCGTAAAGATGAATTTATTAATGAGTATGTAAAGCAAAACGATCAGTTGTTAAAAATAGAAAAGAGAGTGAAACGCTGGTATCATATTCGAGACAGTATCATTCAATTAGTAGTAGGTATTGTAGTTATTTCAATGATCATATGGACTGGAAATGAAGCGGCAAGTGAACAGATTGCACCTACTGTTATCGCGGCTTTTGTCTTAATGACGTTATCTGTCACAAACGCGCTAATTCCTGTGTCAGATGCTATCGATCGAATTCCATCGTATGTAGAATCTACCCATCGTCTTAATGGCGTAGAAAGTGACAGTGATTTACATGATGAAGTGGATTTGTATGGAGATAAAGATTACGTTGAACCAAGACATGTAGATATTGAACTGAATCACGTATCGTATAGTTATCCAGATAGTAATGAGATGGTATTAAAAGATGTATCATTACAAATAAAAGCAGGGAAGAAAATTGCTATTTTAGGCAGAAGTGGGACAGGGAAATCTACTTTACTAAAATTGCTAACAGGGGCGTTAAGCCCAGTAAATGGCCAAGTTGTATTGAATGGTGAACATGCTCATACGAATCTTTTATCGAAATATATTTCTGTATTGAATCAAAAGCCGCATTTATTCGATACGACAATTGGAAATAATGTGCGAATCGGTAAACCAGAGGCTGCGGATGAAGAGATATGGACAGCTTTAGAGAAAGCACAATTAGCTTCGCACATAGCTTCTCTTCCGGACGGATTACAAACAAAAATGCATGAAATGGGAAAGCGGTTTTCTGGTGGTGAAAGACAAAGGGTTGCTTTTGCTAGAACTCTTATGCAAGAAACACCCATCATTGTACTTGATGAACCGACTATCGGTTTAGATCCGAAAACAGAATTGTCTTTAATTGAAACGATGTTTTCTGCAACGGAAGAAAAGACGGTTATTTGGATTACGCACCATCTTGTAGGAATAGAACATGTAGACGAAGTTATCTTCCTTGATCGTGGCCAAATTGTCATGCAAGGTAGTCATGAACAACTTCTGAAAGAAAATGAAAAGTATCGTAAACTTTATGAGTTAGATAAAGGAATATAGTTTGAATAAGCAATAATTGTAAAAATAGCTACGCCTAATGGTGGGGCTATTTTTTTGTTTTGAAATGAATAGTCTATTCTTTTTTTGTTAGATTGCAGGTGTATATGATCGTTACGAATTAAAAATGAATTTCATATTATACATATAATGGAGGGGATGTACATGAAGGAGCAGTATAAAATCATTGTTTTAAGTGATGAATTATCCGAGGAGAGGATTCGAAATACATTAGACAAAAATAAATGTAAAACAATAGTTCATGTTGTAGATGTTTCAGATGTTGTTCGTGTAGAAAATTCTTTTCAATATATAGTCATTTGGAGAGTGGACGCAGAAAAACTTACAAATGAATTGATAAACAGGGGCGTGCAAAGTTCAAAAATTATTAATTTAACAAAATACATGTATGAATGGAAGGATAAATTAATTTCTATCTATCAAATAAATCCGGATCTGATGTCTTTATACATGTCTATGAAAAAAGCAAAGAGTGATCCGACGTATGAATTGTTTGCTACCGGTTTGTCTTATCCGCATTGTGGCATAAGTACGGAGCTTCTCTCAAAAAAGTCAATAAAATTAACGCTTCCATCGCAAGATCTATACTATGATTATTTAATAGCGTCACAACTTCTATCAAACACTCATTCATTTCAATATTGTTTAATAGGAATAGCTTATTTCTCATTTTACTTTGACATGTCGTTATCATCTGAATCATATAGAATTCACAAAGTATATTATCCATTGTTTCAAGATGGTCATCATACTGTAGTTCATTCTCCTTTACCCACTGATGGATTCTTACATCTAAATACTCCGAAACCACTTATTTCTATTTTTAATTTGCATTTTGAATATATTTTATTAGACGAACTAAAAGATGAATCATTGATGCTGCCGTGGATAAATGCTGAGTGGAATAACACTTCTCTTCACATTCCTTTTGAAGAACACGGGAAAATAAGAGCAACTTCACATGCTAAATTGTCGTATCCTCATACTTTAGTTGGAAATAAAATAATTTTTAAAAAATATTTAGACTTACTGTTAAAAAATGATATAAAGCCACTAATTGTTGTATTCCCTGTTACTTCACATTATTTCAATTGTAGTAGTAAGAAATTAAAGGAAGATTTTTATAAAGTTATAAATGATTTTCAAACTCAATATTCTTTTCGAATCATAGATCTATTTGATTCGCCATTATTTTGT
This sequence comes from Bacillus cereus, assembly GCF_002567495.1. Taxonomy (GTDB): domain Bacteria; phylum Bacillota; class Bacilli; order Bacillales; family Bacillaceae_G; genus Bacillus_A; species Bacillus_A cereus_AQ. Next base: position 22,082 of record NZ_NVAP01000029.1, on the reverse strand, counting down.
GATGATGATTTTTATGATAGTGATCATATGAATAAAAAAGGTGCAAATAAAATGTCCACGTTATTAAATATGTTTATTCAGGAACGAAAAGTATGATATTTTGTTTCATGTTTGCATAAAAGTATATAGGCTCCATACAGTTAAAATAATGTAATTTTTGTGTCGCGTATATAAATAATATACGAAGAGGTGAGAGAGTAAAATGGGAACTCGTATTGAAAGAACTGAAGAGGTGGTAGAACAACTTCCACTGGTAAGTGTATTAATTCCTACGTATAATCGTCCTCGCTATTTTGAAAAGGCTTTATGTAGTGTGTTAGAACAAACGTACCTTAATATAGAAATTATAGTTGGAGATGATAGTACGAATGACGAAACAGAAAAGGTGTTGCAAAAATACTTATGTGATCATTCAAATATTATTTATATAAAAAACAGGTCAACTCTCGGACAATTTGAAAATGCGTTAATGTTATTTCATGAAGCGAACGGTGAGTATATAAATTTTTTAATGGATGACGATATATTTCATGTGAATAAAATTGAAAAAATGATGCAGTATTTTTTCAATGATCTAGATAATGAAATTAAGCTTGTAACATCTCATCGTCAAGTAATTGATGATAAAGGGAAAGAACTGCGACATATTTATTCAACCATCCGTTTATTTGAAGAGGATACGATTATAGAGGGAACAGAATTAGGAAATAGGGTAATTGTGGATCAAAAAAATTATATTGGGGAACCGACGACAGTTTTATTTCGTAAAAATGATTTACAAGAACCGTATGGGACTTTTGATAAGAGGCGGTATTTATGTAACGTAGATATAGCTTCATGGTTATCTTTATTAAGTGAAGGAAAAGCAGTATATATAGCGGAGACACTTAGTTATTTTCGATTACATCCGGATCAACAGTTAAATGAATCTAATAAAATGATGGATGGGTTAGAAGATTTTTCACATAGTATTATAGCAGGAGAAAAATATGGTTTCTTATCCACCGAAAAAGAGTTAGACAAAGCGATAACTAATTTTCTAGATTATGCAAGAAGGATAGTTCCATCATCCATATTATATACATTAGACTATTATCAAAAAATTAGGGGAAAGAAAATAAACATAGAAAAGAAAAAACAGCATATAAATAATAATTCTTCTTTACCGAAAGTAAGTATACTTATTCCTGCGTACAATAGACCTTATTACTTGGAATTAGCGCTCAACAGTGCTCTGAATCAAACATATGAAAATATAGAAATTATTATTTCTGACGACAGTACAAATAATGAAGTCAATGCTATGATTCAACTGTACTTACGTGAATATGAGTGTATTACATATGTTAAAAATGAAACGCCGTTAGTTGCTGAAAACTTTAATAAGTGTATAGAACTTGCGAATGGGGATTATATAAACTTTTTATTAGATGATGACGTATTTCATCATGAAAAGATTGAGAGAATGATGAAATACTTTTTGGCGTTAGAAAATATTTCATTTGTGACGTCATATCGTGAACTGATTGATGAGAATGGAGAAATATTACCACCCTCAACATTGAATATGAAAATTGCGAAAGAAACTACACTTTTTGAAGGAAAAGAATTAGGGAATTATATGTTAAAAAACTTAAAAAATATAGTTGGAGAACCGACAACTGTTTTGTTTAATCGGGATTTGTTTGAAGGGAAGTTTGGGTATTTTAAAGGAAAGGCTTATTCTGCTATTAATGACATTGCAACTTGGATAGATATGATGAGAAAAGGGAAAGTAGTTTATATACAAGAACCTCTTAGTTATTTTAGACAACATAGTGGACAAAATCAAAAACAAATGCATTTCATGTTAATGACAATTGAAGAGTGGATTGAATTAATTATAGATGCATATAATAGTGGATTTTTAAGTTCTGAAAGTGAGTATAAAGAGAGTTTATCTTATTGTTTAGAAAATGCGGGATTGATAGTTAAGGATGCAGTAAGAAATGGTGAACTAGATCAAATTTATAATGAAAAGATAAAAAAAGGGTTAAACAAATTAGTTGCTCATATGTTTGAGAAAGAATCTTGTTATTGCCAATATTGCAATCAACAATTCGAAAAATTTTCACCTTGGCCAGCACAATATGATTTTCCGAAATATAAATTTGAGATGTGGAATAAAGATACAGGGATATGTCCAGTTTGTAATTCGATGGATCGTGAAAGATTGTATCGTACGTATATTGAAACGGAAACGGACTTGTTAAGTAGAAAATATACTATGCTTCATATTGCACCTGAAGCGAAGTTAAGAGATTGGTTTAACCAGTATAAAAATATTACATATGTATGTGGTGACTTAGAACCAAAGGATCCGTTAATGAAGGAAATTGATGTTACAAGAATTACATATGATAGTAATACTTTTGATGTCATTTTATGTAGCCATGTATTAGAACACGTCCTTGATGATGACAAAGCAATACGAGAGTTATATAGAGTTTTAAAGCCGAATGGGTGGGGGATTATTCAAGTACCAATCGTAATGAATGTAGATTTTATTATAGAGAATGAATTAATTGTAACACCACAACTGAGGAAATTAGCTTTTGGTCAAGAAGATCATGTGAGAATTTATAATCAATCGGGATTTATTCAACGATTAATGAATGCAGGATTTAAGGTAGAATTATATAACATAGCGGAAAAACAAGGAATGAAAAGTGCTAGGAAATTTGGATTATCTGAAACAGATATGCTCTATATTGTCCGAAAATGATAGGAAGGAATAGATAGGTATGGAGAATATTCCTTTTTTACGTGCTTCAACGGTACCAGTAATTGAGTATTTGGACGAATTGAAGGAAATTGATACATCTCACATATATACGAATTATGGACCTATAAATCAACGTTTTGTGGAAACAATTATGTCGGAATTTTTTCAGAACAGGGGAGCTGTTACAACAGTAGCAAACGCAACGTTAGGGTTAATGGCGGCTATTCAATTAAAGAAAAGAAGAAAAGGAAAATATGCTCTTATGCCTAGTTTTACATTCCCTGCGACTGCCTTAGCGGCTATTTGGTGTGGATTGGAACCTTACTTTATCGATATTTCAATAGATGATTGGTATATGGATAAAACAGTACTTTTGGATAAGATTGAAGAATTAAAAGAAGAGGTTGCGATTGTAGTCCCGTACGCAACTTTTGGATCATGGATGAACTTAGAAGAATATGAAGAATTAGAGAAGAAGGGCGTTCCGGTTGTCGTAGATGCGGCACCGGGATTTGGATTAATGAATGGTGGGATGCATTACGGTCAGGATTTTAGTGGAATGATCGTATATAGCTTTCATGCAACAAAGCCTTTCGGAATTGGTGAAGGAGGGCTCATATATAGTAAAAACGAAGAAGATATACAACGTATTAAAAGAATGGGGAATTTCGGATTTGATAAAAATCGTGAATGCACGATGATGGGGTTTAATTGTAAAATGTCTGAATACGCAGCAGCTATTGGGGTAGCGACTATAAAAAAATGGGATCAAAAATTAAAAGAACGCACCCGTATTTCTGAATGGTATAAACAATTGTTACAAAGTACTGGGTTAATGAAAAAAGGGTGGCAAGTCCAAAAGACAGAAGCAGTGATTCAACAATTTATGCCTATTCTTTGTCCGGAAGAAGCGTGCAACATACAAGTAATAGAAGAACTGAAAAAACAGAAAATAGAAGCTAGATTATACTTTTCACCATCTTGCCACCAACAAGTTCTTTTTAGAAACTATAAGTCTACAGATTTAACAAAAACGAATAAAATAGCAAAACGAATCGTAAGTTTACCTCTATGGGAAGGGATGACGAAAGAAATAGTAGAACAAATTGTAATCGGTTTAGGGCAGAAGGTGGTGTCGGCAAATGAATAGTTTTTATAGTCAAGAAGAACTGAAGAAAATTGGATTTTTATCCGTTGGAAAAAATGTATTGATTAGTAAAAAAGCAAGTATATATAATCCAGGTGCTATATCAGTTGGCAATAATATAAGAATTGATGATTTTTGCATTTTAAGTGGCAACATCACAATTGGAAGTTATTCACATATATCAGCTTATACAGCGTTATATGGAGGGGAAGTTGGGATTGAAATGCATGACTTTGTAAACATCTCAGCTAAAACAATCGTATATGCAGTCCTTGATGATTTCAGTGGAAATACATTAATAGGGCCAACCGTCCCGAATCAATATAGGAATGTGAAAACAGAAAAAGTTATTTTACAAAAACATGTGATTATTGGTGCTGATTCTATTGTTTTTCCAAATGTAACTGTAGGAGAAGGCACGGCAGTCGGCGCGATGAGTATGGTAAAAGAGAGTTTAGATGATTGGTATATTTACGCTGGAATTCCCGTAAGGAAAGTAAAACCACGTCAAAAAAAGATGCTAGAGTTGGAAATTGATTTTTTAAAAAGCATTCATTCTTAATAAAAAAGAATGAATGCTTTTTATTTTTATCCCGCTATTTGCCGGGCAGTAAGACCTCACCTCAAAATTCAGCGAAAGCAAAGAAGTTAGGTGGGGGCTGATTAAAGTTTCACTTTATGCTAGGGCAGAGTGTAACTTAACTTATTATGTTTTAAATTTTGCTGACCAAGGCAATACTGAGCCATAGTGAATGTAAAGTTGGAGGGCGAGCGTATATGTTTGATGAGGATGGGATTGTTTTAATTATGGAACCAGCTGATGAAAGAAACTTGAGGAGATTTATTTTTTCAGTGCCAAAGTCAGTGTATGAAAAGAAGGGGATTACATTACACTATGGAACAGCTATAGGACAAGGATATATGGATATAATTGAAGATATTATTAGTGTACATATAGAAATAGATGTTGTAACGATAATAGGGCATGTAAGAGTATAAATAGCTATTTGAAAAAAGGTTGTAAGCAATTTAGCTAGAGGTTATGATAGAGAAAATTACAGACAATTATAAAGACGAAGGGAGTCTAAAATGAAAATAAAATCAATTTTATTAGTATTTATAGTTTCAATTGGTTTAATGGGATGTTCAATAGTGGAGGAAGGAAAGAACTCCATAGATTATGCTCAAAAGGCGACAGATTATGTAAATGAAATAAGCGTATTTGCAAATGAAGCACCAGCATTAGCTGAGAAAGCTATTAACGATGGGGAAGCTCGAAAAGAATTAGAAACGAAGCTGAATGAAATTAAACAAGATATACCAGCTTTCAATGAATTAACGCCACCAGATGTAGCGAAGGATCTTCATCAACAAATCGTTGGATATAATGAAAAGCTAAATTCGTTAATTGATACGTCTATGAAAAAGATAGAGGAAGGGAAAATGGACGTAGAGCAATTTAAAAACTCAGAGCTTATGCAGACGATAGATCAAGTTCGTGATTTGAAAGATAAGGTGCAAAATTTAGGTCAATAATAAAAAGCTCCGTTTGTTATAAACGGAGCTCTTTGTTATTGGATACAATAAACGATTACACCAACGATAATAATCATGTTGCCGATGAGTTTACGTTTCGTTATTTTTTCCCCTAGGAAATACCAACCGAAAATTAATATGATGATATAACTTAAGGATTCTAATGCTGAAGCTTGTTTTAATTCCATGCCCTTCATGGCGATTACATTTAATCCAGCATTAAGTACAAATAAAGAGTAACCGATAATAACATAAGGATTCACATATTCTTTTATTCTAGAATCGTATTGTTGTAAAGTAGCTTTTTTTAATAATATTTGTGAGTAATTTGCTAAAATTATCCCGAAAATAAACAATAGCATATAACTATTCATCTTTTGTCACCACCACAATTCCGACGATAATAATAGCTGCACCAAGTAAATGATTCCACTGAATCGTATCCCCAAATAAGAATACTGACCAAAGCATTGACCATAATATAATAATCCCGCGATGTGAATATGCTTTTGATATTTCGAAATGTTTAATTACTTGTTGCCATAAAATTGCATACCCGAATAAAAGTATAACTAGTCCGAGATAAGCAATAAAAAATGAGATTGAAGCAATAGGAAATTGAGCTGCCCATTTCATGTAAACCATAATGATAGAATATATCAAAAAAGCTACATGTAAAAATACGTAATTTTTAATAGTTGGTTTCATTTATTCACTCTCTTTTACATATAAATATCTATTTATATTTGTTTTTTTATGATAGATATTGAAGCGTATTTTGTTTAATCTTTCACATTCCAAATTATATAGTATCATGGCTTTTATTGTAAAACAATAGAAGCCATGCATTCATTTTTTCCAAGGTTCTACAATATGTATCGTTTGATTTGTTACATCCATCTCTACTTGAACACCTATAGGTATGGTGATCATTGGATGTGTATGGCAACAATCGAAGTCAGCTAGAAAAGGAATTCTTTGATTTTGAAGTACTTCTAACAGTATTTCAAAAGGTTTTCGATTTGTACCACAATCATCAAATTGCTCATGTTTTCCAAGAATGATACCTGAAACTTTATCAAATACACCGTTAATTTTAAGGAATGAAAAGCTTCTTTCAATAGTAGCTGCATCTTTTGAACTGTCCTCAATAAAGAGAATATCGCCTTCCTGAATATGTGGCATATAGGGGCTAGACCAAATCCCTTGTATCGTGTTTAAATTCCCGCCAATAATACGCCCAGTAGCTTTTCCATCAATTACTGAAATCCAATTGTTTGGACGAAGTTCTTTCTCCTTCGTCTTTTCTTCCCAATTAATAAATTCATCTGACCAAAATAATGGTTGTTTTATATGATAAGGAAGAGATTGATCATGTAGTAAAGTTTCTGCAAAATATTTGTATGTGCAATTAACAAAAGGTTCAAATTCACCAAAGGAAGGGACGAGAGCTGGCCCATAAAATGTAGGGATTCCTGTTTTTGCATAAATTCCTAGTAATAAAGCAGTTGCATCTGAATAGCCAACCATTATTTTGGGGTTATTTAGAAAGGCATCATAATCAATATAAGGTAATATTGAATTTGAATTCATCCCACCAATTGTTGACATAATACAAGAAATATTAGGATTTCTTATCAAGACATTTAGTTCCTCAGCACGTTCTTGTATACTACCAGAACGATAAAAATCATATCGACCTGTTAATGAACCTTCTAATATATGAAACCCTTTCTGTTGTAAGTAAGATTTTGCTCGTTCGAACCTTTTTGGAGAAGTGTAAGTTACTGGCGAAGAAGGTGAGTAAATCCCAATTGTGTCTCCGTATTTCAATGGTTTTGGAAGTAGCATTTGTATGAATCCCTTCTATTAAATAGTTTATTTACGAGAATTTATCATTGAATATTCTTACATTTCAGTATTGTAAGTGTAACATAAACAAATTAAAATAATAATTACTGTATATGAATAAATATACTTTTTACCTTGACTGTATAAAGGAATTGTTGTTAAGGTTAAATGTGAGCGTATAAAAGGTTTGCTAAAGGAGTTTTGAAATGAATCGGTTAAAATGGGGAATGATGACAGCCCTATTAGTCATTATTTTAGGAATCTGTTGGTTCTTATTCCAAGGAACTCAAAAGAGTGTAGCAAATGTAGAGGGACAACCTCTGCAAGTGGCAGAACTACCTAAAGCAGGATTTACTGAAAAAGTAGTCCCGCCAAAGTACATCCCACCAGAAATTAATGCAAAAGCAGCTATGATTATCGATGCGAGTGATGGAGATATTATTTATCAATATAATGAAAATGAAGCTTTTGCACCGGCTAGTATGTCTAAGATGATGACAGCGTATCTTCTACTAGAGAGTATACATAACGGGAAAGTTCGCTGGGAAGATCCAGTGAAAATGAGTGCGAAGGCGGCACAAACAGAGGGAGCAAGAATCCCAGTACAAGTTAATGATACATTAACTGTTAAAGATTTATATCATGCATTAATGATTGAATCGGCTAATAATTCGGCTGTAGCTTTAGCGGAACATATGGCAAAAACGGAGAAAGGTTTCGTTCAGCTTATGGATGAAAAAGCGAAACAGTTAAAAATGTCGGAACATGCTAAATTTGCAAATGCTTCTGGATTACAAGAGCCAGATGGAAGTGAAACAAAAATGACGGCTGCTGATGTAGCACAATTGGCGTATCATCTTATAAAAGATTATCCGGAAATATTAGAAGTGACTCACTTACGTCAAAGTCAGCTAGCATTTAATAATATTAATGTTATCAGCACAAACGACATGTTAAACCAAAATAATAAAAGTTTATATATAGAAGGAATGGACGGACTAAAGACTGGATTTACAGATAGTGCAGGATACTGTTTTACTGGGACTGCAAAGCAAGGTGATAATAGAATTATTACAGTAGTCATGGGGACCTCAAGTAAAACAAAACGTTTTACAGAGACGAATAAGTTAATGTCGTATGCATTTGGATTAGTTAATTAAGTAAAATATCAGTTTAGATCGCTACATAAGTAAGACTGTTTGTTGTTACTAATTTTAGATAACAATAAACAGTCTTTTTATTTTAACTTTTAAAAGGAAAAAGATTCTAAATATAAGTGTTATCATTTGAGTTTGTCCCGCTATTTGCCGGGCTGCCCGTAAAAGTCCGATTGGTGAGGGCTGATAATCAGTGGGGATGAACAAAACCCCCACTGATTAAAGTTTCACTTTATTTGTTGCTATGATATTATAAAGTTATGAACTTATTAATAATAAGTTTGAGGGGTCGTAATATGATGTATACATATGAAATAGCCTCATATGAAAATTGGAGGGAATTATGATGGCAAAAGATTTTTACTCAGCAATTGAAGACAGAAGATCTATTTATGCAATTAGTAAAGAGCAAGTAGTTTCTGATGAGAAAATTCAAGAAGTGATTTATCATGCTGTAAAACATACACCTTCAGCTTTTAATTCTCAAAGTGCTCGTGTTGTTGTTTTATTAGGAGAACAACACGATAAATTATGGGATATTACGAAAGAAACGTTACGAAAAATTGTACCTGAAAATAACTTTGCACCTACTGAAGAAAAAATGAATGCATTTAAAAGTGGTTATGGAACGGTTTTATACTTTGAAGACAGTGAAGTAGTGGAAGGGCTTCAAGCAAACTTTGCATTATATAAAGATAATTTCCCGACTTGGTCTCAGCAATCATCAGGAATGTTGCAATTTGCAATTTGGACAGCTTTAGAAATTGAAGGATTTGGTGCTACGTTACAGCATTACAATCCGCTAATTGATGAAGAAGTGAGAAAAGAGTGGGATGTTCCAGAGAATTGGAAACTCACTGCGCAAATGCCATTTGGTAAACCGGTAGTACATGCTGGCGAAAAAGAATTCCAACCGTTAGAAAACCGTGTGAAAATTTATAAATAATTTGATAAAAGGTGAACAGGAATATAACCTGTTCACCTTTTTTATAAGTAATAAGGGTTTTTTTGTCCGGCATTTTTCATCTGATTTTTTAATACATTTTTACGTGTTTCAATAGCTGATACTTTTCGCAATGTTATCATTGAAACGAATTGAATAAAAGCATAGTACAGCTCTATATTTTTTTGTATAGGGTCATCTATTATATGTCTCACAAATATGCCTCCTCTTTTTATCCCAATAAAATTCTGTATTAATGGGTAACCCAAGTGGTGAGGGCTAATGATCATTTGGGATGGATAAAAGCCCTGCTGGTTAAATATAAGGGAATGAAAAAATATCAGTTCGCTGAAATTCCATTTTATTAGGATATGTATATAATACTATAAGTATCCTATAAATTCCATTACCGGAAAAAGAGAACAGTTGGTACAGTATGTGTTTTTTTAAAAGTAGAATGCCTTTTATGAAATAAATCTTACAATTCGTCAAATTATTTCAAAATTGTAGACAGTATAGAAAATTAGTTTTCTAAAAATATTATACTATTGATAAATAGAGTGATTTTTGTCATGATGAAAGTATGCTTCATGTAAGCAGCTTTATAAGGAAATACATATTTTAGTTTGTATTAGGTTAATAGAATTTTTTATAGTAGATAGAAAAGGGATATTTTATATTGAAATATTAAATAGAATGTCGAATTTTTATGCGATATATAAGAAATTTGAAAAAATCATTGCAAAAACACTATGTTTAATGGTAAAGTTCACATGAAGTTCACACGGATTTCACTTCATTCATTTAAAATGAACTACGTGTGAAAAATAAAACTCTTGCTAAAAAATGGAACTGGATGAATATTTTACTTTGATAATATTGTAAAGTATTAAAGTTTTAAGTTTTTTTAAGAGGATAGTAGGGAAAGGAAGTAAAGACAACTTATGAAAAAAGTAATTGCAGGTTTAGCAGCAGCTTCTGTAGCTGGCGTTGCAGTTCCAGGAATGGATTCTGCTCATGCACAAGTTTCAAATGAAGCGCTAAAAGAAATCAATGGACAAACTCAAACTCAAACGACTGTAACTGAAACAAAAACTGTAGAAACAACTTCTGAATTAAAATACACAGTAACTGCTGATGTATTGAATGTTCGTTCAGGTGCTGGTACAGGAAATAACGTTATTTCTAAAGTAAAAGCAGGCCAAGTGCTACAAGTAGTTGGACAAGAAAACGGTTGGTTCAAAGTAAACGTAAATGGTCAAACAGGTTATGTAAGTAGTGACTTCGTAACGACTGGTGGCAAAACAGGAACGACTGTTCAACAAGGAACAGGTACTTACACAGTAAACGTTTCTTCACTTAACGTACGTACAGGCCCAAGTACATCTCATACAGTATTAGGTTCTGTAAATAAAGGTAAAACAGTACAAGTTGTAGGTGAAGTACAAGATTGGTTTAAAATCAACTTCAATGGTGGAACTGGATACGTAAGCAAAGACTTCGTAACAAAAGGTGGTTCTGCTGTATCTAACGAAACACAACAACCAACTACAAACAACAATAATACAACAGTTCAAACTGGTGGTTCTTATGTTGTTAACACTGGTGCTTTAAAAGTACGTACAGGCCCAGCTACATACAACGCTGTAATCGGTGGAGTAACAAATGGTAAAGTATTAAACGTTACTGGCGCTGAAAATGGCTGGTACAAAATTAACCATAACGGCCGCACAGGTTACGTAAGTGCAGACTTCGTTAAGTTTGTAAAAGGCGGAGTAAACAACGTTACAAATAACAATAACAATAACAATAACGTTACAAATAACGTTCAACAACCAGGTAAAGACGTACAAAAACCAACAACAGGTGGAGATACATCTTCAATCGCTGGATTCGCTAGATCTTTAAATGGTTCACCATACAGAACTGCTGGTACAACACCTGCTGGTTTTGACTGCAGTGGATTCATTCACTACGTATTAAATCAAACTGGTCATAAAGGCGCTCGTCAAACAGTTGCTGGATACTGGAGCTCTAAAACAAAAACTAGTAATCCACAACCAGGTGATTTAGTATACTTCCAAAATACTTATAAATCAGGTCCTTCTCACATGGGTGTTTACTTAGGAAACGGTCAGTTCATTAGTGCAGAAACAGATGCAACTGGTGTACGTATTAGTTCTGTAAGTAACTCTTACTGGAGCAAGCACATTTTAGGTTACACAAAAGCATACTAAGAAAAAGTAGTTTATATACTTTTTGAATAGAGAAAAGGCTTTCCAGGGAAACTTGGGAAGCCTTTTTATTTGAATAAATTGGAAGTTTAATAGTCTTTATTTTAACTTTCCATTTAAAAATCGATCATATAAGTCATGGAAATAGTTAGGGCGAAATAAGTTCGCTGCATGTCCTGCTAAAGGTATTTCCTCATATAGAACATTAGGTAAAATAGATTTTAAATCGAATAGACAAGATTTATAGAGATGATCATGCTCGCCCATTACCCATAATATAGGGTGAGGAAGTGATTTTAATTTAGATTTTAAATCAAATTCTAATCGATGTCGTAATGATTGGGCAATAATTGATGAATGTAATTGTAATCCGAAACGGTAATAAATGTTTCTTGAAATGACTGCGAACGGATTCGCTTTTAATATACCGCTCGGAAAAATAGTATTTGCATATTGAGAGAGCCATTTAGAGTATTCATCTCCTCGCTTCTCCCAAAACTTTTGAAATACGTTATATAAACGAGAAGGGTTATTGTAATGTCCACCAATATGACAAATACTTAACACTTTTTCTGGATGCATTTGTGCAAAAATTGTAGAGATGTAACACCCATAGCTTAGAGCACAAATATGAGCCTTTTTAATACCTTCTTGTTCATATAAGTTCAATAATTGATCTACGAGGCGCTGTAATGAAAAGTCGATTGCTTCTCCTTTATCGTCACCGTGACCTAATAAGTCATAAGTTATAATGTTGTAGGAGGCAGAAAATCGTTTTTGCTCTTTTTTAAAGGCGCGACGATTGCCAACTAGGCCATGAATAAAAATGATTGTTTCCTTTTCGGAATGTATATTTGTTTGCAAAAAGGATACTCCTTTCAATAACTGGAGATTTATATCGTGTTTTAAATTAGTTATCTATAATTCACATAGAATAATATTAAGTACCAGGTAATAATATCAGATGTTTATATCTGTTGTAAAGATGAGTTTGTATGTATATTTTGTAAAAATAGAAAAAGTGTGTTTACATTCAGTTTACATTTGTATCGTATTCTAATTTTAGAAAGAACAGTTTGGTTTAACACGAGGAGATGAACAGGAATGGAAGTTAGAAATGAAATGAAGAAAAAAGGGAGTTGGAGGCAGTTTTTACGCCTTATTCAAGATACAAAACCTCCGAAAGGAATTCTAGTTTTTGCGTTATTAATGAGTTTGCTTTCTACGGGAGCGAGTTTATTTATTCCTATGTTAACAAAAGGATTAGTAGATAATTTTTCGCTTTCTTCAATTAGTGCAGGGCAAATTGTTGGGCTAGTTGCTTTCTTTGTAATGCAAACTATTGCAGCAGGATTGTCTATATATTTACTAAATTATATTGGTCAGAAGATTGTAGCGGGACTAAGGGAACGTTTGTGGAAAAAGGTACTTATCTTGCCGGTATCTTATTACGATCAAAATAGAACAGGCGATACCATTAGCCGTATGACGAATGATACAGGTGTTGTGAAAACGTTAATTTCTGAGCATTTGTCAAACTTATTAACAGGTGGTATTTCAATTGTTGGATCGTTAATTGTATTGTTTGTTTTAGATTGGAAAATGACTGCGTTACTTTTAACAGTTATTCCGTTGTCTGTATTAATTTTAGTTCCACTCGGAAGAAAAATGTATAAGATTTCAAAAGCGCTTCAAGATGAAACAGCATCTTTTACAAGTGTGTTAACGCAAGTGTTATCGGAAATTCGTTTAGTGAAATCTTCAAATACAGAAAAAAGAGAATATGAAACAGGTAATACAGGTATACAAAAATTATTACAATTTGGTTTGAAAGAAGGAAAGGTGCAAGCATTAATTTCGCCAGTTATGTCGTTTGTTTTAATGGCATTACTTGTTATTATCGTAGGATATGGCGGAATGCGAGTTTCTAGCGGTGCATTAACAACTGGTGAACTTGTAGCGTTTATTTTGTATTTAGTTCAAATTGTAATGCCGATGAGTCAATTATCTATGTTCTTCACACAATTTCAAAAGGCAATTGGTGCAACGGAAAGAATTAGTGCGATTTTAGAATATGAAGTAGAAGATCATGAAACTGGTGTGAAAGTGACAAATGCTAAGCAACCGATTGTTCTTGAAAATGTATATTTTGAGTATAACGAAGAAGAGCAAGTTTTAAAAAATATTGATTTCACAATTGAATCTGGAAAAGTGACAGCGATTGTAGGACCGAGTGGTAGTGGGAAAACAACGTTATTCTCATTACTGGAACGTTTTTATGAGCCAACTAGTGGTGCCATTAAATTAGGAAAAGAATCAATTACGAGTTATTCATTACAGTCATGGAGACGTCAAATCGGTTACGTATCACAAGATAGTCCGTTAATCGATGGAACGATTCGTGATAATATTTGTTACGGTGTTGAGGGTGAAGTAACAGATGAAGAAATTGAAAAAGTAGCAGCGATGGCATATGTTGACGCATTTATCCATGACTTACCAAACGGTTATGCAACAGAAGTTGGAGAGCGCGGTGTAAAGCTTTCTGGAGGACAAAGACAGCGAATTGCGATTGCTCGAGCACTACTTCGAAATCCGCAGATTCTTATGCTGGATGAGGCAACTTCAAGTTTAGATAGTAAATCTGAGTCTGTCGTTCAAAAAGCGTTAAATAACTTAATGAAAGGCCGAACAACGTTAGTGATTGCACATAGGCTTTCTACGGTTGTAGATGCAGATAAAATTATCTTTATTGAGAAAGGGAATCTTACAGGAAGCGGTACACATGATGAATTATTACGTACACATGACATGTATCGTGAATTTGCAACGCAACAATTGAAAATTAAAGAGGGCGCATTATAAAATGAATCATTAGTGGGGATTTTACTCCACTGATGATTCATTTTTAAAAAATATATAATAAGATGAGTAGAAAGGGGATGGTTCCTTTGATACCTAAAATTTTAATAGTAGACGACGATCCGCACATTAGAGAACTCGTTTCTGTATTTTTAGAACGAGAAGGTTTTCAAACGTATGAGGCAATTGATGGAATAGATGCACTTCAGAAAATAGACGAAGTAAAAGTCGATATGGTTATTCTTGATATTATGATGCCGAATATGGATGGATTTGATGTATGTTTTGAATTAAGAAAATACTATGATTTCCCGATTCTGATGCTAACTGCCAAAGGGGAAACATCACAAAAAGTAAAAGGATTTCACCTTGGAACAGATGATTATCTTGTAAAACCCTTTGATCCTATAGAACTAGTAGTGAGAGTAAAGGCATTATTGAAACGTTACCAAATTACAGTCTCACAATCGATTCAAGTTGGAAATGTATTATTAAATCGTAAAACATTTGAAGTTACAGCTGGAGCACAAACGGTTACGTTACCGTTAAAAGAATTTGAGCTGCTCTTTACTTTAGGGTCTAAATCGGGAAGAACTTGTTCGAGAGAGCAATTAATTGAAGAAATATGGGGATATGACTTTGAAGGGAATGAACGTACACTAGACGTTCATATTAATCGGTTACGTGAGAAGTTTCAAGAAGAACAGTCGAATTTTAGTATTAAAACAATAAGAGGATTAGGGTATCGCTTAGAGGTAAGTAAATGAGAAAAAGAAAACGAATGAGTAAGTTGAAGATGCTGAAAGTATTTGGAGCGGTATTAGCGCTCTTTTCTTTTCTTACTATCATTTGGTCTATCGCATTTTATGTAGCAACTAGTATATTGAATGCTCTTGACGTAAACGTATCGCCGTTTGTTGCCTTTCTAATTAGTGATATGGTCGGTTTTGTATTTATTATTCTAATTTGGACATTGATTGGAATATTAATGAGACCAAAACGAGAGGCGATGATTTGGACTATTATTGAACCGATACAAAAAATTGCAAAAGGAGACTTCTCCGTCAAAATACGAAATGAAGAAAAGTATGATGGAGAAATTGGTGTGCTCGTAAAAAGTATAAATGATATGACAGATGAACTGAATGCGATGGAGAAAATGAGACAAGAATTTGTATCGAATGTTTCTCATGAAATACAGTCACCATTAACTTCTATAAAAGGGTTTGCTAGAGCACTACAAGACGATAATCTTTCTGAGGAAAAAAGAAAGCATTATCTTACTATTATTGAAACTGAAACAACGAGATTATCTAAACTAAGTCAAAACTTATTGAAGCTAACTCTTTTAGAATCAGAAGAGTATGTACCGGAAAGAGTGACTTATCGATTAGATCAACAGTTAAAGCAAATTGTGTTAAATAGTGAACCACTCTGGGCTGAAAAAGAAATTGAGTTAGAACTAGATTTAGAAAAAGTACATGTTATTGCTGACCAAGAAAGTATGAGTCAAGTGTGGATTAATTTCATTCATAATAGTATTAAATTTACTCCAAGCGGTGGTACGATTACTATTCAGTTAAAGGAACATGAGACAGTAGTGGAAGTGCGCATCCGTGATTCAGGAATTGGTATATCAGAAGAACAGAAACAACATATTTTTGAGCGTTTTTATAAAGCGGATTCTTCACGAAATCGTGCTTATGGAGGAAGTGGCTTAGGTTTAGCTATTGTAAAGAAAGTACTCGACCTTCATCAAGGAGAGATAAAAGTGGAGAGTGAAGAAGGAAATGGTACTGAATTTATTGTGCGTATTCCTAATTATGAAGAAAAATAGTGTAGTGATAAAGAACCATTTTTTATTTCATACGTAGACACTCTCTTATGAGGAGGGTGTCTTTATTTTGCATGAATAAGGAAAAATACGTGCAATGAATTAATAGTAATTTTCTATAGTTACCTATAAGTAACCTACGCACATGAAAGTGCATCATTGCCTTTTTGCATAAACATAGATACACTTTTAATATAATAAACAACTGAGAAGATTAAGGAGTGTTATACTTGGCAGAATTATTACAAGGTAAAAATGCTTTAATTACAGGAGCAGGTAGAGGGATTGGTCGTGCTGTAGCAATCGCATTAGCGAAAGAAGGCGTAAATGTAGGCCTATTAGCTCGTTCAGAAGAAAACTTAAAAGCAGTAGCGAAAGAAGTAGAAGCAGAAGGCGTAAAAGCTGTTATTGCAACTGCTGATGTATCTTCATACGAAGAGGTAACAACTGCAATCGAAACGTTAAAAAATGGTTTAGGATCTATCGATATTTTAATTAATAACGCTGGTATTTCTAAGTTCGGTAAGTTTTTAGAACTAGACGTTGCTGATTGGGAAAAAATCATTCAAGTAAACTTAATGGGTGTATACTATGCAACTCGTGCAGCTTTACCAAGTATGATTGAACAACAATCTGGTGATATCATTAACATTTCATCTACAGCAGGACAAAAAGGTGCACCTGTAACAAGTGCATATAGTGCTTCTAAATTTGGTGTTCTTGGTTTAACAGAATCGTTAGCGATGGAAGTCCGTAAGCATAACATTCGTGTAACGGCTTTAACACCAAGTACAGTAGCAACAGACATGGCTGTTGATTTAGGATTGACTGACGGAAATCCTGATAAAGTAATGCAAGCAGAAGATATTGCGGAGTTTATCGTAGCGCAGCTGAAATTAAATAAACGTACATTTATTAAATCAGCTGGACTTTGGTCTACTAATCCATAAGGGACAAATTGAATAAAAATAAAGAAGGGATATCTATTCTGTAATGGGATAGGTATCCCTTCTTTATTTTTTGTATTTGAGACAGAATTTTCGGTATAATCAAAAGTGAATGGTAGAAAGCATTGAAAAATTGAAAGGGATGGTATTTACATGAGTACAATTGAGAAATGGACGGCTGTTGATCAATATATGAGTGATGTATTAATACCGAAAGATTCTACATTAGAAGGGGTTCTTCAAACTAATACTGCAGCTAATTTGCCAGCACATGATGTATCACCAACGCAAGGGAAGTTTTTACAACTATTAGTACAAATTCAAGGAGCTCGTAATGTTTTAGAAATTGGCACGCTAGGTGGATATAGCACGATATGGCTTGCTAGAGCATTGCCATCTGGAGGTCGAGTTGTTACATTGGAAGCAAGTGAAAAACATGCTGAAATTGCACGTAACAATATTGAACGTGCTAATTTGAAAGATAGAATAGAAATAAGAGTAGGATTAGCGCTAGATTCTTTACAACAAATTGAAAATGAGAAGTATGAGCCATTTGATTTTATTTTCATAGATGCTGATAAACAAAATAACCCTACCTATTTTGAATGGGCACTGAAACTATCACGCCCTGGAACTGTAATTATTGGTGATAACGTAGTACGTGAAGGAGAAGTTATTGACAATACGAGTAACGATCCTCGCGTACAAGGGATACGTCGCTTCTATGAATTAATAGCTGCAGAGCCACGTGTAAGTGCTACTGCGCTTCAAACTGTAGGAAGTAAAGGATACGATGGGTTTGTCATGGCAGTTGTAAAAGAGTGATGTGAGGAGGTAAATGGGATGAAAAAGAAATTTCAAAAGTTATAACATGTATCGTGTACAACGCAGCTAGCTCGTGGACCTCCAACATACTTGGAAATATAAGTTTATATAAAAATTGGAGGTTAGGAATAGATGAGAACTGAAAAAGAAATGTTAGACTTAATTATAAATACAGCAAAAGAGGATGAAAGAATCCGAGCTGTCATTATGAATGGATCACGTGTAAATTCAAATGTGAAGATAGATTGTTTTCAAGACTACGATATTATGTATGTTGTACATGATATACAATCTTTTACGTCTAATCATAAGTGGATACGTAGATTTGGAGAAATAATGATTGTACAAATGCCAGAAGAAATGTCATTAATTCCAGCGGACGAAGACGGGAAATTTCCATATTTAATGCAATTTATGGATGGAAATCGAATTGATTTAACGCTCGTTCCATTTGATTTGATAAATATGTTCGTTGGACAAGATAGTTTAAGTAAACTGCTTCTTGATAAAGATAATTGTCTGGAAGAATTCCCACCAGCAAGCGATAAAGATTATTTAGTAAAAAAGCCTACAGAAAAAGAGTTTTTAGATTGCTGTAATGAATTTTGGTGGTGCAGTACAAATGTAGGGAAAGGGTTATGGCGCGAGGAACTTTCTTATGTGAAAGGAATGTTCGATGGCCCTGTGCGAGATATGTTCATCGTAATGCTAGAATGGCATGTTGGTATGAAAACAGATTTTACAGTTAATACAGGTAAGTTTGGAAAGTATTTCGAGCAATATGTTGAAGAAGATATGTGGAAGCAATTTAAAAAGACATTTTCTAATGCAGAATACGAAAATATATGGGGCTCATTCTTTGTCATGGGTGATTTATTTAGAGAAGTGGCGAATGAAATTGCTAACACATATGGATATCAATATCCGCAAGATGATGATGATAAAGTGACGAACTATTTAAAACATGTGAAAGCTTTGCCAAGAGATAGTACATCGATTTATTAATAATATGAAGCAGTAGGACTGTCCTGTTAACGGACAGTCTTATTTTTGCTTATGGATAACAATTTCTCTAACAAAGTGCAGATGAATCACATATGAAAATTTAGGGAGGTTTTTATCATGTATTATTTTTATTCGCCAGAAATGTTCATTCCATATCAATGGGGACTAGAACGAGATGTTTCGTATGCTTATATGCCATATAACTCATTTTATTATGGAGACTATAAAAGCTCATTACCTTACGTATATACCCCTCAAAATTATGAAGTACCAATGAAAGCGTATGAGCGTGGATCATGGACACCATTTTCGTGGGTCGAAAAATATGCGTATGCATTTTCAGGTCCTTACAATAAAGCAGAAGTAGCCCTTACATTTGATGATGGGCCAGATTTAGTCTTTACGCCAAAAATATTAGATAAGTTAAAACAACATAATGTGAAAGCGACTTTCTTCCTGCTTGGTGAAAACGCAGAAAAGTATCCAAACGTAGTAAAGCGTATTGCAAATGAAGGGCATGTAATTGGTAATCATACGTATAGTCATCCGAATTTAGCAAAAGTAGATGAGGTTGAGTACCGTAATCAAATAATAAAAACGGAAGAAATATTAAATCGTTTAGCTGGTTATGCACCGAAGTTTATACGTCCGCCATACGGTGAAATACTTGAAAATCAATTAAAATGGGCGACAGAGCAAAATTTTATGATTGTACAGTGGAGTGTTGATACGGTTGATTGGAAAGGTGTAAGCGCTGATACGATTACAAATAATGTGTTAGGGAATTCATTTCCTGGAAGTGTCATCCTCCAGCATTCAACACCAGGTGGGCATTTACAAGGATCTGTAGATGCACTAGACAAAATCATTCCGCAGTTAAAAACGAAAGGGGCACGTTTTGTAACACTTCCAAGTATGTTTCAGACATCAAAAGAAAGAAAGTGAATGTGTTACGAATTGGAAAAAACAGGGTTATGCCGTATGATGAAAGTGTAAGTTAGGAGGGACATAATTGATTTATGCACTAGTAAACATAGGAATAAGCATATTGATTGGAATTATATTTATACTTGCGGCACTTATCCTTCAAAAAAACCCACCGACAGATATTAATGCGGCATATGGTTATCGTACGAAACGATCTATGAAAAATAAGGAATTATGGGATGTGGGTAATAGGTATAGTGCAGAAGTGATGAAGCAAAATGGATTCATCATGATGTTAATTGGGAGTGTTATTAGTATACTGTTTAGATATCCACATACAATGATAGCGCTTATGGTGGTTATGCTGTTATTAATTATGCGTTTATTTATACAAGTAGAGAGTAGATTAAAAATACTTGAGCAATAATGAAAAATAGGACTCCACGCAATATGATGCTGAGAGTCCTATTTTATTTATAAACTATTATTTTTTAATACTTCTTTTCCTTGCTCTATAACAAATTCATAGTATGCAAAATCATACGGATAAATATCTTCAAATGTTATCGTAATCGGTGTATTGTTTAAGACTGAAATAGTCTTTAAAGATGAAATTTCTCTTTTTAATAGTTGTAGAAAAGAAGTTGCATGTACTTTCATCACATCGTCTACTTCTTCACCTGGTGCGAATGGAAGTGGATTGATAACATTGTGAAAATACATATGACAAAATTCACGATCAGTAAGATTTGAAATTTCATAATCTATCTTAAAGATGCCTTTGTATATTAAATCAGTAGTTTGAAAGGAAAGCCCCAATTCTTCTTCGATTTCACGGAGGCCACCAATTTGTACATCTTCATCATGCATAATATGTCCAGCTGAAGTAATATCCCATATACATGGAGCTTCTTTTTTATTTTTAGAGCGTAATTGGAAATATAAGAACATATCTTCAGTATCTTTTTCTACAAACCAACAATGAAATGTTTCGTGCCAATCACCGTCACGATGCACTTCATCACGTAATTTCTTCCCAAGTGTATTTCTTTCAGGATCAAATATTGTTAACCACTCTGTCATTTTAATTCCCCTTTCTGCAAATTTCATTATACAATATTTGTATTGAATTTTGGGAAAATAAAGAAAAAGGAGTGGTTATAAGTGGGGATAGAGCGTGCGGAAATAAAATCAATTATTTCAACAGAGGAAGAGTTACGGAAAATATTGGGGCAACCAAGTGAGCGAGCGTTAAAGAAAGTTATTTCATCATTAGACCACCATTGCGTAGATTTTCTGTCTAAATCTCCTTTTCTAGTATTATCTACTGCAAATAAATTAGGAGAGTGTGATGCTTCGCCGAGAGGAGATGAACCTGGATTTGTATACGTATTAAATAATAATAAAATTATCATTCCAGAAAGACCGGGCAATCGTCGTATAGACTCCATTTTGAATATTATTTCAAATCCACGTGTAGGATTAATCTTTTTTATTCCAGGTCTTGGGGAGACGCTTCGAATAAATGGTCGAGCGTATATTACAAACGACGAAGAAGTTTTGAAAGAAATGCAGGCGAATGGACGTAATCCGTTGCTTGGAATTGTTGTTGAAATAGAAGAGTGTTATATTCATTGTGCAAAAGCTTTTATTCGTTCTAAGATGTGGGATCCAGAATCTTGGTTAAATAAAAAAGAGTTACCTTCAGCAGCAAAAATGTTGCTGGAGCATGCGAAAGTGAATGCTTCAGAAGAAGATGTTGCTCGTTCTTTAGAAGAAAGTTATAGGGAAAGATTGTATTAAAAATTACTTTTTAAATATAGTGTTAAAGTGTAACGCTATAAACGTTTTAGCGTTACACTTTAATACAAATATTGTTAGTTTTTATGTAATAAATATATGTGCAAGGGTATAAATCTCTATTAGATAATTTGTTATTTTAAAATATAATAATTCATATTCTTAAAAATAGTGAAGAAAAATAGGCTTGCTTTTTAAAAAGTTCATAACTATAATAAATTAACAAATAGACATGAACGAAAAAGTAACG
>NZ_NVAP01000028.1 GCF_002567495.1 Bacillus cereus | reverse complement strand
CCAGCAGGTGCTACTGGCGCAACAGGACCAGCGGGTACTCCAATTCCTGTAACTACAGCTGTCTTAGGTAACACAAATGCACAAACAGTATCACCAGGAAGCAATATACAATTCAATGAAACATTCGAATTAACAAACCTCTCCTTTAACGGCTCTGATACTCTAACTGTTTTAGAAACTGGTGTATACGATATTAACTTCTCCGCATCTACAACCTTCCCAGGCTCTTCACCATTTGGTTTCGGTCTTTCATTTAACGGCCAACCACCTAGTCGTAATTTTTCAACTAACGTTATCGGTAGTGCGGTTTCTTTCTCAACGATTATTACTTTAACAGCTGGTACAACAATCTCTGTACAACCTACAGCAAATACTATCTCTATTCCAAACACAGGTGAAACAACTGCAGTACTAACTGTCTTCCGAATTTACTAATTTTCTCCAAATAATCATATTTATAGTGATATGTTTAATTGACTGTGTATTAAATCTCTCTTTATATAAAAAGGAGCACTTATTTGGGAGGATAAGTGCTCCTTCTTTACGTTTCTTTACCTCAAATTTACTCTATCTTAATCCTCATTTTGTATGATAAATAATGAAGTCAAAGATATGAAAGAGGGATGAGAAATGAGAGTTATGTCACTGATACGCATTTGGATTGCTCTTATGGTATGCATTATTTTATGTGTAGGATTTTTTTTAACTCTAAAATACTCCACTATTTCAAAAGCAGAGAGAAAAACAGTTCCATACAAACTTTTGTATACGAAACAAAACAACATCCCTTATTCCAGTTCTACAAATAATGAAAAAAAAGTTATAAAAGGAATGCTTATTACGAAAGCTTCTAATTACGAAACTCTACTTCAAATTGCTGAAACGATTAAAGATCAGTATACAAATAAAGGAATTGATGAAATCACGCTGTCTATCCATAATGAAAATAATGGTAGTTATGAAGAAGAATTACCTTACGAACCGATTAGTAAAGGAAAAATAATCGTCACATACGATTCTCAATCCTTTAGCAGTACGAACATTACTCTTAATGAATAGTAGCGTCTGCCTCACTAATTATGAGCTCACTTTATTTTTCACATGAGAAAGAGGCGAATAACGAAATTCGCCTCTTTTTTCACCATAATGATGGAATCCACTCTTTCACTTTATCAAACCACTCTTGTTGTTCTTTTTTCCTTTGTTGTTCCTCTTCTTGTCTTCTTTTTTCTTCTTCTTTTCTTCGTTTTTCTTCTTCAATTGTTTTCAATTGTTTTTTATAGTCAGCCTCAGATATTAACGACAATTGGAACGCTTTTTGGGCTGGGTTTGCATTTGCTTTTTTCATGATGTCCCGAAACATCGTCGTCGTAATTTGACTACCACCTGGAACATAATGCTCGCTATCTGTTTTGTCATATCCCACCCAAATCGCACCTACTAAATCTGGTGTGTATCCTACAAACCACGAGTCCTTTGCCCCTACGCTCGGACCATTTACAAGTTGAGTAGTCCCTGTCTTTCCTGCTGTATCAACATTATTAACTTTCGCTTTTTCACCTGTTCCCTTTTCGACTACACCTTTTAATAAATACGTCATCTTTTGAGCAATTTTTTCACTCGTCACTCGTGTCTCTTTTTTATACCATTTCCCTATTATTTCCCCTTCAGCATTTTGAACTTCTCTAATTGCATGAGCCTCTACTTGAACCCCATCATTAGCGAATGTACTATATGCTTGGGCCATTACAAATGGAGATGTCCCTACATGCATACCACCTAAAGCAATTGGATACGTACGGTCTTCTGGTACTAATGGAATACCAAATCGCTCTAAAGATTTCAATCCTTTATCTAATCCTATTTGCTCTAATAGCCACACAGCAGAAACATTATACGACTTTGCTACCGCTTCATACATTGTCACATTACCATGAAAGGCCTGGTCACTATTTTTCGGTTCATATTCTTTAATATGAAATGGTTCATCTTTTAATATATCGTATACTTCATAACCTTGTTCTAAAGCGGGTACATATACAGCTAGAGGCTTTAATGTTGAACCTGGCTGTCTTTTTAATTGCGTAGCATGATTGAATTGTAAAAACTGATATGGTCCTCTACCTCCAACTAAAGCTGGAACACCGCCTGTTTTTGGATTTATAAGGACTACACCCGTTTGCATAAGTTGATCTGAGCTACTATCTTTGAAATAACTATCATTATTCACAACATCTTCTACAGCCTGTTGTTTCTTCGGATCAAGCTCTGTATAAATACGATAACCACCTGCTAAAATTTCATTTTGTGTTAATTCATACTTATCCATCGCTTCCCTAACTATATAATCTACATATTGGGAGTATTTACCTTTATATTTATCATCAACCCCACGTTTTAATACGAGACCTGACTCTTTTTCTTTATTGTATTGCTCTTCAGAAATATACCCTTGTTCCTTCATTAAACTTAATACGACGTTACGTCGTTCAATTGATTTATTAAAGTTTTTATAAGGCGAATACGCAGACGGCGCTTTAATTAAGCCCGCAATCGTTGCAGCTTCTGAAATTGATAAATCTTTTACATCTTTATCAAAATAAGATTTAGCTGCCCTCTTTATCCCCCAAGCACCTTCTCCAAAATAGATTTGATTCATATACATTTCAATAATTTCATCTTTTGTATAAGTACGTTCTATTTTTTTTGTTAAAAAGTATTCCTTTATTTTACGAGAAAATGTACGATCTTGTGTGAGAAATACATTCTTCGCGAGCTGCTGTGTAATTGTACTTCCCCCTGCTACAACTTCTCCTGCTGTAATATTTTTAAAAACTGCACTTATAATTCCACTATAATAAATACCATGATGGTTAAAAAATCCCTTATCTTCTACTGCAACAATTGCCTGAACCATAATATCAGGAATATCTTTTCTTTTAACTCCCTCTGTTTTCGAAGAAGCTAATTTAGTTGCGACTTCATTATTTGCATCATAAATTAAAGTCGGTTGTGGAACAGCTTGTTTTAATTCAGATATGTCTTGAATGGAAATTATTATATTTACAGCAATAAATAGAGTAACGAGTACACTTCCCAATACAATTAATGAATTACGAAGTTTCTTCCTCTTATTGAACCACTCAAGCATTTTTTTAAAATGAGTGTTCTTCAATTTCATTTGTTCACTTCCTTCATTTATTTACACTCTTCTTTTTAAAAGGAAGATTATACCTCCTTTTAAATTTAATATAATAACGTAGTCATTCCTATAGTGTAAAGCTTTTCTTTTACATTCATACTTTTTGCAAGAAAAGGACATTCTACAAGTAAGATATTCACTATTGGATATTAATATTATTAATCGAACAACGGGAGTTATGTTAAGTTTTTGTAAACTTTTCGATAAAATGTTTTAAAAAACGACAGTTTTTTGTTAGAATTGATTAGCCAATATATTTTACATATATTACTTTTGTGGGGGTAACAATAATGGTCTTTAAATCAAAAAAAGATAAATTTTCTGAAATGTTAATGAATGTTTCTGAAAATTTAAAAGAAGGCGCGCAGTTTTTCGTGGAGTATAAAATTAAAAATGCTAGCGATTTAAAAGAGTTTTCTATGCGCATGAAAGAGTATGAGTCAAAAGGTGACTCATTTATTCACGAAATCATTATGGAGCTAAACAAAGCGTTTATTACTCCAATTGAACGTGAGGACATCCTACAACTTGCAATGAGTATGGATGATGTATTAGACGGATTAGATCACAGTGCTGGTCTGTTCGAAATGTATTCTATTACAGAAGCTGATGAATACATGATTAAATTCGTGGAAGCAATTAATCAATGTGCGATTGAGATTGCAAACTCTGTTGAACTACTGTCTAAAAAGAAGTTAGTCGACATTCGTACGAACGCGATTAAGATTAAGGATTACGAATCACAATGCGATGATATTCGTCGTCATGCGATTAAGCACTTATTCTCTCGTGAGAAAGATCCGATTAAGATTATTCAATACAAAGAGATTTACGAAGAGCTTGAAGAAGTAGCTGATAGCTGCCAAAGCGTTGCAAACGTATTAGAAACAATTATTATGAAGAACGCGTAAGGAGTTTGATCATGGATACACTCTTGATACTGACCGTTTTAGTAGTCATTTGCGCTTTAGCTTTTGACTTTATCAATGGATTTCACGATACAGCAAACGCTATTGCAACGGCTGTTTCAACAAAAGCTCTAAAGCCTAGACATGCAATTATTATGGCAGCTATTATGAACTTTTTAGGTGCAATGACATTTACAGGTGTAGCAAAAACGATTACAAAAGATATCGTTGACCCATTTGCTTTACAAAATGGTTCTCTTGTAATTTTAGCTGCTTTGCTTGCAGCGATAGCTTGGAACTTAATTACTTGGTACTACGGTATCCCAAGTAGTTCTTCGCATGCAATTATTGGCTCAATCGCAGGTGCAGCCATTGCTGCTGCTGGTATTAGCTCATTAAACCTTAAAGGATTCATTAAAATTCTTGAAGCTTTAATCATTTCACCGATTATTGCTTTCGTTATTGGTTATATCGTATACAGTATTTTTAAAGTGGTCTTTAAAAACTTTAACTTAACGAAAACGAATAAGAACTTCCGTATATTCCAGATTTTCACTGCAGCATTACAAGCCTATACACATGGTACGAATGATGCACAAAAAGCGATGGGAATCATTACGATGGCTCTTATGGCTAATAGCTATCATACTTCTAGCGATATCCCGTTCTGGGTACAATTATCTTGTGCCATCGCAATGGGGCTTGGTACTTCTGTCGGTGGATGGAAAATTATTAAAACTGTCGGTGGACAAATTATGAAAATTCGTCCTGTAAATGGTGTAGCTGCCGATTTATCATCATCACTTGTAATTTTCGGTGCAACATTCATTCACTTACCGGTTAGTACGACGCACGTTATCTCTTCTTCTATTTTAGGGGTTGGTGCTTCTCACCGTGTGAAAGGAGTAAAATGGGGAACTGCAAAACGCATGTTAATTACATGGGTTATTACACTTCCTATTTCAGCTTCTTTAGCTGCTCTGTTTTACTACCTATTACATTTTGTTTTCTAATCAAAAGTCGTCTTCCTTATTTTTCTAGGAAGACGACTTTTTTGTGAACAAGCCTATTTCTCATTAAAAAGCGTGTATAATAATTGATGGATAAGTTATTTAGAGGAGTTGGCAATTTTGGAATACATCATGTTACTTTTCATCGGACTAATCGCCGGGACCGTAGGCAGCCTAGTTGGGCTTGGAGGCGGAATTATTATTGTTCCGTTATTAATTGGATTACACAGTTTATCACCACAACTTGCAGTAGGGACTTCTATGGTAACAGTCGTTTTTACAGGACTATCTTCCACCCTTACTTACATGAAGCATAAACGAGTAGATTATAAAAGTGGACTTATTTTATTTATCGGTAGCGGCCCTGGTGGTATTATCGGATCATGGGCAAATAAATTTTTAAACCAAGATACATTTTCTTTATACTTTGGGATTTTCCTTATATTCGTCTCAGTTCTACTTATGCTACGAGACAAATTAAAACCTCTTTCTCTATCAAATACGTCTGTAATTAAGCGTTCTTTTACAGATAATGATGGGAATACTGTACACTATCAATTCCCACCGTTTCTTGCTATCTTTATCGCCTTTATAGTTGGGTTTATATCTGGGTTATTTGGAATTGGTGGTGGTGCCTTGCTTGTTCCAGCAATGATGCTTCTTTTTGCATTCCCAGCACATATTGCAGTAGCAACTTCGATGTTCATCGTATTTCTATCAGCAATTGTAAGTTCTGCGACTCACATCTCGCTTGGAAATGTCAGCTGGATTTATGCATTAATCCTTATTCCTGGTGCATGGATCGGCGGAAAAATCGGAGCTTATATTAATACGAAACTGAGTGGTAAAGCCGTAATTAATTTATTACGTATTACGTTAATTATTCTTGGAACTAGATTAATCATTACTTCCTTTTTATAACGTATTCTTTTTAGAATGCGTTTTTCTTATACACAGGAATATAAAAAACCTCCGAGGAGAACAAATAAAATTAAACAAACACATAATAACATATAATTTGAAATATGTACTTTCTTCAAGTTGACCACTCCTATAACTGCGACTGTTATCTTTATGATAGCGAAAAAATAGTTCGCTTGCAGTTACAAAGTGCTAACAATGCAAAATCATTTATTACAAATTTTATCCTTATATTTCATTTCTTTGTATATTCTATCGATTTAATAAAAAAAGATGTCATATTGACATCTTTTTTAGTGAAGAAGTGACCATCCCATAAAGTCTTCATGTACTTGGCACGCCCTCTTATCGTTTCGATCATATAATTCAGCATAACTATCTGTTTCTTCATCATAAGCCATCGTATAAATAATTTGGCCGTCCACTTCAACGGATAAAACGACTCCACCTTTCATCTCTTCTACATGAATGATAGCATTCGCCGGAATTCTCATATCCGTCATTTTCATCGCATCTAACAATATACTAAACCCCCTACAGCGTATTCATTGCTAGTACTATTACACACTAAATAGTATACTACTGTAATAGCATACATTTCGTCAATGAAATTGCTGTTGAAATAGCATATTGTCTATATACATATACGCTAAAATAGAAGAAATAGAAACATATTAATGGGGGGCTAACATTGATTCTACACAAAGGAGATGTACTATTCCGTCAAGGCGAGGACGGTCCTTTATACTTTATAAAAACAGGCTTATTAAAAGTAGTTCGGTTAGAAGAAGACGGAACACCATTTTTATTCAACATTATCGTTCCAGGTGAAACGATACCTCATCATTCTTTAATTTCACCGAAAGAATATCACGGTACAGCTATCGCTTTAATAAAAACAGAAGTGGAACCAATTACTAGTAATGAATGGTATGAGAGACTTCAAGCAAATCCTAAATCATATGCCGACATCGCTATGCAATTGCAATCGAAATTAAGAATGATGCAACAACGGATTGATCAATTGACAACCGTCTCACCGAAAGAACGTCTTCATCGTTTACAAGAATGGTTCACATTATATTTGGGTGACATTCCTATATATGAAATATTAACGCAAACTGAAATTGGTCAACTCATAGGTATACGCCGTGAAACAGTAAACCGTTTATTACGAGAACAAATAAAAAACGAGGTAAAATAAATACCTCGTTTTTTTGCTTATTCTCATCCGTTTTATTGTAAGCTTGTTGCTGGACCGAAAAATTCATAATGAATATGCTCTTGTTTCACACCTAAATCAGTTAGTTCAGCATTTATATGCTTCATAAATGCTACTGGACCACAGAAATAAAATTCTGCTTCAGTTGTCGGAATAATAGTTTGTAACCATTCTGCTTCAATAAATCCTTCTTTATCAAAGTTCTTCATTTCCAAATCTTTTTCAGTTGGTGCAGAATAACAAGTATATGCTTTAACTTGTTCATATTCATTGTCTACTGCCTTAACATGTTCTTTCATTGCATGTGTATTACTATTTATCGCTGCATGAACAAAATATACATTACGTTTTGAATCTTGTTCAATTAACGTATTTAACATACTCATCATCGGTGTAATCCCCACGCCACCACTAATTAGTACAACTGGTAATGTTGAATCCATATTTAATACGAAATCTCCCGCTGGTGCACTTACTGGTAAAATATCTCCTTCTTTTACATGATCATGTAAGTAATTAGACACCTTACCGTCTGGTGTATCTATACCTTTTTCTTTCTTTACACTAATACGATAATATTCTTTCCCAGAAGCATCGGATAAGCTGTATTGACGATTATGTGTATATGTCTCACCTTCAATATTGATTTGAATCGTTACATATTGACCTGGGATGAATGAAGAAACTTTCCCTCCATCTTCAGGTTTTAAATAAAATGACGTAATAACATCGCTTTCCTTCACTTTTTTAACAATCACAAAGTTTCGGAAGTCTTTCCATCCACCTTCTTTATGTGCAGCTTCTTCATACATCTCTGCTTCAATGCTAATGAATGCATCAGCAATGACACCATATGCTTCTCCCCATGCATTTAAAACTTCATCAGGTGCACCTGCAACCTCTTTAATTGCACGTAGTAAACATGTACCTACAATCGGGTAATGTTCCGCTTTAATACCTAAACTTCTATGCTTATGACCGATTTGTTTTACAACTGGAATAATAGCTTCTAAATTATCAATGTACGTTGCAGCTGCATAAACAGCATTTGCTAACGCTTGTTGTTGTCTTCCCTTTTTCTGATTCGTATGGTTGAAAATATTCAATAACTCCGGATGTTCCGAAAATAAAATTTGATAAAATCTCGTTGTAATTTCAACACCTTTTTCTTGTAATAATGGTACTGTTGACTTTACGATTTCAATTGTTTTTGCACTTAACATTGTATCCCACTCCTCTGTTTCCTTAACTGTTTTTAGTTTAACTGAATCGCATCCTACACATTGTGATTTTAATCACTATTAACACGTTGTTTTTGTGAATAATATATGAACATTGCACTTACAAAAGAAAATAAGCTAACTAGAATTCTAGCTAGCTTATTATTTTGTTTGTATAGCTTGCTCAATTACTTTTATATCTTTCCCATCGCCAAACTCTGTATACCCCCAGATATTCGTTTCACCTCTATATTTATTTACGATAATATCCAAGTCATGATATACACGGTGGGCATACACTACATATTCAATATTTTGAAGTTCCACACCTTTTTTTACAATTTCATAGCTTCTATTTACATCGCGTTTTATTTTTTCATTCTTTATTTCCATATGTATATTTTTTAAAGATGGTTCTTGTTGTTGAAACCATTGCTTAAATTGATTCCAATCCCCGTCCGTATAATTCTCTGCCTTACCATAATTTAAAAAATTATTATAACTTTCATGTGTCATACGAATAAAATCCAGCACTTTTGTCTCTTCTTGTATATCTTCTATTTGAGCTATTGTATTTACCCCAGCCGGCTTGTTCGCATAATGTAATAACACTTTCATAAGACTATAACTCGCAACGACCATCACGATAATAATCCCGAACAACCTTAACAATTTCTTCATATACAGAGCCCCTTCTCTACTAGCGTATATTACAATGTGGCACTACACTTGTAACATTCTCTCGTAGAAATATAATTCCTGTATAAATTCTTCCTATCATTTCGACATTATTTTTCTACACATTTCGTCTTGGTAAATGCTCTTGTAAAACAATATAACCTTCATAAGCTGTATAACCAAGTATAGCTATTAATCCGATATAACAAGCAAATACTGTCCATTTCGTTTTCGTATCCACTTTATAATAGTTTTCTTGTTGTTCCTTTTCTGTTTTCCATTCATTTAATTTTCTTTCTGACGCTTCAAATGCTTCCCTTATGTGAATTGTATACTCATCTTTTTCATCTTCATACGGAACATAATCTAACGGTTCAAACTTCGGTAAAAGATACTCTAACACTTCCATTTTTTGAAGTTCACCTATTTGTAACTCTTTTTCCCGTTCTCTTTGTCTTAATGCATTCACCTCATGATGCATCATGTATATAGTCCGATGTACAGCTCCAGTTTCTTTTAATTCTTCTTCAAGCCTAGCAACATATTCTTTCATTCCATCAATTTTATGCCCTAATTCCTTAATCGGCTCATCTCTCTTTATCACTCTATATAAT
Source organism: Bacillus cereus (assembly GCF_002567495.1). Taxonomy (GTDB): domain Bacteria; phylum Bacillota; class Bacilli; order Bacillales; family Bacillaceae_G; genus Bacillus_A; species Bacillus_A cereus_AQ. The sequence goes on along the minus strand of NZ_NVAP01000028.1, from coordinate 59,950 downwards.
TCCATACAACCGATAATAACAATAAATCCTCCCAAAATACTTTTAAAGTAAATTGAATAGCCAAGTAATAAAATAAGGCCTGCTCCCCAAATTTTAGTACTGACAACTGAAATAATTCGCCCACCATCTAGCGGCGAAACAGGAATTAAATTAAAGAAATTAATCATACTTCCAAGCAAAATAACAAGCGCCCAAAACGGCTCTTGCGTCATTATATAAAGTGGAATCGCTGGTAAAAATGACAGAAGTCCGAAAAGCGGCCCCATATAAGCGATGTAGGCTTCATCTTTTGCATTTTTCGGCATCTCTTTCATTCCAATAAGGGCCCCCATAAATGGAATGAAGATTGCTGGCGATGTTGGGATCCCTTTTCTTTTCGCAGCCCATAAATGGCCCATTTCATGAACAAACAACAAATAAATGAGCGCTACTCCAAATTTCCAACCATATATAACTGCGTATGCGCCAAGCGATAGAAACATACTAAATACCGTTGAAAACTTTGCTAATTTAAAAATTGCAAATACCCACTTTAACTTAGACAGTAAAAATAATCCTATTGCAACAATAATTCCCCATAATCCTTTTTTATTATTTTTCATTTTCCTCTCCTTTAACTCCCTTTAACGAGTCATAAAGACCCACCAAAAATTATTCTTTCCTCTATTATGACATGTTTTTTTCTATTGTTAGAAATAATGTTTATTTAATCCATTTTTAGCCAAAAATATAAATAAAGGAGGTGCATACGAATGAATTTACAATCTCTCATAATAGGTGTTTTATCATTTTTAGCTTCAACTCTTATTTTTTATACAGTGAGCTATGTATTATTATTAGATTGGTTGCCAAATCACTTACTTATCACTCTTATCATTCTTTCCGCTCTTATGATTTCATTTCTTATTACACGAAAATCAATAAATGAGCCATCTGCAAAAGCAAAATAATAGAGAGGGGGTTCTTCTCCCCTCTCTATTATCATTTCCTAGGAAAGGTTGTATAAAATTTACAATTCCGTTACAGCCAATAAGACTCTTACCTCAAAATTCAGTTGGAACAAAGAATTTACGTGGGAATCAACGAGAAATGAGCATCCCCCACTGATTAAAATCTCACTTTATCTTTGTAAATTCATTTTTTCACCATACTCTTTAACGATTTGAATTATATTTTGAAACACACCTATTTTTTCTTTTTCACTGTTTAATATTTTCAAATTATAATTTTCGTAATATGTTTCTAATGATTTTAATTGTGATTCTGAAGCGCCTTTTATCGGAACAGTAGCATGCAATTCGTACTGCTTATACCCTTCCTTTACTTTTTCACCTAAAACCATTTCACTCTCTTTTGCTCCTATTAATTTTTGAACCTTTTCTGGGAAAGTGAGTTGCAAATAATATTCTTTTTCCTTTACCAACTTATTGTACAATGATTGTGAAATCGTATAACGCACCGTATAATTCACTTTTTGATCCCCTGCTTTTATATGAAACGCAGTAATCTGCATGTCTTTTTTTGTTATTTCCGTTAAAGGACCTACTTGTAGCTCATCTTCTTTTTGTTCTAAACCGTTTGGAAATATAGCCAATAGCTTTTCCGTATCTTTTTCATTCAGCATATACATAGCTTTCTTATATTGTACCCATCCTCGTCTGTCTTCTCCTCTTAGCCATGCATAATATGTTTCTTTTTTTCCATTCCTATTAATTTGCATTTCATATTCTGGTTCGCCAAAGCTACCTGTTACTTCTTGTTTTTCCGCTTTATCTATAATGTCTATTACTAACTTAGCTTCTGATTCCTGTAATTTTTTCTCTTTATGTTTTTTGTGTATAACTGTTACCCCTATTGTTTCTTTCACTTCATTCACCGTCTCCTCTACTTGTTTTGGTTCTTTTTTTGATTCTGTTTGACCACAAGATACGAGTAGCATAACAAATAACAATAATACATATTTCCCTTTCAAATGAATCCTCCTTTTGCAATAAGAAATCCTTATAATCTTCATACATAAAACAAAAACGTGACATCCTATTAAATACGCTATACTAATTATTGAAAGGAGGTCTTTATCATGTCCATTAATTTTCATGATGCACATAATAAGTACACATATGCATCAAGAAACGCTCATATTTCTTGGGGTGAAATGGTAAAAAACATTACAGACATACAAAACAAACAAATAATTGATATTGGCTGCGGTGGCGGGATTTATACGAAAGAACTTGCTCTTATGGGAGCCAAAAATGTTGTTGGGCTTGATTTTTCAAAAGAAATATTACAAGCTGCAAAAGAAAATTGTAACAGCTTTCCAAACATTTCATTCATCCACGGTGATGCACATAATATCCCATGTTCTAATGAAACATTCGACATAGTTATTTCACGCGCAGTTATTCATCATTTACAAGACATCCCTACATTTTTACGTGAAGCTTCTCGTATATTAAAGAAAAACGGTGTACTTATTTTACAAGATCGAACGATTGAAGATTGTACAATTCCAGGAAGTCCCGAACACATTCGTGGATATTTTTTCTCTCTATTTCCAAAACTCATTGAAATAGAGTCAAAAAGACGACCAAAAACCAACACGATACAGAAAGAATTACAACAACATTCTCTTCACGTACTTCCAACACAAACACAATGGGAAGTACGAAAAATACATGAATCTGTAGAAGCACTGCTACAAGATTTATCTCCTCGAACAGGTCGATCCATTCTATACGAGTTAACAGATGATGAACTTTCTCAACTTCTACAACATATCCAGACCGCATTACAAAACATCTCTCCTATTATTGAAAGAGATCGGTGGACAATTTGGAGCGCCATGAAATTGTAAGGAAGGAAGCCTCACAAAATAATGTGAGGCTCCCTTTCTTTCATAATCTAATTTTGCAACACTCTTGATATCCTCCACTTCTGGCCTGTGCACTTCCACACTTCGGACATACTAAATATCTAGACTGATTTGTCAACAAACTACCTTTTTGAAAGAGTAAAACTTCTGCTTGTTTAAATGAACGCGAATAATATAACCACATAAAACCAATTATAGCAATAATGCCAAATAATACTCCCATCGCAAGCATTTCAGTCACCTCTTTTGGTTTGTTCTTTCCAGCAAGTGGATTGTTGTATTATTCTCTGTAAATTCAAACAATACCTTCTTTACTCCTATAAATATCAACTTTCTCTATAAATTTTACAATTCTCCGCAAATTTTTACCCCCGTTTTACAATTCGTCATTCCCTTTACAACAACGAATATCCCTTTCAATATTTCCGTATATAAATATACCTTTCAAAAAATATATTGACTTTCAAAAAAAAAAATGCAACAATACTGTCAGAATACTTGAATAAAAATTCATTGACGAGAACGAGTACGTTATAGAACTGTTCCCCAGAGAGTTGGCGATTTGCTGAAAGCCAACGTTCAGTGCGTAACCGAAAATCATCTCCGAGAAGTAGAACCGAATGTTACAGTAAGTTCTTACCGGCTGTCCCCCGTTACAAGGAACACGTATCATGTTGTACGTTGCAAAGCCGTATACATATAGATTTATTTCTACATGTGTAAATTAGGGTGGTATCGCGGGTAAATATAACTCGTCCCTTTCTTTAGGGACGAGTTTTTTGTGTTCTTACAAATGCATTTAAAAAAGGAGGAAAAACAATGAACACTGTATCAAAAAAACATATTTTTTTCACGGGTCTTATGCTATTTTCTTTATTTTTTGGGGCAGGTAATTTAATTTTCCCTCCCATGCTTGGGCAAAACGCAGGCGAAAACTTTTGGCCTGCAATGATTGGATTTTTACTAACAGGAGTCGGTTTACCATTATTAACTGTTATCGCAATTTCTCTATCAGGAAATGGAATGCAGCAGCTTGCAAGTCATGTTCATCCATTATTCGGAATATTCTTTACGGTAGTTGTATACATTGCCATTGGTCCATCCATGGGCATCCCACGTGTTGCGAATGTCGCTTATGAAATGGGTGTTAGTTCTTTCTTACCAGAAACAATTCGCTCTAGCAGCCTAGCGCTATTTGTATATACAATCATATTCTTTGCTATCGTATTTTGGCTGAGTTTGAATCCATCTAAACTGGTTGATCGTATCGGAAATATATTAACACCTATTTTATTACTCTCTATTTTCTTATTGTTTGTTAAAAGTGTATTTACACCACTTGGGCAATCAGGACCAGCAATGCAAGAGTATCAAACTTCTCCAATCTTCAAAGGCTTCATGGAAGGATACTTAACGATGGATACCATTTCAGCGCTTGCATTCGGAATTATCGTTGTAAATGCAATTCGCTCTAAAGGTGTGAATGATCGTAAATCTATTGCCATCGCAACAGCAAAAGCAGGGCTTATTGCCGCTACTGGTCTCGTACTTGTATATGGTGCACTTGGCTGGCTCGGTACAACTAGTGTCTCCCTTGGATACGCACAGAATGGTGGACAGCTACTTACTGTTATCGTACAACAATTATTTGGCCCATACGGTTTGCTCCTATTATCTCTTATCGTTACACTTGCTTGTTTAACGACATGCGTTGGACTCGTATCTGCATGCAGCCAATATTTTTCAACATTATTGACTACATTTTCATACAAAACGTTCGCGAGTATCATTTGCGCATTAGGATTATTCGTTGCCAACTTAGGTTTAACAAAAATTATCGCAATCTCTGTTCCAATTCTACTTGTTGTATATCCAATTGCGATTGTACTCGTACTACTATCGTTACTTCATAAATACTTCGGTGGATATCGCTCTGTTTATGTAGGTGCTTTAATCGGAGCAGCAGTTGTGAGCGTATTTGATGGATTAAAACAAGGCGGTATTCCAGTCTCGTTTATCACGTCCAACTTTGAATTTATTCCTTTATATAACGAAGGAATAGGCTGGCTATTACCAGCATTAGCCGGAGCACTTATCGGATTTACTATCGCTAAACTAAGCGGTGCTAAAAAAGTTCCCTTAATAACCGAAGCAAAAGCATCCTAAAAAAACTCCCGAAAGGGAGTTTTTTTACATTTGATAAGCAGTATGATTAAAACTACTTATTTTATACGCTTTCGTATAATATTCAATATTCGTATCAACTGTTTCTACCTTAACAACATCATAGCAGTCTTCTTGCTTTACTAAAAATAAATAGTACTCTTCTGTCGCCTCAATAATTGCAATTTTATCTGTTTCAACATTATATTTTTCACAAAGCGCTTGTAATGCGTTCACATAATCCCCTAATTTTTTAGACTTATCCATTCCGAATATAGTTTGAACTAACATATACATTCTCCCCTTTGTATGTACTGTTAACAACTTAATGATAACGCTTACATTTATTGGCGTCAATAAAAAGATTTGATGCAAACTAATAATCAATGGGGATAGTCCCCCACTGATTAAAGTTTCACTTTATCATTTCGTCAATTGGTGTCTAAACGCATAAATAACCGCCTGAGTACGATCACTTACATTCAATTTATTTAATATATTACTCACATGTGTCTTTACCGTTTTCAGTGCAATAAATAACTCATCCGCAATCTCTTGATTACTTTTTCCCTCTGCAATTAATAACAAAATTTCAGACTCTCTTTCTGTTAACTCCTCATGCAAAGGTTGTTCTTTCTTCTGACGCATACGAGACATCATTTTACCAGTAACTTTTGGCTCTAATACCGTTTCTCCACCATAAGTAGCTCGTACAGCATCTGCAATATCACTTGCTCTTGATGTTTTTAATAAATAACTGGTCGCTCCAGCCTCAATAACCGGATACAATTTCTCATCATCTAAAAAGCTTGTTACAACTACAATTTTCGCTTCTGGCCATTCCTGAATAATAGCACGTGTTGCTTCAACCCCATCCATTTCATCCATCACGAGGTCCATTAAAATAATATCCGGTCTTAATTGCAGTGCTAATTCCGATCCTTTTCTTCCATTTTCAGCTTCCCCTACTACTTCAATATCTGGCTGTGTAGATAAATATGCCGATACACCCATACGAACCATTTCATGATCATCGACAAGCAATACTTTTATCATAATTCTCCCCCTCTCTCAATCATAATCGGTACTTTTACTTCTATTTGTGTACCTTTGGCCGGGAAACTAAGTACTTTTAGTGTCCCACCAATTTCATGAACGCGCTCTTGCATCGACCTTAAGCCATATGAACCAGCCTTATTAACGCCTACTTCAAACCCAACGCCGTCATCAATGATTTTTAAAATCGCATATTGATCAATTTTCCGAAGACGTACTTCTGTTTTCTTTGCCTTCGCATGTCGCAACGTGTTTGATAGCGCTTCTTGCACAATACGGAATAAATGATCTTCTACACCTTTTTTTAATTCTATTGGCTCAATAAGCCATTCAATTTTCATATGTTGTTTTCGCGATAATTCCGTTAATAATTCCTCTATACCCTCTGTTAGTTTCTTACCTTCTAACTGCACCGGGCGTAGATGAAGAAGCAATGCTCTCATTTCTGACTGTGCATTTACAACCATATTTTCAACAAGCTGCAACTGCTTTTTCGTCATTTCTGGAATTTCAGCTACTTGTTCATTAATAGCCGACATCATCATTGACATTGCAAAAAGCTGCTGACTTACAGAATCATGCAGCTCCCTCGCTAATCGATGCCTTTCCTGGGAAATCGCTTCTTGTCTCATCTCTTCATTCCAATGAGCTCGTTCATTCGTTACTTTTTGAAAGAGTCCAGCTTGCTCCTCTAATCGACGAGCAAGGCCAATTACTTTTCGTTCCACTTCATGAAATTCATCATCTGCAGTAAACGAAACATCGCTCGGAAAATTCCCTCGCTCTACCTCAAATAGAAAAGTATTTAATCCTTGTATACGCTGCTCTATATAGTAACCGATTGCATATCCTACAATTCCCCCGATAAGTAAACTTGTAGTCATAATAAACAAGCCAATTGGAACAGAAGCGATGGATTCCTTCCATAATAAATCATACACTTGTTGCTCACTTTTCCATACATATACAATGGTACAAATAAGTGCGATACTAACAGAGGACAACATAGAATAACGAATATACATCCACGAAATATTTTTTTGTTTTTTCATTATACTTTCCTCACTTCCGTATCGCCTACGACAAGCGAAGAAATAATTTTAATACGACGAGGAGCCTCTTTATACTGCTCTGTTCTAAATGTAACATTGCGGTTAAATCCTGTTTCTTCATGACCTGGCAGAAGCACACGTCCGACAATAACAGAATGATTTAAAGACAGTTCCATATCATATGGCACATATAAACGAATATTACCAACGACACCACGAATAACAATTACCGTCTCCCCTTCTGGGATCATAGCAGTTGTTAAATCTATTTCCACATCACAAGCACCATATTGAACATTAATATCCTCAAGTTCATAAATATGATCCATCATTCGTATATTCCCTACAAACATATTTTTTAAATACGGTTCTGTACGATATATTTGCTTCTCTTCGTCTATAATCCCTTTTTCTTTAATTTCAACCTTCATTGCTTTTTGCTGATGTCCTTGTTGAATCAGTTGATAACCAATTAAAGCTAAACAAGCAAATACGACAAGAACAAATGCTGCTGAAGAAAATAAGAAGAATAAAAATACAATACCACCAACAAATAAAAATACATTTCCCCGTACGTAACGATTCTTTTTACGATAATGCCTTCCAAACATAAGCATAATAAATGCAAAAATGAGACCACCTGGTTCAAAATGTCCAAGTATCATATCAAGAAAAAGACCGAATCCAAATATGATGAGGAGCATCCCCATTAATTGTGTTTTTGAAAAATGCTTCTTCATTTCAGCTCCCCCCCTTCTTTTCACATATACATAGAAGAAAAGGCATTGCTTTCCAACACCTTTTCTCCTATCACTATATCATAAGCCTGTTTTATAATATACTACAATTATTTTGATAACTCTTTCGTTAACGATACATCATTCTTTTCTTTCATGTCACGCTCAAGTTTTGCAATCTTCATATCAAATGTGTCTCGTTCGTGTTCTTCATTCATACGAATTTCTAAGTCGCGAATATGATCTTCTATTTCTTCAAAACGTAAGAACGGATTATTTTCATCCATTTTATGCATCGCAGTATTCATACGGCGATTTGCATGCGCCATATTTTCACGTGCCATTAATTCCATACGCTTTGCGTTCATTTCTTTTAATTTATTTTTCATTTCTGAAAGACGACGCTCTAACTCATCAATTTGCTCTACAACACCTGCATACATCTCTTCTAATCGAGTTACTTGCCCTTCATAATACGCTACTTCTTCTAATGCACGTTCATGCAATTGTAATTCGCCTGCTTCTTGAGCAATGATAGCTTGCTTTGATCTTTTATTAACGAAATAACGTGCTTGCTCAAGCTCACGAGCGAAATTAGATTTTAATGTTTTATGACGCTGAATTAACTTCTCAATTTTTGTTGTTTCACGCTCACTATCTCGTAAATATTGGTTTAACATAGCGATTGGATTTTTTCTTTCTTTCTCATCTAACACATTATGAAAATCTGCTAAAATTGCATCGCGTACACGTCCGAATAAAGATTGTTTCATTATAATCTTCCTCTCTTCTACTTTATAATTTGATTTTATTTTATATTAGTTTTTCATTAACTTGTTCCACTCATCTTCAAAGTTGCTATATGGTTTAGAACTTTCTGGAGTAGAATCAACAACTACATCTTTTTCTTTTTTCCATTCACGATATCCGTAGTATAAAACTACTAATGCTGCGATACCGATTAATGCTGGGGAGTGAGAAAGTGCAATGGATAAACCGATTAAACCAACAATCCCCCAGGCTAACTTTCCAAAAAATGATTTAGCTCGCACAAATGATTTATAGCTCCAGTACACAACTCCTGCTCCGATTGCGAATCCTACAATACCAGCAAGACTACCAAGAGCAATTAAAGCCAAAATACCGGCCGCGATAAACGCTAGAAATTGTTTCATCTTGTGCTTGCCTCCCTTCGATTTGATACTCTTATCTTAACTATTTTTTCATTTTTCCATAACGAGCTTAAGAACCGTTTTTGACTCAGACTTAAGACCGAGTCGTATTCAGCCCTTTACGCAAAAAAACGTGCAGAGTCTATTCTCTGCACGGTTTTAATTACTAACGTTCATATTAAATTAAGCTGTTTTATGATACTCTTTTTTCTCAGCTACTTTCGAAAATCTTGGAAACCCAATTAAAATAGAAACAATCCCACATACTCCAACTAAAATTGGATAAAATGCATATGGTAACAATTCGACCGGAGATAACGCTGCAAATCCTGCTGCCGTTAACATTTGACCACCGTACGGAATTAATCCTTGCACACAACATGAGAAGAGATCTAATACACTCGCTGATTTACGAGGGTCTATTTCATATTGATCTGCAATGTTCTTCGCGAGCGGTCCTGTAAAGATAATCGAAATCGTATTATTCGCTGTACACATATTCGTCATACTTACTAAACCAGCAATACCAAATTCCGCTCCTTTTTTCGAGCGAATATTACGTGTTAGTACATTCATTAAATATTGAATACCACCATTATATTGGATTAATTCAACCATACCGCCAATTAATATAGCAAGTAGTACTAGCTCCATCATACCGCCCATTCCAGTCGTTACACTTTTAAAGAAACTTTCTAACGTGTAACTTCCATCTATAAGACCGATAACACCAGATAATACAGTTCCACCAGTTAATACAATAAGTACATTCCAACCAAGTAGCGCTGTAATAAGTACTCCTGCATACGGCAAAATCTTTATCCAATCAAAGCTATGCGCTTTAATTGCTGTGTCACTTCCTGAAGTAACTATTACTAATAGTATAATTGTAATAATAGCCGCTGGTAATACAATTAAAAAGTTCGTTTTAAACTTATCTTTCATTTCCGTTCCTTGTGAACGAACAGCTGCAATTGTTGTATCTGAAATAAATGATAAATTATCACCAAACATCGCTCCGCCAACAACAGTAGCCATCGCAAGTGCAATTGAGATATCAGTTTGACCACTTACACCTACAGCAATAGGTGCTAATGCTGCAATTGTTCCCATTGAAGTTCCCATCGCTAATGAAATAAATGCACCAATAACAAAGATTCCAGCTACGATAAATCCTGGCGGCAAAATAGTTAACGCTAAATTAACAGTTGAGTCTACTCCACCCATTCCTTTAGCAGTTTCAGAAAATGCACCTGCAAGCACAAAAATTAATACCATAATCATAATATCCGGATTTCCTGCACCTTTAGCGAACCGCTCGACTTTCACATTAAAACTTTCTTTACGATTCATCACTAATGCGACTCCTACAGCAATTGAAATCGCTACAAGTATCGGCAATTTATAGAAATCACCTGTAATAATTCCAGAACCAATAAATAGCGCCAAAAATATCCCAAGTGGTAATAATGCTAAACCATTTCCTCTCGTTTCTTTCAAAGTACCATCTCTCCCTAGTTTCAACCTTTTTTCTACTGAATAACAAAAGACCTCTTCCGACGAGAAGAGGTCTTATACATCTATAAGAAACACTCTTCTCATCTTTCAAGCACACGCTTGCTGGATTTGGCACAGCACTCTGAAATCGAGTCCGCTGCCGAGGCATCGTAGGGCCAGTCCCTCCGCCTCTCTTTATAAGAAGGTTTCATATTTATTTTTTAATAATAATTTCTTCCCTAACTTTACTCGCTTACAAAACAAAAGTCAATTATTTTTTGTATAGTTTTTTTTGGTAATTATACAAAAATTTGAATACAACAATCATTTTAATTTTTCAATTTCTTCTTCCAATATTGAAATCCAATAAAATTCACTATTTTTTATTGTTGCTAATATCCATTTCGTCGTGTACCAAGCTACCTCATACTCTTCCTTCGTGACATCGCCACTTTTATAAGCGTCCTCTAGCTCCTCTTCATCTAATACATACACCTTACCGCTGGGTAATAATACTACATCTAAATATAAATCATCAAAATACGGTAAACCACGGTCATCTATTTCATATTCTTTCGTCACATCAATATAATATTGCACTAAATTGTGCCTATCATCTAACATAGCTGTAATCGCAAAGTTCTTTCCATTAATAAAATATTGAACCCACGTATACCCATTACCTGCAATACAAATTTCTTTACCATCATATTCTTTACAACTAGGCTCTCTCACTTTTTTTATATTCAGTATTCCGAGCATTCCCTCTTCTACTTGCTTAACCGTATAACCCTTTTCTATTAGTCTCTTCCACGAAGAACCATCACCATATTTACGTTTCATTACGTCTGCTCCTCTTCTATATACAGAAAAGCTCCCACATATTATGTGAGAGCTAGTTCCTATTATAATTAAGCCGCTTGACCTTTTTCAGAAATCTCTTTCAAATAAGCTTGTCCTTTTTCAGCGTCATATTGACCTTCCCACTTAGACATAACTACAGCTGCTAAAGAGTTCCCTACAACGTTAACTGCCGTACGAGCCATATCTAAAATACGGTCAATACCAGCAATAAATGCTAAACCTTCAGCTGGAATACCTACTGTACCAAGTGTTGCTAATAATACAACGAACGATACGCCCGGTACACCTGCGATACCTTTTGATGTAACCATTAATACAAGTAATAATGTAATTTGTTGTGTAATGGATAATTCAATACCGTACATTTGCGCTAAGAAAATTGCTGCAATTGCTTGATATAAAGTTGATCCATCTAAATTAAATGAATAACCTGTCGGAATAACGAAAGATGTAATTGCTTTCGGACAACCGAATTTCTCCATTTTCTCCATGATTTTTGGTAAAACTGTTTCTGAACTTGCTGTAGAATATGCTAAGATCAGCTCGTCTTTTAAAATCTTAAAGAATTGGAAAATGTTAATTCCAAATAGTTTCGCTGTAAGTCCTAGTACGACTACAACGAAGAAAATCATCGCACCATATACAACTATGACTAATTTCCCTAATGGAATTAATGAAGATAAACCAAACGTCGAAACTGTTACACCAATTAATGCGAATACACCAAACGGTGCAAATTTCATAACTTGGTTAGTCACGTAAAACATCGCATCTGCTACACCTTGGAAAAATTGAAGAACCGGTCTTCCTCTTTCACCAATCGCCGCAACTCCTAAACCAAATAGTACAGAGAAGAAGATAATCGCAAGCATATCGCCCTCAACCAATGATTTCATAATATTCGTTGGAACGATATTCACAAATGTATCTGCAAACGAATGACTTTGTACTTGAGCTGTTGTTTCTGCATATTTAGAAATATCAGTCTTTGTTAATTGATCCATATTCACGCCTTTTCCTGGTTGGAAAATATTCGCTACCAGTAGACCAACAACAATTGCAATTGTTGTAATGATTTCAAAATAAAGAATTGTTTTCCCGCCTAGTCGGCCTAGTTTTTTAACATCGCCAACACCAGCAACTCCAACAACAATACTTGCTACAACAATCGGTACAACGATCATTTTAATTAATCGGATAAAAATATCACCAATTGGTTTTAGGTACCCTACAACTGTGCTATCGCCATAAAAAATTGCCCCCACCGCAATACCTAGGGCAAGTCCTATTAATATTTGCCATGCAAGTCCTATTCTTTTCATATTTGTTGTAACCCCCTCTTCGATGTTTCACTCTATCTCTCATTCTATCTCTATAAAACTTGAAATTAAGAGTATTACATATTATTCGACAATTCACTACATTTTGTCCCTGTTAAAAATCATAAATCAAAAATTAAAATCTGACAACAAAATAAGTTTGCCCGAACGCAAATAATTTTCTTGACAAAAATAAATCCCATGTCAGAAAACCTAACATGAGAACGATTCCTCACTAGTGTTTTAGTGGGTTCGTAATTAACATTTCACTATATGAAACGACTTTGTTTTTCCTTTATTTCACATCAACGAAAAAAAATATATCTTTGTTACGTGTATAAAAAATGTAACCAATATGATAATTATGTTCGAAAAATGATAAATTCCGACAAAACTTAGCAAAATTATAAAATTTTCTTTACATTATGATTACAACGATAGACACCCTTCTTCTTATGATATATAACATTCATAGGGAAAGGAGCCAGACAACTATGAAAAAGAAATTTGCAGCGTTTAGTGTTTTAGCAGCAGGAACGATTTTTGCTTCCCCATTACTTTCACCCGTACACGCTGAAACGAATCAAGATAAATTATCTAATATTCAATCTGAATTAGAAGGCAAACAAAGTGACTTACAAAATAAATCAGCCCAGAAAGAACAAATAGAAAAAGAAATTCAAGAATTGCAGAAGAAAATCGATGAATTAACTACTTCTATTAATAAAAACGAATCTGAATTAAACGATACAAAAAAAGAAATTAGCAAAACACAACAAGTAATTACTGACAAAAAGAAACATATAGAACAATTACAAACAAACATAGATACACGTCAGGAAGTTATTAAACAACGACTACAATCTATGCAAGAAAAACCTCGCACAAATATCATTACAGAGGTATTAACAAATTCCACAAACATTGCTGATCTTGTTGATAATATGTACTCTGTAAGTTTAATTTTAAACAACGATACAGATATCGTAAAAAAACAAACATCTGATCAAAATGCTGTAACGACAGAAAAAGAGGCTGTTGAGAAAAAAGAACAACAACTGAAAGAATCTGAGCAAAAACTAGAACAAAAACAGCAAGAATTACAAAATAACCAACAACAGCAACAAACTCTTATTAACGATCTACATACGAAAGTAGCACAAGTAGATTCAGAGATTGAAGGATTAGAAGAATCCAAAGGCATTTTAGAAAATCAGCGTCAAGCTGTTCAAAAAGCAATTGAAGAAGAAAAACGTGCCGAAGAAGCTCGTAAAGCGGAGGAAGCTCGCAAGGCAGAAGAGGCTCGCAAACAAGCTACTAAATCTGCTCAAGCAACTCAAGCAACTCAAACAACTCAAGCAGCCCCAACACCACATGATACAAATATCGGTGGCTTTATTAAACCGGCAGCTGGATCAAAAACTTCCGGGTTCGGTGTACGCTCTATAGATAACCATAAAGGAATCGATATCGCCGCTTCGGGAACGGTTCCAATTATCGCTGCTGCAGATGGCGTTGTTATTCGCTCAGAATTATCATCTAGTTACGGAAACGTAGTGTACTTATCCCACCGTATAAATGGAAAAACATATACGACAGTATATGCTCATATGAATAGCCGCTCTGTATCGAATGGACAAACTGTAAAACAAGGCGATCAGCTTGGATTTATGGGGAATACCGGCCAATCATACGGACAACATTTACACTTCGAACTTCATCTTGGAGAATGGAATGTCGGCAAGACAAACGCAGTTGATCCATCTCCTTATATCGGATTATAAAAAACCTCGGTGCCTACCGAGGTTTTTTATTTACACTTCACACACTATAGGCATTCTACATAGACTATAACTAAATGCCTATAGTTTACGGGGTGATCAATATGAATACACAATTACAACAAGAAATAGAAGAAGCTAGAGAGACGTATATTGGCCGGATATTTACATTTGGCGGCTCAGTTTTATTTTTAATCGGTTCATTCCTCGCAGTCATCACAGCCCATAAAGCATATAATCGTTTATTACATTCAGCAACGTCAGCATAAAAAAAAGACGGGAGATCCCCGTCTTTTTTTATGCAAACATTTTAAATACGCCTATAGCATTTAAAAATACAATTATTACAGTTACCGGAATAACATAACGAAGCAAGAAGAACCAAATGTTAAATAACGTTTTCCCTTTCGTTTCTGTCACTTCTAATTCTTTCATCAATAACTCTTTACTCATTTTATTTGGTACAAATAACGAAATAGCTAGTACTCCTAGTGGTAGCAATACATTACTTACCGAGAAATCGACTAAATCAAAGAATGTTTTCCCGAATATTTTCACGTCACTCATAATCCCAAATGATAACGCTGATGGAATACCGACCGCAAAAATAAGAATACCAATTAATAATGATGCTGACGGACGCTTCTTCTCATTACCTTTCGCAACAGATGCTACTACAATTTCAAGCATTGAAATGGCAGAAGTTAAAGTCGCAAAGAAGAATAAAATTAAAAACATAATAAAGAAAAATTGTCCAAATGGTATTTTTGCAAATACTGCCGGAAGGACGATAAACAGTAGTCCCGGTCCTTCAGTCGGTTTAACTCCTAATGCAAAAATCGCTGGGAAGATTGCTAATCCTGCAAGTACTGTAACAAAAACAGTTAAACTTACAATCGATGTTGCTGATTTCGCTAAATGTTCTTCTTTCTTTAAATAAGAACTATACGTTACCATTACGGATGCACCTACTGTTAGAGAGAAGAAAGATTGTCCCATCGCATATAAAACCGTATCTGCTGTAAGTTTTGAAAAATCTGGTTTTAAGAAGAACTCTACTCCAGCCAAAGCACCATCGAGTGTTAACGCACGAACAATAATCGCAATAAACAAAATAAATAATAGCGGCATCATATACTTACTTGCCTTTTCTATACCTTTCTCTACACCTTTACTTACAACAAAAATCGTACAAAGCATAAAGATAAATTGTGCTCCAATCGCACTTAGCGGATTTGAAATCGTTTCACCGAACAATTGTCCATAATCAGCTACTCCATTCCAGAAACTTCCTGTCACACTATAATATAAATAAAGTAAAATCCATCCACCTACAACACTATAAAAAGATAGTACACTAAAACAAGTAACAACTCCCATACGACCAATCCAAGGATATAATTTGCTATTTGGTACGAGTACTTTATAAGCTGTAACCGCCTCTTTTTGCGTGCTACGTCCAATAACAAACTCCGCTATTAGAAGAGGCATACCTATAAATAAAGTTAATAGTAAAAATACAAGGAAGAATGCACCTCCTCCTCCATTACCTGCAACATACGGAAATTTCCATATTGCACCAAGACCTACTGCGGCTCCGGCTGCTGCGAGTACAAAGCCTATTTTCGACGTCCATTGCTGTGTTTCTTTCATCATAAACTCTCCTTTTCTGAATATTTAAATTTTTGTTAATTATACACTTTCATTTCATACTCGCACACCTCCTTTAGAAAATAAAAAAGTCCCCTACACGCAAATATGCATGTAGAGGACGATATATGTAATGTAAATACCGTGGTACCACCTCAATTGGATTGATAAATCCCACTTGTTCAAGTACAGGAATAATTCCGATACTCTATCCTTTTAACGGCGGAACCCGGGTTGCCTACTACAA
Source organism: Bacillus cereus (assembly GCF_002567495.1). GTDB lineage: Bacteria > Bacillota > Bacilli > Bacillales > Bacillaceae_G > Bacillus_A > Bacillus_A cereus_AQ. Next base: position 43,537 of record NZ_NVAP01000028.1, on the reverse strand, counting down.
TGTTCAACATACCTCTCGCAAGCCCATTCTGTATATTTTATCGTACCGGGCTCACACCTACCCCCAGCTCTCTGACCGCGTCAAATATACGTACTCTTCTTGCTCATCGATTTCATCTATTGAAGTTAATTGTGATTATAAATTATATTTTCATATTTGTAAAGCGCAATTTACTTTTTATTATTTTAAAACTTTCCCTTCTAATTCTTGTAAAAAACTTTCTCTTTTCCCCTCTTTTTGCACATATACTGATTTCAACACTTCTTGGAGTAATATATTTCGTTCCCTCTTTTCTAACTGTAAATCTTTTAACTTCACCCTTACTTCATATAAAAAATCTAAATATGATTCATATGCCTCATCATATTTATTTGCAATCTCATCTCGAATTTTTTTTGCGAGCTTCGGGCTCGCCCCCCCAGTAGAAACTGCTATATTAAGCAAACCGCGATGAATCGCTGCTGGAAAGTGAACATTACCACTTTCCGGATTTGTAATAACATTTACTAATTGATTCTCTGTGGCATCTTCAGCAACTTGTTCATTTAATATTGAATCACTACTCGCTGCAACAACTAAAAAAGCACCTTTAATATCACTTTTTTCATATTCTCTTTGATACCAACGAATTTTCTTTTCTTCCACAAGTTTTACTAAATTCGCATCCAATTCTGGACTTATCACAACTATATCCGCACCTTGTTTGAGTAAAGGAATAATTTTAAACCCTGCAACTTTCCCCCCGCCAATAACAACAACGCGTTTCTCATTAACTCGCACTGTAAGTGGATACATACTGATCTCCTTTCAATAACTCCGTCGTTTTCTGAATTAACATATCTTGAAACGCTTCATTCTTCCCTAGATATGGACTTATTTTTATCTCTTCCAATTCATATTGGCGCACTTCTTTCTCAATATGTTTCATAAGTAAACCTGTAAATAGCAGATAAGGTAGCACAATGATGTTCTCCACTTTCCGTTCTACAACTTCCTTCAATTTCTTCTCAAATTTCGGCTCCGCAGCTGCTAAATAACAAACCTCAACTTTTTTAATTTTCTCCTCGGCTTGAAATAAAGAAGCGATCCACTTTACATCTTGTAATACTTCAGGATCACTACTTCCTCTTGCAACGAGCAGAAGGGTCACTTCTGCCTTATCTTCCTGTTCAATACCACTTCCGTTATATACTGATTTTATAAGTGTTTCTGATACACCAAACGGATTACCATAAGTCACTTTAATATTCGGATATTGATTCTTGAGCTTTACCAATTCAAATGGAATATCTTTCTTCACATGACCTGCCGCTAATAAGAAAACAGGAATAGCAATAACCTCCGTGGCCCCACGCTTCACACATGTACGAAAACCTTCTTCAATAGAAGGATTCGCTAACTCTAAAAAACAAACTTCTTGAATAGTCGCTTCTATACGGCTCATGCACGATGTAATAAATTGAATTGCTTCTTCTTTCGCTGTCTTCAAACGACTTCCATGACATATATATAAGACGGCTTTCATTTTACAACACTCCACTTACTTGATAAGCATTTTCTGTTTGTTTCTCAAACCAATGGATTTTTTCTCTAAAACGGACAACTTCTCCAATTACAATCATGCTCGGATTTTGAATTTGTTCTTTTTTCGCAACATCTACAATTGTCCCTAACGTCCCAACAACTGTGCGCTGCATAGACGTCGTTCCCTGTTCAATAATAGCAGCTGGCGTACTTTTATCTTTTCCATGCTTCAGAAGCTGCTCACATATGTAGGGTAAATTACTAACCCCCATATATACCGCTAAAGTCTCTACGCCTTTCGCTAAACTTTCCCATTTCACGTCTTCTTCAGCACCTTCTTTCCTATGCCCAGTCACAATAGCAAAACTTGCACTGGCATCACGATGTGTCACTGGAATACCAGCATAAGCAGGTGCAGCTATTCCAGACGAAATACCCGGGACGATCTCAAATGGTACACCTTGCTTCGCTAACGCTTCAGCTTCTTCCCCTCCTCTACCAAAGACAAATGGATCGCCGCCCTTAAGTCTTGTTACAATTTTTCCTTTTTTCGCATATTTAATAAGAAATGTATTAATTGTTTCTTGCTTCATCGTGTGATAATTTGGGAGTTTCCCGCAATAAATTAAATCCGCGTCAGGCTTTGCATATGAAAGCAACTCTTTATTCACGAGACGGTCGTATAAAATAACATCTGCCTTCTCAATACATTTCAATCCTTTAACAGTAATTAAATCTGGATCGCCAGGACCCGCTCCAACAATATAAACCTTCCCCATCATCTCTCCTCATTTCTACTATTAAAATGAAACTTCCATTCGTATATAAGAATGGAAGTTTTTATTTTTTCGTATTACTACTCTCTACTCATGAATAACAAATGCCGCACCTTTTCGAATCTTCTTTTTTTCAAACAAAGAAATCTCCTTTACCTCCGGCAACGGTAAAAAATGCTTTTCAAGCTCAATCTCTGCAAGCTTAAATGCCTGTTCTTCACTTTGAGCAACAACAACAATCGGAACAATATTATTCACTAATACAGCTTCAAATCGATATAAATCCATATTGCCCCCCTAAGACGCTATGACTTCTTCTAACACGTTATTTAACGCTATTTGTAATGTATCTACACCAACACGACCTACAAAATCATAAAATGTTTCGGCTGGTAATTTATTCTCTTTGAAATAACTTATAAATGATGCGAGTACATCAGGTAGATTCTCGCCATCTATTTTTCCTTTTAACTTTTGATTGTAGGCCCCGCCATCTAACAACGTTCCACCTACGTATATTTCAAACGCTTCAACAATTCCTTTTTCTTTCGTTTTCATTTTTACCCCTTGTAACCCAATGTCAGCAATTTGACGTTGACCACATGAATTCGGGCATCCTACCATATGAATTCGAACTGGAACATCGAGTGCAATTTGTGCATCTAAGTATTCTGCAATTTTTCGTAATCTTTCTTTCGTTTCTACTAGTGCAAGATTACAATATTCAATACCGGTACATGAAACCGCATGACCAATAAATGATTTCGGGCTTGCAGATATCGCTTCAAACAACGGTTCACTAAGTAATCCTGTTACATTTTCCGGCGGAACGTTCGGAATAATGAAATTTTGTGAATTACATGTACGAATTTGTCCGTTTCCATATTGCTTTGCAATTCTTGCAATCTCAAACATTTCTTCTGCATGTAAACGACCTACTGGTACATTAAAACCTACATATTTTAATCCCTCTTGTTTTTGGTCTTGAACACCATAAAAATAGCCTGCATTCCATCCTTTGAGTGCACTGTCTCCTTTACTTTGTAAAGGTCCTGTATACTCTATTAGTTTCTCTTTAAATTTCTCCGCTCCCCAGTCCGCAACAAGAAATTTCAAACGTGCTAAATGACGTTTCTCACGATATCCAAAATCACGGAATATAGTAGCAATCGCAATTGCCACCACCTTCACTTCTTCTGGTAAAACGAACACATCTAATTCATCAGCTAAATATGGACGGGCTGATAATCCTCCGCCTACTTTTATATGAAAACCAACTTTTTTCTCACCATCTATTTCTTTCGTAGCAGGTGTAAATGCAACACAGTTAATCTCTGCGTTTGCTGAGTTATAAATATTAGAGCTAATAGACATTTTAAATTTACGTGGCAAGTTAGAAAACTCTTCATTATGTTGGAAGTAGTCATATACCTCTTTCACAATATGTGTTGTATCAAATAGTTCATTTGCATCAATTCCAGCAAGTGGATTACCTGTAATATTTCGTGTTATATCACCGCAAGCCCCCGCTGAAGATAATCCAACTCTTGCTAATCTTTTAAAAATATCTGGAATTTGCTGGATTTCTAACCAATGAAACTGAATCGCCTGTCTCGTCGTAATATCTATTACATCGCGTCCATAATCTTCAGCGATAGAAGCAAGTACTTCTGCCTGCGCATTTGTAATAATCCCTGACGGAATATTTACCCGCATCATAAAATAGCCAGCTTCTTTTGGACGTTGTAAATACAATCCTGCCCATTTAAAGGCATCCCACTCTTCTTTCGGAATAGATTCGAATCCATTTTCCGCATAATAAGGAATATCATTAAAAATTTCTAATCCATCTTTTTCTAATTTATTTTTCTCCGTCTGATTTAATTTTTCATTGTTAGCCCATACTTTTTCATAACTCATTTTTAAATCCCCCTATATAAAGTGAAACTTTAATCAATCGGGTATTTACGGGCAGCCCGACTCCCACCTAACTTCCTTGCCCCAGCCGAATTTTGATGTGGAAGTTTTACTTCCCGGCAAATAGCGGGATAAAACTACGCTCTTGTAAGTACTTCACGATTTGTTCTGCACATTCTTCTATAGAATATTTGTGCGTTTCTACAATTAATTCCGCTTGCTCTGGCTCTTCATAAGGCGAATCAATACCTGTGAAATCCTTAATATCGCCTTTTCTTGCCTTTTTATAAAGTCCTTTCGGATCACGTTTCTCACACTCTTCAATCGGGCACTTCACAAAAATTTCAACAAATTCATCTGCCGCTAATAAATCTCTTACTTGTTTGCGGTCTACTCGAAATGGTGAAATAAACGCTGTAAGAACAACAGTACCTTGATCTACAAATAGCTTCGCCACTTCGCCAATACGTCTTATATTTTCCATACGATCACTTTCAGAAAATCCTAAGTCTTTATTTAAGCCATGGCGAATGTTATCTCCATCGAGCACATAATTTCCAATATTCTTTTCAAACAGTTTACGAGCGACCGCATTCGCTACTGTAGATTTACCCGAAGCTGATAAACCAGTAAACCAAATTACAAAACTGTGATGTCCATTCTTCAATCTTCTCTCATCTTTTGAAACCGAAGCTGTATGCCAAGTAATATTCGTATCCATCTCGTTCTCTCCCTATTCTGTTACTACTTCTTTTTGCAAACCTTTAATTAGCACTTCCACTACTTCTTTACGACTAAATGTACTTGGCGGAATTTCACCGTTTCTTAATAGTTCTCTTACTTTCGTACCCGATAAAATAACATGATCTTCTTTTCCATGCGGACATGTTTTCGTTGAAGCCATCGCTTCACATTTCGTGCAGTAAAAACTATGTTCAAAGAATAGTGGTGTAATTCCTAATTCTTCTATCGTAAAATTCGTAAAGATTTCCTGTGCTTCATACGTTCCGTAATAGTCTCCTACCCCGGCATGATCACGTCCCACAATAAAGTGGGTACATCCAAAATTCTTTCTTACTAACGCATGAAATATCGCTTCCCTTGGTCCTGCGTAACGCATTGCTGCAGGAAATACACTTAAAAAGACACGCTTTTTCGGATAATAGTTTTGAAGGAGTACTTCATAGCTTTCCATTCTTACATCAGCAGGAATATCATCCGATTTCGTTTCCCCCACGAGCGGATTTAAAAAGAGACCATCTACAATTTCAAGAGCAGATTTTTGAATATACTCATGGGCACGATGTACCGGGTTTCTCGTTTGAAATCCGACTACTGTTTTCCACCCACGTTTTTTAAATTCTTCTCTCGTTTCAATTGGGTCTAAATGATAAGAAGGAAATTGATTATTTTCAAAGCGTTTTGTTAGAATAATAGTTCCTCCAACGTAAACATTTGGTCGTTCATATAATTTTTTCACTCCTGGATGAGCCTCATCCGTTGTTTTATATACAAGTAACGCTTCTTTTTCTTTATCTGGTACAAAAATATCTTCTATTTGAATAACACCGTATATATTTCCATCGTTGACAAGCTTTACTTCCTCTCCAGCTTTCAAACTTTCTGCGACTTCTTCCGTTACCGGTAATGTAATCGGTATACTCCACACACTACCATTTGCTAAACGAAGCGTTTCTACGACTGAATCATAATCTTCCTTCCCTAAAAAACCAATAAGCGGGCTATATCCACCTGTCGCCAATAGTTCTAAATCACTTAAAGCAATATTGTCTAATTTAATTTCTTTTTCAATTTGTGATACGTCATATGTCTTATCTATACGGTTTACTAATTCATTTACTGTACTCATTTTCTATATCCCCTCTTAGCTTTATTTCAAGATTCATCTTATTGGTAATGAAGACCACATTCAGTTTTCACTTTCCCAGCCCATCTACCATCTCTTGAATCATTACCTTCTCCTACAGGTAATGTACATTTCTCACACCCAATACTTGGATATCCAATATCATGCAACGGGTTATATGGCAAACTATGTTTGTATACATATCGCCAAACTTCTTTCCACGTCCAATGAATGAGTGGACAAACTTTAATAGATTGAAAACGATGATCTTGATTTATAAACTTTGTATGCTTACGTGTTTCTGATTGTTCCCTTCTCAAGCCTGATATCCACGCTTTTTCCGCCGCTAATGATTTTTCTAACGGCAAAATTTTTCTAATTTTACAACACAGATTTGGATTGCTCTCCCATAGTTTTTCACCATGCAACTTCGCCTGTTCATCAAGTGTAAGCTCTGGCTGTTTTTCTATAATATTCAATGAAGGAAATCGTTCCCGCACTTTTTGAATTAATTCATACGTTTCATGAAAATGAACATTTGTATCCAAAAATACAACTTTAGCAGATGGATTTACTTGGTTTATAAGGTGCAGTAATACCATACCTTCCACCCCAAAGCTACATGCGTAGACGATCTCATCTTTATACTCTTTATAAGCCCAACTTAATACAGATAGCGCGCCTTTCGTTTCATCTTCTTCCGCAAATGAAACAACATTTTCTTCCCACGTTTCATACGTCAACATGTTTTTTCCCCCTGTAAAAGCAAAAAGACGGTTTTAACCTAATGAAATAGGTTAAAACCGCCTCTAGTTTTTCTAGTCAGCGCTTTTTACTTTAAACGTACTTTTTCACTTTTCTCTAACTGAATGACTTTTCCATCTTGCACAACAATTGTAATTGAACCATATTTCATATCAGCAAGCATCGCTTCAATCTTCTCGGATACTTCATCAAAATGTTCCCGTACACTCACGCGAACAGCCCCCCTTTTTATTCATAAAAAAAATCTTTCCCATTTCGAAAAGACTGTTCGGTAATATATTTTACCTTATCTTTCAAAATGGATTCCATTTTGCTGGATTTAGCACCTTGCTTTCTATAAGCAGGTTGCCGAGCTTCTTCGGGCCAGTTCCCTCCGCTTCTCTTGATAAGCTTTGTATTTGTATTTTATCACAATTCTGATTTTTTTCAATCCTAGTTTTCCGATATATTTTAATTATTTTATTTTACAAGGAAGGAATTGCCCTTCCGAACAATTCCTTTTCCTTACTTAAACAAGCTCTTTGATACGTATGCGATCGTTCCCAATAATATTTTCATATGTTTCACGCTCTACAACAATTTGTGATGTTCCCCCTTTTACAAAGACGACGGCTGGTCTCCGAATCCGATTATAATTATTCGCCATCGAGTATCCATATGCCCCTGTACAAGAAATTGCTAGTAAATCGGAAGAAGCAACTTTCGGTAAATGAATATCCCAAATCAGCATATCTCCACTCTCACAGCATTTCCCAGCAATCGAAACAAGTTCCTCATTCTCATCATTCCCTCGATTCGCTCGATTCGCTAACATCGCTTCGTAACGAGCACTATATAAAGCGGGTCTTAAATTATCTGTCATTCCACCATCGACTGATACATATTTCCGAATACCAGGAATATCTTTCACAGATCCAACTGTATAAATTGTCGTTCCAGCATCACCTACAATGCTACGGCCTGGTTCAACCCATATTTCTGGCAATGGATATTCACATACTGTAAATTGTTCCCTCACTGCACTTGTTACAGCTCGCACATATGTCTCAAGAGTTAATGGTGTATCCGATTCTGTGTATCGTATTCCAAATCCCCCGCCTACATTTAACACTTTTACTACATAGTTTGTTTGCTCTCTCACTTCTTCTAAAAATTGGCGAAGAACTTCAATTGCTCGAACAAAACCAGCTGTTTCAAATATTTGCGATCCGATATGTGAATGTATCCCTAACACATTATAATTGGATTTTTGTAATGCAAATTCAATTGCCTGCATCGCTTGACCGTTTGAAACGCCAAATCCAAATTTCGAATCATCTTGACCTGTTGTAATATATTCATGTGTGTGCGCCTCTACTCCAGGCGTTACACGAATTAATATGTTCACAAATTTTCCATGTTGCATCGCTAAATCGTGTAAAACTTCTAATTCAAAGAAATTATCTACGACAAAACAACCGATATCCGCCTGAAGAGCCATCACTATCTCGTCTTCTGTTTTATTATTTCCATGAAAATGAATACGTGATGCTGGAAATCCCGCTTGGAGCGCAGTATACAATTCTCCTCCAGAGACAACGTCTAATGACATATTTTCTTCACGAGCTACTCGGCACATCTCCATGCACAAGAACGCCTTGCTTGCATATGCTACTTGATAAGAGAAACCACTTTCTTTAAAAGCACGATGAAACGCGCGGCACTTTCCTCGAATAGACTCTTCATCGTATACATAAAGTGGTGTTCCGTATTGTTTTGCTAGCTGCGTCGTATCGCACCCTCCAATTTCTAAGTGTCCTTGCCCATTAATTCGGCTTGTGCCGTGTAAATACATTTAAATTCCTCCCTTATTTCCTCTAAAACTCATAACCCCAATCTTCTATTCATTGCAGCACGCTTTTAGATAGACAAAAAACGCGCGGAACAATGTTCACACGCGTTTCTTATTAGGAAAAATATATATTGAAAAAATAAACGAGTTGTTATCTCCTCAAAATAAGAAACCGCATCAACATCTCCAAATAGCTCTCCATAAAATAAATCTTATGACAGTACTACATTTATTCAATGCAGTCCCAATATATGAATAAGGTGGTCATTCTTATATTTCGGCAATAGTCCCTTTCAACCTATGATCACAGATTCCACTAAATCTCCCATAGCTTACTCTTTCCTATTGCGGCCTCTACCTTTGAGAGTAGATGAGGTAAGTCTATTTAATTTTCAAACATCTAATTGTTGCTATTAACAATACCAAAGGACCATTTTATTTGTCAAACAATTTTTTATATTGTTTTTTTACAGTTTAATTCCGTGTTATCTGGTAAGCGCTTTACTAATATCTTTGTTACTTCCCATTCGCCTTCTTCATTATTAAACGTAATTGTTACTTTTTCAAATGGTGGTACATTTTTCCCACCAACCCGTTCATACTTCGTCACTTCAATAACCGCTTGAAATAAATATGTACCACTATACACTTTTTTTAAACTAATAATTTTAGGACATTGATAAGGTTTCAAACTTCCATACTGTTTTTCAATTGCTTTATTTATTTTCGGAAATAAAACAGAATAAAGGGCATCTTCCATAAGAGGTGCATCATATTGCGCTACTGAAACACTCGGTGAAGTAAAAAATATAATACTACTGCATGCTATAAAATATAATAATTTTCGCATTATAACCTCCGTATTATCACGCGATTCTTTCTGCGTACGATAATTATCATACATAGAAATTCTATTTTATTGTCTCCCACAGCTCTTTTTCTACTCGATTATTATAAAAATGCCCACAACTCTCTTTTATTTTCGTATAATGATACTCATAGTATAATAATCATAATAACAAAAGACTGTTCGTATATATAAAATGAGTACTATTCAAACTGGCTCAGAAGAACTGTCATGCTTTTTAAGAGAGGAGTATATTATGCTACAACATCTGTTTCCAAAACTGCGATTTGCACTCGTTGCAGTCGTTTTATTATGGATTAAAACATATATTGTGTACAAGCTAGCGTTTGATATAAAAATTGATAATTTCTTTGAAGAATTTATGCTTTTTATTAATCCACTAGCTGCGTTACTTTTATTTTTCGGCTTAGCTTTACTAGCATCTAAGCACCGAAACCGAATTATAATTGGAACCAGTTTTATACTGTCATTTATTTTATTTGGCAATGCAATGTTTTATGGGTTTTATAACGATTTCGTTACTTTCCCAGTTTTATTTCAAACAAACAATATGGCTGATTTAGGGACAAGTATAAAAGAACTCTTTACGTACAAAACATTACTTTTATTTGCAGATGCAATTATTTTAATGTTTATTTCGCGTAAATTCCCATCATTTGGTGATAAAACACCACTTTCCCGCTCAGAGAAGCGAACTTTCTTTAGCGGTGTAACAGCTTTATTAGCACTACAAATTGTTGTATCCGTTATTTATAAACCACAAATGTTCTCACGCTCATTTGATCGTCAAACTGTCGTGAAAAATTTAGGTTTATACACATATCATCTATTTGATATTACGCTTCAATCCAAATCTTCAGCTGAGCGTGTATTTGCAAGTGGCGATGGGTTTTCTGAAATTAAAAACTATACAGACTCAAAAGATAAGCAGGTTGATAAAAACTTATTTGGAGCTGCAAAAGGTAAAAATGTAATTTTAATTTCAATGGAATCTACACAAAGCTTTGTTATTAATAAAAAAATAAATGGAAAAGAAATTACACCATTTTTAAATGAATTTATTAAGGATAGTTTCTATTTCGATAACTTCTATCATCAAACTGGACAAGGTAAAACTTCTGATGCTGAATTTATCGTTGAAAACTCACTTTATCCGCTAGATCGTGGTTCTGTATTCTTTACTCATGCAACAAATGAATACACAGCTACACCAGAACAATTAAAAAAATACGGATATTCTTCTGCCGTCTTCCATTCAAACGATAAAACGTTTTGGAATCGGGATATAATGTATCCTGCGCTTGGATATGATCGCTACTTTAATTTAAATGATTATGCAGGAACGGAACAAATGTCTGTCGGGTGGGGATTAAAAGATAAAGAGTTCTTTGAACAATCTATTCCAAAGTTAAAATCTTTACCGCAACCGTTCTATACAAAATTTATTACATTAACAAATCATTTTCCGTTTCTTCTAAATCCGGAAGATCAATATGTTGATGAATTCAACTCGGAAAGTGGTGTTGTAAACCGCTACTTCCCAACTGTTCGTTACACAGATGAAGCTCTTAAATTATTTATTAAACAATTAAAAGAAGAAGGACTGTATGATAATACCGTTATTGTCATTTATGGTGATCATTACGGTATTTCTGAAAACCATAACGCAGCTATGGCCCAGTTCCTAGGAAAAGATACTATTACACCATTCGATTCTATGCAATTACAACGCGTACCTCTCATTATTCATGTGCCTGGTCAAGAAGGAAAAGTCATTTCTAAAGTATCCGGTCAAATTGATATTAAGCCAACGCTCCTTCATTTACTTGGTATTAAGACAAATAAATCAGTTGAATTTGGAACTGACTTATTTATTAAAGAAGAAGATCCGCTTATGGTAATGCGTGATGGTAGCTTTGTTTCTGACGAATATGTTTATACAAAAAATATGTGCTACAAAAGAAGTACGGGTGAAGAAGCTGATATGACGCTATGTCAGCCGTACATTGAAAAAGCAAAAACAGAATTAAAATTCTCCGACAAATTAATTTATGGAGATTTATTACGTTTCGATCCTAACAATCAATATAAAACCGGAACGATGACAACGAAATTTGAATAAAAAGAGGAAGCAACTTTATGCAAGTTGCTTCCTCTTTTTATTTCCACTTATTTTTCAAACCATCCTTCTATGAAATCTTTCACAAATTGGTAATTTCTTTCGTATGAGGAATAAATTTATGGTATGATAAAATAAGTAAACTTTCATACACTAATTAAGAATTCATTACAGAAAGCAAGGGATCAGATTTTGTATAGAGCAGCTATTCCAAACTTATTTACGCTCGGAAATTTATATAGCGGATTTTTATCAATCGGCTATGCATCTTTAGGATATTATAAATCAGCTGCTATTTTAGTACTTATCGGGATGATGTTAGATAGTCTTGATGGTCGTGTTGCTCGTTTATTACGTGTTGATTCACAAATGGGAAAAGAGCTCGACTCGCTTGCAGATGTCGTAACATTTGGTGCAGCACCTGCTGTTTTAATGTATTACACATCTTTCTCAAACTACGGAATCATCGGACTATACATAGCGGGATTATTCCCTCTTTTCGGAGCATATCGTTTAGCACGATTTAATGTAACACCATCTTCTACTTCAATGAAATATTTCACTGGGGTACCGATTACAGCAGCGGGAGGGCTTGTTGCTTTCTTAACATTATTTTCACATACCATTCCAAAAATCGTTCTTATTACAGTATTTGTAACGTTCGCATTTTTAATGGTGAGCCGCATTCGTATCCCAAGTTTAAAAGATGTACCAATTCCACGATATAGCATCATTATTACACTATTTTTAGTGGGAATCATTATCACAATGTATCAAACAGGATTTGGCAATTTTTCTGTTTTCTTATTCATTGCTATTCCACTATATATTTTGTACATGCTATCTCAATTCATTAGACAAAGACCTTCTAAAAAAGCAAATAAAGAAAAATAAGAAAACCTTCCGAGTCCGGAAGGTTTCTTTTTATTTTGTAACTAATACTTTTTGATTTACAGGTGTTACTGGCTCTTCGCCGTTTAATACAGCTAAAATATTTCTGACAGCCATTTCAGCCATCGCATCACGAGTTTCAAATGTTGCATTTCCTACATGAGGAGCAAGTACTACATTCTTTAATCCTTTTAGCTCTTCTGTAATTTTCGGTTCAAATTCAAATACGTCAAGAGCTGCTCCTTCAATTTCATTCGTTTTTAATGCATGAGCTAATGCCGCTTCATTCATAATTGGTCCACGTGAAGCATTTACAATATACGCTGTTTTCTTCATCATTTTAAACTGCTCTTCATCAATCATATGGTGGAATTTCGGATTATACGCACAGTTAATTGTAATAAAGTCTGCTGTTTGTAATAATTCTTCCAACGTCACATATGTTGCTTCCAGTTCACTTTCAGCTTCAGGCTTACGATTTGGTCCTGTATATAAAACATTCATTCCAAATGCTTTCGCACGTTTTGCAACTGCCTTCCCGATTTCTCCAAGACCAATAATTCCAATTGTTTTACCGTGGACTTCTCGGCCTAAGAAAAATAACGGTGCCCATCCGTTAAATCCAGTCGTACGACATAACGTATCCCCTTCAGGAATTCTACGTGCCGCTGCTAAAAGAAGTGCAAATGTTAATTCTGCAGTCGCTTCCGTTGATACTTTCGGTGTATTCGATACTACAATTCCTTTATCGCCCGCATACGTGTAATCAATATTGTCGTAACCAGCACCATAGTTTGCAACAATCTTTAAATGAGGTGCTGCATCAATAACTTCTTTTGGCACCTTTGTCGAAAGTAAACTTAACAATGCATCTTTATCTTTTACACGCTCTGTTAATTCATCTATAGAAATTAACTCCTCTTTATCGTACATTTCCACATCATGATCTTTTAATAGTTCTAATCCAATTTCCGGAATTTTTCCCGCTACTAATATTTTTGCCACTACTAACACCTCTTCTATAGAAAATAAGATATCTCTTATATTTCATTGTAAGAAATCCACATATAAAAACCAAGGAATTTGATTATAGTTTTGAAAATCGACACTTTTCCATGAAAAAAGAGGAGATGCAACTCTCCCCTCTTCTTACGCTTTTTCTTGCGATTCTTTTCCGAGCTTCACATCAATCGTTCCTTCTGCAACCGTATCACTAATTTGCTCCTCAATAACTGATTGAGATGCAGCATTCGTTTCAGAAGTATAAGCTTGTTGCTCTACCCCTTGTACATTTTGTTTATTTTGTTGTTTCGCCATTTCTTACCCTCCTTTTCATTCTTTCTTATTTTGAACAAAAAGGACGGTTTTCATCAAAAAATCGCGTTTCATTTTGAAATTGTTACTTCTTCTTCAAGCAGTCTCATTACTCTTACTCGTTTCTTAAATGTTGCGATTTGAGTAATACCGTGAGCTCGTAATGTTTGTACATTTTCGTGTACATAGTTCCCTAAATCATTTGGATAATGGGCATCCGAAGAAACCGTAATTGGAACACCATATTTAGCTAATACTTGTAAATATAATGGACTTGGGCACATTTCACGAACAGGATAACGATAGTACAATCCTGCATTTATTTCTGTTGCCGTATTCGTTTCTACTAATGCACAGGCAATCTCCTTATAATAAGAAAGCTGTTCATTCTCATCCAATCGATAATTAAATACCTTTATGTTATCAAGATGAGCGATAATATCAAATAACTTGGAACGAACCGCACTCTCAACCGTTTTAAAAAACGTATCGTATAATGCGCGTAGGTCATGTTCCTCAAAATATTCTTTCGTATCTGGATTATCAAATCCCCAGCCATTTAAAAAATGAACGGAACCAATTATATAATCAAATTCGCCTAGTGCTAATAATTTTTTCAACTCTTCTTCACAACCAAGAAAATAATCCGCTTCAATTCCAAGTTTAAGTGTGACACCTCTTTTACTCCATCGTTCTTTCGCCTCTTCAATTGCCTTTGTAAAATCATATAGTGAAGTTACCCTTACTTGGTCTAGCCATTCCTTTTGTATACGACCAAGCTTAGAATCACTAATATCTACATATTTTTCATAATATCCTTTCGCCTCATGAAAACGGTATAGATGATCAACAATTCCCACTTCTTTTATTCCTTTTCGCACAGCTTCTTCTAAATAGAGATCCATCCATTCTGTTGTAAATGGCCCTTCCTTCACACGCTTATGCAAACGTTCTTGTGTTTTCATAAGCCAATCAATAGAATGCCTTTCTTGAAGCGGCTCATAACATTCCAGTGCTTCATTTATTTTAGCAAGCCATCCTATTGAATACGGTCCTTCTTCTAAGTGAAGATGGTAATCCACTTTCATATACATTCCCCCTTATAATGTATCTATTTCCCTTCTATCCCCAACTCTCGAAATCTTTCCATTTCGTTCCTTCACCTCTCGCATGACCTCTTCCAATGCAATATTTTTTTCAGCTAATAAAACGAAACAGTGATAAAATACATCAACCATTTCTTTCACTATTTCTTCTCTATCATTGTTTTTACATGCGATAATTAATTCGGAACATTCCTCACCAATTTTCTTTAAAATTTTATCCTCTCCTTTTGAAAATAAATAATTTGTATATGATTCAGGAAGTGGGCTTTCCTTTCGTTCTTCAATTGTTTTATACAGCAACTTAAAGGCATTTTCCATATGTATCCCCCTATATAATTTGATAGTGAAAACATGTCTTCTTCCCAGTATGACAAGCAGGTCCTACTTGTTTCACATTCACAACAATTGAATCTTGATCACAATCTAAGTATAGAGATTGCACATATTGAACATTTCCTGATGTTTCTCCCTTATTCCATAACGATTGCCTCGAACGAGAATAAAACCATGTTCGTTTCGTCTCTAACGTTTTTTCATATGCTTCTTCATTCATATAAGCTAGCATTAAAACTTCTTTCGTATCTTCTTCGATGACAATTGCCGGTATTAATCCTTTCGAAAAATTAGGTTTCATAATCGCACCTCAACATTTGCATCTCTTAATTTTCGCTTTACACTCTGCACTGTCGCCTCACCATAATGAAATATGGATGCCGCTAACGCTGCATCAACTGTTGTCTTTTGAAAAACTTCTATAATGTGATCCGTATGACCACAGCCCCCTGATGCGATGACTGGAACGGAAACACTGTTTGAAACTTCTTCTGTTAAACGAAGGTCATATCCGTTTTTCGTTCCATCTGCATCCATACTCGTTAACAAAATTTCGCCTGCCCCGAGCTTAACAACACACTTCGCCCATTCTATTGCATCCATTCCTGTGTCAACTCTTCCGCCATTGACGTATACATTCCATTTATCTTCTGCTACTTTTTTAGCGTCGATTGCTACAACAATACATTGTGATCCAAAGTGTTCTGCCCCTTCATTGATTAACTTCGGATTTCGCACTGCCGCTGAGTTTATTGAAACTTTGTCTGCTCCAGCTCTTAGTAAATTGTACATATCTTTCACACTTGAAATCCCCCCGCCAACCGTAAGAGGTATAAATACTTTTGCAGCTGTTTTTTCTACAACATCTATAATCGTTTTTCTTCCTTCATGGGTCGCCGTAATATCTAAAAATACGATTTCATCTGCCCCTGCCTCGTTATATACTTCAGCTATTTCAACCGGATCACCGACATCTTGTAACCCTATAAAATTTACACCCTTTACGACTCTCCCTTCTTTCACATCTAGACATGGAATAATTCGTTTCGCTAACATAACTTCGTTACCTGTAACACTTCTTCTAAATCAATCGTTTTCTCGTAAAGCGCCTTTCCAATTATGACACCATATATATTCATATCATTTAATCTTTTCACATCTTGAATAGATGCCACTCCTCCTGAGGCAATGATACGAATGCCCACACTTTTTTGAAGTAACGCTAATTGTTCAAAATTTGGCCCGGCAAGCGTCCCATCTTTCGAAATATCTGTAAATACAATCGTTTGAACACCTAAACTTTCCATTTGTTTCGCTAAACTAATATAAGAAATTTCAGACAGATCAAGCCAACCTCTCGTTGCTACGAAACCATTTTTCGCATCAATTCCAACAATAATTTTCTCTTTATATAGGCGAACCGCTTCCTCTAAAAATGACTTATCATAAAGAGCCGCTGTTCCTAAAATCACTTTTTCTACACCTACTGACAATAACTTTTCCACCATTACAAGTGAACGAACCCCTCCTCCAACTTGCACAGGAATACGTACCGCCTTGCAAATTTTTTCAATGACGGGCAAATTTAACGACTCGCCAGCAATTGCACCGTCTAAATCAACAATGTGTAGTATTTCCGCTCCAAACTTTTCAAATATGATTGCCTGTGCTACCGGATCTTCATTCATAACCGTTTCTTTACTAAATTCTCCTTGATAAAGTCTAACGCATCGCCCTTCTTTTAAATCGATAGCTGGGAAGATCTCCATACTTCTACCACCCCTTTAAAATTTTTTAATATTTGCATGCCAATTGCGCCACTTTTTTCAGGATGAAATTGTGCACCAAATACATTTCCTTTCGCTACAAATCCTGGCACTTGCATTCCATAATCACTTACTCCGCATACAATTTCCTCTGGACAATCCGCATAATAAGAATGAACATAATATACGAAAGAACCATTCTCTAATCCATTCCAAAGTGGAAATTCTCTTTCCTTCCTTAATTCATTCCATCCCATATGAGGAATTTTATACGAAACCTTTAACTTACGAATTTCTCCCGGCAGTAAACCTAATCCGTTACAATCTTTTAGTTCCTCACTTCGTTCAAACAAAAGCTGCATACCTAAACATATACCAAGGAACGGTTTTCCTATATCACCAATTTCTTTTAGTACACACACTAAATCCCTTTCTTCTAATACGTCCATCGCTTTCGGAAATGCACCTACTCCCGGTAAGATTACGCCATCACTTCTCAATATCTCTTCTTTATCACTCGTTACAATGTGCTCTGCCCCAATATATTTTAATGCTTGCTCTACACTGCGAATATTCCCCATTCCATAATCTATAATAGCAATCAATTACAACATCCCTTTCGTTGAATTTACACCTGTAATATTGGCATTTTTTTCGACTGCTTCTCTAAGCGCCCTACCAAAAGCTTTAAATAACGCTTCAATTTTGTGATGTGTATTACTTCCGTATAGAATGCGTGCATGTAACGTAATATTGGCAGCATGGGCAACTGCTCTAAAAAACTCTTCCGTTAATTCTGTATCAAAATCTCCGAGCTTTGGATTTTCCAGTTCTCCTTGAAATACACAATATGAGCGTCCACTTATATCAATTGCGATAAACCCTAAAGATTCATCCATCGGTACATACGCTGAGCCGTAACGGTTAATCCCCTCTTTATTTTGCAATGCTTCTTTCAAGCAATTTCCGAGTACAATTCCAACATCTTCAACAGTGTGATGTGCATCGACAAACACATCACCTTCCGCCTCAACTTGCAATCCAAATCTTCCATGTCTAGCAAATAAAGTTAGCATATGATCGAAGAAACCAACCCCCGTTCGAATAGATACATTCGTACTTTCATCAAGCTGCAAACTTAATTTAATTTTTGTTTCTGTCGTCTCACGTACTTGGCTGGACTGACGCATTATTTTTCCTCCTCAAACCTCATTTGGATTGCTCTTGCATGTGCATGTAACCCTTCTTTATTGGCAAGCTCTACAATATGATGCTGTACACTTTTTAAAGCTTCCTCCGTATAAGAAATAAAACTTGATTTTTTCACGAAATCATCAACTGATAACGGAGAAAAAAATCTCGCTGTTCCGCTTGTCGGTAATACGTGATTCGGTCCTGCCAAATAATCCCCGAGCGGTTCAGGTGCATATGGTCCAAGGAAAATAGATCCTGCATGTTTCACATAATCTAGAGCATTCATCGGTTCTTTTATATGTAACTCTAAATGTTCTGGAGCAATTTCATTTGATAATTGGAATGCCTCCTCTAAAGAAGGAACTATAAAGATAGCTCCATTTCTATTTATCGATTCACGTGCGATTTCACTTCTTGGTAACGTTTCTAACTGTTTTTCTATCTCTTTTTCTACTTCTTTAGCTAGTTTCATATTCGTTGTAATACAAATCGCCGTTGCTCTCTCGTCATGCTCTGCTTGCGATAATAAATCCGCTGCGATATATTTTGCATTACCTGTTTCATCAGCGACAACTACAATTTCTGATGGACCAGCAATCATATCGATGTTTACAATGCCGTATACTTCTCGCTTCGCTAGAGCGACATACAAATTTCCCGGTCCAACTATTTTATCCACTTTCGGAATCGATTCCGTCCCATATGCTAAAGCAGCAATTCCTTGAGCTCCACCTAGTGTATAAATTTCATCTACCCCCGCAAGATTTGCAGCAACTAATATATGCGGATCAATTCCTCCTTTCCTCGGTGGTGTTACCATGACAATATTTTTCACACCCGCAAGTTTCGCTGGTAATACATTCATTAATACTGAAGAAGGATACGAGGCTGTCCCGCCCGGTACATATACACCTACATTTTCTAACGGCCGAATGAGCTGCCCTCTAATTATGCCTTTACTTTCACAATCGAATATCGATTGTCTCTTTTGCTTTTCGTGATACGAGACAATATTTTTCTTTGCCTCTTTTAACGCTTCTAAAAATGAATTCTCTACAAACATACTTGCTTGCTGTATTTCTTCTTCTCTTATACGAAAATCTTTCATCTCTACATCATCAAACTTTTTTGTATAGAAAGATAAAGCCTCATCTTTACCCTCCCTTACATTTCGAATGATTTCTCTTACACTTCTTTGAACAGTTTCTTCTATTATATTAGCGTTTTCTCTTAGCACTTTTATTTTAGATAATGCCTCCTTAAAGTCTTCATAAATGATTTCCATTTTAAGTCCTCCTATTTCCCTGATAAGATTTCTTGCTCCACCATATTTATAATACTGAATATTTCGTCTTTTTTAGTTTTTAAGGCCGCCTTATTTACAATCATCCGAGCCGATATAGAGTGCATTTCCTCAAATACAATGAGTCCATTCTCTTGTAATGTTTTTCCTGTTTCAACAATATCTACAATCGCATCTGCCAATCCGAGAAGAGGCGCGATTTCTACAGAACCTTCTATTTTAATAATTTCTACATCCTCTCCCTTATCATGAAAATAAGTAGAAGTAATATGTGGGTATTTCGTAGCAATTCTTTTCTTCCGATAACTCTTCGGATTATACGTAGGAATAGAAGCGACACAAAACTTACAAATCCCCACTCCTAAATCCAGCATTTCATAAATATCTTTCTCGTTTTCCATTAAAATATCTTTTCCAACGATCCCAATATCAGCTACCCCATGTTCTACATAAGTAGCAACATCTACCGCTTTTACTAAAATAAATGAAACATTTGTGTTTTTACTTTGAAATACAAGCTTCCGGCCTTTATTTTTAAGCTCAGAACAATCAATTCCAATCTGCTCAAAAAGTGGAATTACATGTTTTTCTAATCTTCCTTTCGTTAACGCAATTTGAATGTTACGCATGAAGTCTCTCCTTCTTTCTGGACTACCCATTTCTCATTCCATACATATTCCACTAAGTATTCATTCTTTGCCTCAACGACTGTTCCTACTTTATTTTTTCTTGCAAATTGAAAGGTATCACTTAAATTAGAGAATAAAGATAGCCAGGCATTCTTCCCGTCCTTTCGAAGTAAATTTCGTAATCTTTCTGCTTCTGCTAATCTATTTAACTCATAATGAATCACAACATCAATTTGATTTCGTTCATATGGTTGTTGCTGCTCTTGCAGCGCCTTCACAATTTGATTTACTTGTACCGCGAGTCCAACAGCCGGCAGCATTTCTCCAAAATTTCCGATTAACTCGTCATATCTTCCGCCACTAACGATTTCTTCCCCAATTTCATATATATATCCTTTGAAAATAACACCCGTATAGTAATCTAAGTGTTGAATCATGCCCAAATCAATTGATATGTAGGAGCCATATCCTAACGTTTCAATTGTTTCATACATTTCTTTTACTCTTGCAATTGCCATTTTCATTTCATTACTTGAAGCGAGTTTTTCTGCTTCCTCAATAACTTCTAAATTCCCAAATAGCCTTGGCAATTTCTCAAGTAATCTTACTGTCTCATCACATCGATCTAATTTCCTTTCTCCAATGAAATTTGAGAGGGCGGCATAATTTTTACTTTCTATATACGTTCTAAGTACCCTTTCTTCTTCATCATGGATGGAGAGTTTTTTTACAATACATTTATATAACTGTACTTGCCCAATCTCAATTGTAAAAGATTGCACCTTCAACTTTTTAAGTGCTTGAATGACGCTTATTACGCATTCAATTTCAGCTCTTACATTATCAATCCCGATAATTTCAATACCACTTTGGACGATTTCATTATATTTGCCCGAATGAGACTCATTCGCTCGAAATACATTCCCGCTATACGTCACTTTAAGTGACGTATCCCATCTCTGTGTTCCAATAACTCTCGCCAAAGGAATTGTCATATCTGGACGCAAGACGATAATCCGTCCCTTTTCATCAAAAAATTTATACATCTTCTCTTCATCTATCGGTCTATTTTGAAAGGCAAAAACATCATAAAATTCAATTGTAGGTGTCCTTATTTCCTCATAACCTCGCTCTAAAAAAGTACGTCTTAATTTTTGCTCCACTTCTTCAATTAACGTACATTCTTCGAATAAATAGTCTCTCGTTCCATTTGGATTTGCTCGTTTCCATTTTGTCATCTAAATTCTCACACCTTTCCCTTTCTAATGTATGCCTATTTCATTCACCTAAACCGAAAATAAAAAGAGCCTTGTAGACAAAATACCTACAAGGCTCTTTAGTAGAGTGTAGGTACAACGGGAATAACCCTTGTGCCTACACGTTTTCACGCTAGGTTCAAGGGTTTCATGTATGATGATGTAGTTGTGTAAGCATTTTAATAGATTGTATTGTATTCATAATACTTACTCCCTTTCTCCTCTGATTTTCACATAGTATATAACAGTTAATTTTGAATGTAAATACATTTTTAATATTCCGTCATTTTTTTTAATGTAAAGCCACTTTTCTTTCATACGCTTTTATTTCTTGTTCATATTGCATTGTAATACTAATTTCATCTAAGCCATTTAATAACTTCTCTTTCCACATTTTCTCGATTGTAAAATGGAACCTGTGCGTATTCGTTGTAATTACTTCATTTTCTAAATCTACTTTGATTTGTTCTCTCGCATCTGTTTTAGCAAGTTGTTCACGCATATCTTTATCCATTACAATCGGTAACATACCATTCTTCATACAATTCATATAAAAGATATCGGCAAATCCACCAGCAACAATAACGCGGAAACCATAATCAGCAAGTGCCCACGGAGCATGTTCTCTTGAAGAACCGCAGCCAAAATTATCACCTGTAATCAATATACTGGATCCTTTTCTTTCTTGTGCATTAAGCGGAAAGTCAGGGTTTTCTTGGCGATTATTATCATATCGCCACTCATCAAATAAAAACTTTCCAAACCCAGTTCTTTCAATTCTCTTTAAATATTGCTTCGGAATAATTTGATCTGTATCAATGTTATCGTTCATCAGTACTGCGGCAGTACCTTTATGAATACGAAATGGCTCCATCATAACTCTCCTTTCTAATATCAACAAAATGACCATGTAACGCAGCCGCTGCCGCCATTGCCGGGCTAACTAAATGCGTTCGTGCTCCTTTTCCTTGTCTTCCTTCAAAATTACGATTTGACGTAGATGCACAATGTTCTCCTTCCGGTACTTGATCGGGATTCATGCCTAGACACATTGAACATCCAGGCTCTCTCCATTCAAATCCAGCTTCTTCAAATATACGATGTAACCCTTTACTCATCGCTTCTTCTCTTACCCTTTGAGATCCAGGTACAACAAGTGCTCGCACACCTTCTTTTACTTTCTTACCTTTCACGACAGATGCAGCAATTTCTAAGTCAGAAAGCCTGGAATTTGTACAAGATCCAATGAAAACATGTTGAACTGGAATGTCATACGTACTTTGTCCGGGACTCAATCCCATATAAGAAAATGCTCTTTCGTCATTTACATCATGCTTTTCTGGCAATTTCTCATCAATCCGAACACCCATACTCGGATTTGTTCCCCACGTAACGTACGGCGCTAAATCCGTAACATCTATCAAAATATGTAAATCGTAAACTGCATCTAAATCTGTATAAAGTTCCGACCATTTTTTCTTAATAGATTCATAGTCTTTCGGTGCATATTTACGCCCTTTTACGTAAACAAACGTTTTTTCATCTGGTGCAATAATGCCAGCCTTCGCTCCCCCTTCAATTGCCATATTGCAAAGCGTCATCCGCTCTTCCATATCCATAGCATGAATGGCCTCTCCGTAAAATTCCATTACGTAACCTGTTCCAACTGCTACTCCGTACTTTGAAAGGAGGTGCAAAATAATATCTTTAGCATAAACACCTTGCGGTAACTTTCCTTTTAACTCAATGCCCATCGCTTTCGGCTTTCGCTGCCATAACGTTTGTGTTGCCAATACATGTTCCACTTCACTCGTACCAATACCAAACGCTAGTGCGCCAAAAGCACCGTGTGTTGCTGTATGACTATCACCACAAACAATCGTTTTTCCCGGCTGCGTGAGTCCAAGTTCTGGTCCTATAACATGAACGATCCCTTGCTCTTCATCTCCAATATCCGCTAAAGGTACCTGAAATTGTTTACAATTTTCCCGAAGTGTATCTAGTTGCTGCTTCGCAATGCGATCGGTAATATTCCAAACATCTTTCGTCGGAATATTATGATCCATCGTTGCGAATGTTAAATCTGGTCTACGGACCGTTCGATTTGTAAGCCGCAAGCCTTCAAAGGCTTGCGGTGACGTTACTTCGTGAACAAGATGAAGATCGATATATAATAAATCCAATCCATTTTCGTTTGTCGTAACTATATGTCTTTCCCAAAGTTTATCTAGCAACCTTTTCCCCATTATCTTCCTCTCCCCACTAACGCTTGCTCTTCCATTTCTTGCATAACTGCCTTCGTAAATGAAGTTGTCGTTTCAGTCCCCCCGATATCTGCTGTACATTTCCCTGATGTAAGGACTGCAGATATTGCTTCTTCAATTGCACACCCTTCTCTCGTTAATCCGAACGATTGCCCAAGCATCATGGCAACAGAGCGCATCATGGCAATTGGATTCGCCTTATTTTTCCCGGCAATATCCGGTGCTGATCCGTGAATAGGCTCGTATAATGAAGGTCCCTTTTCCGCGTGACTTGCTGATGGAAGCATCCCTAATGATCCAGCTAATACAGAAGCCTCGTCACTCAAAATATCTCCAAATAAATTTTCCGTTACAATTACATCAAACCGTCCTGGATTTCGAATTAATTCCATCGCAGCGGCATCTACTAAAATATGTTCTAGTTCAACGTCTGGATAACGAAGTGCTACTTCTTCTGTCACAGTTCGCCATAGTTTACTAGACTCTAAAACATTCGCCTTATCAATCGATGTTACTTTCTTCTTCCGCTTGCTCGCTAATTGAAAAGCATACGAAACGATACGTTCAATTTCATGACGATGATACGTAAGTGTATCGGTTGCTACTTCGTCCGTTCGTTCTTTCGGATAAGAAAAATAAATTCCGCCTGTTAATTCACGAACGACAACGAAATCAATTTCATCAGCCTTTTTTAATGGCGATAAATGTGCCGTTGCGCTTTCTACCGTTACAGGACGAACATTCGCAAATACACCGAGTCCTTTTCTTAATGCTAATAATCCTTTCTCCGGCCTTTCTTTTGCACTATCCCACCGTGGTCCACCAACTGCTCCTAGTAAAACTGCATCACTTGCTAAACAGGCGGCAAGTGTTCGCTGTGGTAATGGTTGCCCATTTAAATCAATAGCACTCCCACCAAAGTACTCATCTTGCAAATGAAAATGATGTCCATATAGCCTTTCTACCATATACAATACTTCCTTCGCACTTTCCATAACTTCCGGGCCAACACCATCACCAGCTAAACAAACGATACGTTTTTCCAATTTCAACACTCCTTTTAACTGAATTTTCAGAACTTTAATTTGATAGGTGAGGAAAGCACCTCTCACCTATCAACCACTTATTTCACAAGCTGGATAAAAGATTTTAATTTCCCCGCTGCATGGACATAAGCTCTCGCCGACGCTTCCAATACGTCTTGCGCGACTCCAAAACCTGATACTTGGTGACTACCTTCTTTTAATTCAACATGAACATGAGCAAGTGCATCTTGACCTTGTGTAATAGATTGTATGCGATAATCTGCTAATTCACATTCTAAGCCTAAAATTCTTTGGATTGCATTATAAATCGCTTCAATACTACCTGAGCCAGTAGCTGCATCTTCGTATACATTTCCTTCTTCATCTTTTAATACAACTGTCGCGCACTGTGTACTATTTGATACGAAATGTACTTGCAGTTGCGTAATGGTATATTGCTGAGCAGCAAATGCTGCTTCACCAAGCATAAGTGCACGTAAATCTTCCTCAGTAATTTCCTTTTTACGATCAGCCAATTTTTTAAATGCTTTGAATGCCACATCTCGCTCTTCATTTGTAAATTCATAACCAAGCTCTTTCATTTTTTCCGTAAACGCATGACGGCCAGAATGTTTCCCAAGTACAAATAGGTTTTGAGATTCACCTATAAGCGCTGGTTCAATAATTTCATAAGTTGTTACTTCTTTTAGAACCCCATCTTGGTGGATGCCTGATTCATGAGCGAATGCATTCGCTCCAACGATTGCTTTATTTTTCGGTACAACCATACCCGTTAACCTGCTTACTAATGTACTCGTCGCCTTAATCTCTTTTAGCGTCATCGAAGGTTCCGATTTATATAAATCTTTTCTA
This sequence comes from Bacillus cereus, assembly GCF_002567495.1. Taxonomy (GTDB): domain Bacteria; phylum Bacillota; class Bacilli; order Bacillales; family Bacillaceae_G; genus Bacillus_A; species Bacillus_A cereus_AQ. The sequence goes on along the minus strand of NZ_NVAP01000028.1, from coordinate 17,916 downwards.
ATATGAAGAGCAACCGCAACTTCTTCTAAGGCCGCATTCCCTGCTCTTTCCCCAATGCCATTAATCGTTCCTTCTACTTGCAGCGCTCCGCCTTCGACCGCAGCTAACGAATTTGCTACTGCCATACCAAGATCATCGTGACAATGACAAGAAAAAATCGCTTTTTCATATGATGGAACGGATTCTTGTAAGTATTTAAAAAGAGAATAATATTCTTCCGGATTCGTATATCCAACTGTATCTGGAATATTAATTACATTCGCTCCTGCACGAATTGCAACTTCTACTGCTTCAGCTAAAAAATCTCTTGAAGTTCTTGTCGCATCTTCTGCTGAAAATTGCACTGTCGGAAATAAAGATTTTCCAAGTGTAACCGAGCGATAAATACTATCTAACACATCTTCTTTCGACATACAGAGCTTATATTTCATATGAATGTCACTCGTAGCTAAAAATACATGTAAACGAGGAGATACAGCACCTTTCACAGCTTCATATGCTCTTCGAATGTCACTTTCTTTCGCTCTAGCTAAACTCATAACCGTAGCATTTTGAATTGTATTCGCGATACGTTTTACCGATTGGAAGTCACCTTCAGAAGCTGCCGCGAATCCAGCTTCCATTACATGAACACCAAGCCTCTCTAATTGCCTGGCAATTTGTAATTTCTCTCGTTCATTTAAATTCACTCCTGGTGATTGTTCGCCATCACGAAGCGTTGTATCCATGAACAAAATCTGCTTCATATTATTTAACCCCTACCTTTACTCGCGGCTGTACGAAAGGCATCATTTCACGTAATTTACGTCCAACTACTTCGATTTCATGTTCATTCTCTTTCTCATTTGTCGCGTGGAAATTTGGTCTTCCTGCTTTATGCTCTGCAATCCAGCCTCTTGCAAATGTACCATCTTGTATTTCTGCTAGTACCGCTCCCATCGCTTTCTTCGTATCTTCAGTAACAACGCGTGGTCCTGATACGAAGTCGCCCCACTGCGCTGTATCTGAAACTGAATATCTCATATTTTCAAGTCCGCCTTCATACATAAGGTCAACGATTAGTTTTAGCTCATGTAAACATTCAAAATATGCAAGTTCAGGCTGGTATCCGGCATCAACTAACGTTTCAAATCCAGCTTTTACTAGCGCAGTTACTCCGCCGCAAAGTACAGCTTGCTCTCCAAATAAATCTGTTTCTGTTTCTTCTTTAAACGTCGTTTCTAATACACCAGCTCTCGTCGCTCCAATTCCATCAGCATAAGAAAGTGCCTTTTCAGTCGCAACTCCTGTCGCATCTTGATATACTGCAAATAATGCAGGAACAGCTCCGCCTTCAGCAAACGTACGGCGTACAAGATGCCCTGGACCTTTAGGCGCTACTAGAAATACATCTACATTCGCTGGTGGTTTCACTTGATCAAAGTGAACATTAAATCCGTGTGCAAAAACGAGAGAATTTCCTGCCTGTAAATTTGGTGCAATTTCCGCTTCATATACTTCTGGCTGCAGTTCATCTGGTAGTAAAATCATTACTAAATCAGCCTGCTCTGCTGCTTCTGCTACTGTATATACAGAAAATCCATCTTCTTTCGCTTTATCCCAAGACTTCCCTTTTCTTAAACCTACTACTACATCAAATCCGTTATCACGTAAGTTTTGCGCATGCGCATGACCTTGCGAGCCATATCCGATGATTGCTACTTTCTTTTCTTTTAATACATTTACCGTTACATCTTTCTCATAATAAACTTTTGCCATTTTCATTTCCCCCTATTTTTAAATGATTATTGAATTAACATAACTTGCTTATCTTGCTTTTTCATACTACGCGTAAATGCAGTTACACCTGTTCTAGCAATTTCTTTCAAACCGTATGGACGAAGTAATTCAATTAGCGCTTCTACTTTATCTTGCGTACCAGTTACTTGCACAACTATGGAATCCTTCCCAACATCTATTACAGCGGCTCGAAACGGTTCAATTAAACTATATAATTCTGCTCTTGCTACTGATGTTGCGACCTTAATAAGTGCAAGTTCTCTTGCGATCATCGCTTCTTCTGTAATATCCGATACTTTCAGAACATCAATTTGCTTATGAAGTTGTTTAATTAACTGCTCAACTTGCTGTTCATTTTCAACGTGTACAACAATCGTCATCCGTGATATGTCCGATGATTCTGTATGACCTACTGAAATACTTTCAATATTAAAATGTCTTCGTGTCATAACACCTGTAATTCGGTTTAACACACCACTTTGATTTCGAACTGTCGCTGTAACAATTCTCTTCACCTTTTTTCCACTCCCTCCATTTGGTGAACACCTTTCCCTGGCGCAACCATCGGCATTACCTTTTCTGATTGAAGTACACGGCAATCAATTACGACCGGTTCTTGTAATTCAATCGCATGCTGTATTTGCTTCTTTGCAAGAAGTGGATCATCTATGCGAACTCCTTTTATGCCATACGCATTCGCAAGAGCGACGAAATCTGGTTGACACGACAGTAAAGAGTGTGAGTATCTTTGATTATAAAATTCATCTTGCCATTGCCTTACCATTCCTAAAGCTTCATTATTTAAAATAAATACTTTAACTGGTAAATCGTGTTCTTTTAATACACTTAACTCTTGTAGAGTCATTTGAAACCCAGCGTCACCAACAATTGCAATAACTAGTTCTTCAGGCTTTGCAATTTGCGCACCGATTGCTGCTGGAAATCCGAATCCCATCGTTCCTAATCCGCCAGAAGTTACCCATTTATCTGGATTTTTCAGCGGATAATATTGCGCTGCCCACATTTGATGTTGCCCAACATCTGTTGTTACAATAGCTTCTCCTTTCGTAAGTTCATATAACATATCAATTGCGTATTGAGGCTTAATACTTTCCGAATTCCGTTTATAAGATAGTGGATATTTTTCTTTTCTACTCTTTAACAAGGAGAGCCACTTACGATGATTTCCTTTCCTTCCTTCCGGTTGAAGTAATACTTCCAACGCTTGCTTGGCACTTGCAACAATAGGAATTTCAGTCGGCACATTTTTTCCGATTTCTGCTGGATCAATATCGATATGCGCAACAGTCGCCTCTTTAGCAAAATAAGCTAAATTTCCAGTAAGCCGGTCATCGAATCTTGCACCTATATTAATAAGTAAGTCGCATTCATATAACGCCATATTGGCTGTGTATGAACCATGCATTCCTCCCATTCCTAGAAAAAGTTCATCATCTGGCGGAAATCCTCCAAGACCAAGTAATGTATGCACAACGGGAATTTCATATTTACGAGCAAAACTCGTTAACTCTTTTGATGCTTTCGCATGCAATACACCTGCTCCAGCTAAAATTAACGGCTTACTTGCAGCACTAATTGCTTGTAATAATTTGTTTATTTGGAGTAGATTCGGTTCATAATTCGGGTTGTATCCTGGTAAATCCATTTGTACGTCATTACATCGTTCCCCTTGCTCTACCACCATATCTTTCGGAAGATCAATAACGACTGGGCCTGGTCTTCCTGTTCTAGCAATATGAAATGCTTCTTTAATAATTCGAGGTAAATCTGAAGCTTTTCGCACTTGATAGTTATGTTTTGTCACCGGCATCGTAAGCCCCATAATATCCGCTTCCTGGAAAGCATCACTTCCGATTAACGTTGTTGCTACTTGCCCTGTAAATACAACAAGTGGTAACGAATCAATCATGGCATCTGCAAGACCCGTAATAACATTTGTAGCACCTGGTCCACTCGTTGCAATGACAACCCCTGGATGACCAGTAATTCTGGCATACCCTTCAGCGGCGTGAATAGCACCTTGCTCATGCCTTGTTAAAATATGCGGAATTTCACAGTCATAGAGTGCATCATAAAGAGGTAAAACAGCACCACCAGGATAACCGAAAATCACTTCTACTTCTTCCTTTTCTAGCGCTTCTAACAATAGCTGTGCACCAGTTGCCAGTTTCTCTTCCGTTTTTGAAGACATTGTTCTTATAAGCCCCCTTTTTGAAAACTTTTATCAATAAAAAAAATCCTACGTCCACACTCCAGCTATGTGCTGAAGGGACGAAAGATTTCGCGGTACCACCCTTCTTTGCAAGAATACTCTTGCCTCAGTGACCCATAAATGAGTCTAGCTAATAACGGAGCTACCGTCTAAGCCTAGACAAATGCTTCAGCTTAGCACTCAAGGGCGATGTTCGTCGACGTGAACCATCGGTTTTCAGCAACCACCGACTCTCTGTGAGGCTTCACAATCAACTACTCCTCCCTCTCAACGCTTTCTTATGTTATAAAAAGTTGTTATCCAACTTTATTTTCTTCGTAAATCTTCTCTCCATCTTCTATAACTAACTTTCGGAATTCTTCTAATAAACGATTCGTATGTGGACCTGTTTGCCCTAAACCAATCGTTCTACCATCTACTGTCGTAACAGCAATTACTTCAGCAGCCGTTCCTGTTAAAAATACTTCATCAGCTACATATACATCATGTCTTGTAAATAACTCTTCTCTAACGTCATATCCAAGTTTTTCACCAATTTCTAAAATAGCGTTTCGTGTAATACCTTCTAACGCTCCAGCAGAACTTGGTGGTGTAATTAATTTATTTCCTTTTACAATAAACACGTTATCTCCTGAGCCTTCAGCTACGTATCCTTGATCATTTAACATAAGTGCTTCTTGTACTCCAGCTAATTTCGCTTCAATACGAACTAAAATATTGTTTAAGTAATTTAATGATTTTACTTGAGGCGACAAAACATCTGGACGGTTTCGGCGCGTTGCAACTGTTACAACTGGAATCCCTTTTTCATAATATTCTTGTGGGAATAAAGATAGTTGTTCTGCAATTACAACTACATTCGGTTTCTTACAAGAATCAGGATCTAATCCAAGATTTCCTGCACCTCTCGATACAACAAGGCGAATGTATCCATTAGATAATTTATTTTGTCGAATCGTCTCAACAACAATATTCGTTACTTCATCTAAAGAATATGGAATCTCTAACATGATGGATTTTGCTGATTCATATAACCGGACAAGATGCTCTCTCAAACGGAAAACATTACCGCTATAAACTCTAATTCCTTCAAATACTCCATCTCCATATAAATAACCATGATCATATACTGAAACTTTTGCTTCGTCTTTTGGAACAAATTCTCCATTTAAGAAAATCCATTGCTCATTCACTGGAAAGCGCCTCCTATGTTCTATGAATTTTTTATTGTTTCCTAGTTTACTCTCCTTTCTAAATAAATCAAGTGAATTTTTAGAAAATTTATAATTTTTAATCGTACGTACATCTTTGATTATATTGATTTAACAGCATTGTTAACGTTTACAAAAAGTCAAAAATTTTTTTTCGCCAAATTCCACTAAAAAAAATATTTGTTTAAAAGAAGGATTTTTATCAATTGATACGAATCTATTGTATTCAATAAACGGACGTCCGTTTTTATAAATTCGGGAAAATACAACGACTTTTGCTGAAAAAGGGGGAAAATAATAAAAATAACGCTGTCTAAAAATAACATTCATATTTTCCATCTCGCAATCATAATCCTATTTTTAAAAAACAATTTGTCAAAATGAAGGAGGAAATCAATATGGCGTGTGTACAAATTAAAGGAACGAGACAAGAGGTAGTAGAAATGTTGCAATTATTTGATTTAATGGATACGAAAGGTTTTTGTAAATTCGATAATTATGTAGAGGTAGAACCAAATACAAAAGAACATAACAACTTTATCGCTTCAATTGATATTCATTCTAATACTACTGCCGCCCAAGATTCACTAAACGATCAATTCGTTAGTCAAATGCTTACTGGCGTATATAACGATTAAATAAAGATTTGCTTCCTACCTTCTTTTCATAAATATATGCTATAGATTTGAGCATACTAGCAATTAGATGGTAGGAGGTGAAAATTATGGCTAGAATTGGTGTTGAAAACTCTTTAACAGATGTTCAACAAGCTCTTCAACAACAAGGGCATGAGGTTGTTACAATTAACTCAGAACATGACGCACAAGGATGCGATTGTTGCGTTGTAACTGGTCAAGATTCTAATACGATGGGTATCGCAGATACATCAATAAAAGGATCAGTAATTAACGCTCACGGTTTAACAACCGATGAAATCTGTCAGCAAGTTGAAAGCCGTATTTAAATTTTCACAATACAAAAAGAAAGAAGGCCCCTTTTCACAAGGAGCCTTCTTTTTTATATTCACCTAACGGGAAAGTAACATATACTGGATGAAAGCCCTACCTCTCTCTCATCATTACGGTTCCACTGACCGCTCCTTGATTCACTAGTATACATATATAGCTTACAAATACAATTTATAGGGTTTGTTCACAAAAGTTGTTGATAAAATTACCCGATCTTTCGCAAACTTTTCGTATTGCATTCATAAGGAATATTTACTTTACACTAGCTGTAACCGAGACACGAACTAAAATTTTAACACCAATACAATAACTTGTCAACGTTTTTAAGAAATTAAAAACAGACAGTAACGGTTTGTCTGTTTTAGAATGGAGCTTTTTCTTTTATTACATATACAACAAAGCCGCTTACTAACATACATAAGCCAACTACTAAGTTTTTGATATTAATCATAAATTCCTCTCCCTTATTTCACTCATCATCTATATTTACATTTCATTTATTCCGATCATCCTAAAGCGCACTTTTTCTAATATATCATAATTCCTAAAAAATGCAAGTTCACTTTCGGCGACCATTCACAAATTTATCTACAGTGCTTGGTACAGTATTTAAAGCCTTTTCAATTAAATGTGTACTACTGTTGAGATGCAATACTTGCACCCCATTAGAACCCACTACTAAAAAAGCCACTGGACTAATGGAAACCCCAGCCCCACTTCCGCCTCCAAATGGATGCCCTTGCTTGTTCTCTTTATGCTGATTTTGCCCACCGTTATGTTTTTCAGTAATGAAATCCCCTTTAAAATCACTTCCACCAGCTCCAAAACCAAAAGCCACTTGAGATACTGTTAATACTACATTTCCGTCAGCTGTTGAAACCGGACTCCCAACAATCGTATTTACATCTACCATCTCTTTTAAATTTGTCATTGCCGTTTTCATTAAATTTTCAATTGGATGTTCCATTATGTATTGCACCCTTTCCTCATTATTCTTTTTTATACTTTCCAAAATAGAGGAAGTCATACTAACTTTTCCTATTTCAAGAAAACATTTTCCTCCTTTTAAAGGGATATTACTCCCTGTACATGCTCCGATATAGTGAAATGTTTACACGCAGATCGACTCCCACAACCCACAAATAGCAGGATAAAAAAGAAAAAGAGATACATACTACTATTGAACCTTGTTATGAAAGGAGTCATGACTTTGACTGAGAAATTTGATGATTATAAAAGAAGAGATAGAATAGATAGTGATTATAGTGACTATAAAGAAGAGTACGCCGCTGAGGTTGCACCACAGCGCATTGATTATGATTACGATGATAAAGACGATAAAGATGTTGTAAGGTCATCTGCCGCTGGATCAACTGCTGGTTTTATCGCTCTTGCCCTATCTATCTTATCGCTATTCACCTTCCCAACATTATTTGGTCTTGTTTCTGTTTTACTCGGTATTTACGCTTATAATCGCGGAGCTACTGTAACTGGTGGAATCGCTGCAGTTGTTGGCGGAATTGCTGCACTTATCGCAATTTTATTCCGAGTAGCACTTATTGGTTTATTGTTCTCTCTGTTTTAAAAAAGAAAAAGGTATCTCGCTTAATGCGGGATACCTTATCCTGTAAACACATCTTCTGATGGATATTTTATTTTTTGTTTTGCTGGTCGCGCCAAAGAAAACACAAGTGTTAATGGTCCAATTAACCCACAAAACATAACAAACATAATCATACATTTTCCAAACGCCGATAGCTTTGCAGTAATTCCCATCGTCAATCCGACTGTGCCAAACGCTGATATTGTCTCAAATAATAATTGAATAAAACTGAAGTTTTCTGTAAGCATTAATATAAATACCGCTGCCAAAATAAGTATTTGACTGGCGACAGCAATCGCTAAAGCCCTCGTTACTGTCGATATTTTAATTGTACGCTGAAATAAAACAATTTCTTCCTTTTTTCTAAAGAAAGAAAGGACAGCTATAATTAAGATAACAAACGTTGTTAATTTAATCCCTCCACCTGTTGATACACTTCCTGCACCAATAAACATTAAAATCATCGTAAATAATATAGATGATTCTTCCATACCTCCATAGTCAACCGTATTAAATCCTGCTGTCCGTGGGGTAATACCTTGAAAGAAGGAAGCCCATAATTTTTCATTTAAAGATAAATTCCCTAACGTCTTCACATTATTATATTCCAATACAAAAATCACAATCATTGCTATAACATTTAGCGCTACTGTTCCAATAATCATTATTTTCGAGTGAAGTGATAATTTTCGAAAACTACGACTATACCATATATCAATTAATACAGTAAAACCGAGTCCACCTATTACAATTAAAGAGCAAATCCCAATATTAATAATAGGATCTCCTACATATCTTGTTAAATTATCTGGCCATAAAGCAAATCCTGCATTATTATAAGATGCAATTACATGAAAAATACTATAGTATAAACCTTTTCCAAAACCGAACTCTGGAATAAAACGAAACGATAAAAAGATAACTCCAATAAGCTCAATACAAATCGAAAATATAAAAACACGCTTTACTAATTTTACAAGACCACCTATATTTGTTTGATTAAATGCCTCTCCAATTAATAAACGATGGCGTAATCCGATTTTTTTACCTAATACCCAAACAATTAAAATGGCAATTGTCATCAGGCCTAGTCCACCTGTTTGAATTAAAAACATAATAACAATTTCGCCAAACATCGTAAACGTACTTGCTGTATCCACTACTCCCAAACCCGTTACGGTCGCTGCTGACGTTGCTGTAAAGAAAGCGTCTACCCAACTAATATGTACTTTCGTTGCGAATGGTAACTTTAATAACAAACCACCAACCACGATTAAGCAGAAAAAACCTAATGCTAATATTTGTGGTGGGTTTAATTGTATAAGACGGTTATACAGCCCTTGTTTTTTTGTTACTCCCATATCACTAACTCCCTTATTAAAGTGAAGCTTTCCCCTCATAAATAAAAAGTTTTTTAAAAGCCCTTAAATAATTGGGACAAACCTTATATTCTTATAACCTAGTTGAGCATAATCCTTTTTTTCATAGATTACAACTTTTATTTATATTCAGACTCCTTTTCGTTTTATGTCGGAAAACTATATATATCCTAGCTCATTATTCCTAGCAATAACAATTTCATATGTACTATTTTTCAAATCCGCATATCTTTCACTCTACGTTCACAGAGAAGTCACATCTACCTTTTATAGTATATGTATCGAAGCTGTTCCTCCCTAATTTACAAGACATTCCCCAGTGTCTTTGAATAGCTTCCATCCCTAATTAAATTGACATAAATTGTCCCCTTCCCTTGACCATCTTATATGTGATGGTCTTATTTTTTTGTCTTTCTATCTTTTATTTAAAACTCCCTCTCTCTTTCACTCTATGTTCACAGAGAGGTCACACCTATCTTTTATAGTATATGTATCGAAGTTGTTCCTCCCTAATTTATAAGACATTCCCCAGTGTCTTTGAACAGCTTCCATCCCTAATTAAATTGACATAAATTGTCCCCTTCCCTTGACCATCCTATGTGATGGTCTATTTTATTTTCCAAACACAAAATCAGTCTATCTACATTCAAATAAAAACAAAAAATTCAGAAAATATTGTAAAATCAGGTATTTTTTCGGTATAATTACTTTAGGAAGGAGTTTCACAAAAACAAAAGAGGTGATTTTATTGAAACAAACAAAAGCAATCTTAATCGCATTATTTCTAGGTCTAGTTGTTGGACTCACTCTAAATCTAGCTGCTCCATCTATCTTTGAGCCACTAAATCAATATGTGTTCAACCCAATCGGTCAATTGTTTATTCGATTTATTAAAATGCTAGTTGTTCCTGTTGTGTTCATTTCTATCGTACTTGGTGCTGCCGGACTCGGAGATCCGAAACAACTTGGAAGAATCGGTTTAAAATCAATTTCATTCTTTCTCGTAACAACAGCGGTTGCCATCTCTATTGCGGTTACATTTGCACTTATTATAAAACCAGGAGCTGGCGGTAATTTTAAAACAGAAGGCCTTAAGTATGAAGGTGCAAAAACTGAAACATCTTTCGTCGACACATTGCTAAATATCGTACCAGATAACCCAGCAAAAGCGATGACTGATGGAAATATGTTACAAATCATTGCTTTTGCTGTATTGATTGGACTCGGTATAGCTATTTTAGGAAAACGAGTTCAAGGTATCCATTCATTACTTGAACAGGGCAACGAATTAATGATGTATCTCGTTAATCTCGTTATGAAATTAGCTCCAATTGGGACATTCGGCTTGCTCGCTTCATCCGTTGGTAAAATGGGTCTTGCAGGCGTCGCTGCGATGTTCAAGTATATGATTGTCGTTATGTTAGTACTCATTATTCACGGGGTCTTTGTATATGGCGGCTTATTAAAGGTATTAGCAAAAGAAAGTATTGTTCGTTTCTTTAAACATTTCGGACCAGTAATGGCAATTGGATTTAGTACATCTAGCTCTAATGCATCTCTTCCATTTGCAATGAAAACAGCACAAGATAAGCTTGGAGTTCCAAAAGCGATAAGCTCATTTGTACAACCACTAGGAGCAACTATTAATATGGATGGTACTGCCATCATGCAAGGGGTCGCCACTGTATTTATCGCTCAAGTATACGGAGTGGAACTTACATTACCGCAATTAGCTATGGTCGTATTAACTGCTGTACTAGCTAGTATTGGTACTGCTGGTGTACCAGGTGTTGGACTTGTAATGCTGACGATGGTTTTAAATCAAGTAAATCTACCAGTAGAAGGTATTGCTTTAATTATCGGTATTGACCGTATTCTAGATATGTCTAGAACAGCTGTAAACATTTCTGGTGATGCAATTTGCGCAATGATTGTCGCAAAATCAGAAGAAAAACATAATACTGATCAGTCGGCAGCATCTTAAATCAAAAAAGGAGTGAAATCAGTCACTCCTTTAAATAATGGTAAGCCTTGTCAAAAGTGCGGCAACTACAAATTTAGAAATGCAAGAAGTTACAAAATATTACTCTATGAGCTCCTATGAAGTTTCTCAAAAAGAATCATTTAATCTTAATCAAGGGGAAGTACTTACAGTCTTTGTACAAAATTCCGGGTTCCCCATTTCTTATACAGTCTTTGATGCAGATAATCAAGTAATTGGCACATACAATGCTAATTCATCATATGGTCGCATATTCAAAGCACAAAAAGACGGTAATATTTCTGTTCAATTTCAAGCAGGAGTAAATTCTTCTTACATGAAGAAAATAAATTTCACAGCTAAATTTTCAGTCTCTAAACTTAACCCACAATAAAAAATTTAACGATTCTATTTAACAACATATTAAAAAGGTATATCCCTTCAATGGGATATACCTTTACTTTAGTGGATTTTATATTGACCAGATAACTGCTCTTGTGCCATACGCACTAAGCATTTTGTAATTTCTCCACCTACTGAACCATTTGCTCGTGATGTTGAATCTGGTCCAAGTGTAACGCCAAACTCCTGAGCAATTTCATACTTCATTTGCTCAATTGCACTTGCTGCCGCTGCTACCAAAATCTCGTTTGAATTATTATTTTCTCGAATTTGCATTTCTAACACACCTCCATTTAATTGGTAATATCATGATCTATTTCCAATTAAACATGCAAAATTTATATATATTTAAGTAAGCTTCTGATTTACATTAATAAATTCCAATTAATTAAAAATCTTTTTCAAATGAATCAATTTAATCCTTATTGATTTTATTGAATTTTAAACTCTCCAATTAATTCTTGTAACTCTTGTGATAGCCAACTTAATGATGTTGCTAGTTCTGCAATATCTTGTACATACATTTCTTGCTCTTTCATACTAGTCTCTACATTACTACTGCTATCCACATATGTATTGGAAATATGTGATAATTCATTTACAATCTGAACTATGGTTTGACTATTTTTAAAAATATCACTTGAATTACTCGAAGTCGCTTTAATTTGATTTGTAACAGCTTGTGCAGATTCTGAAATTTTTTCGAAGAATGCACCACTACTTTGAACAAGTGTTATTCCTGATTCAACTTCTTTTGAACTCTTTTGCATTGAAACAACAGCTTCTTCTGCTTCAGCTTGTGTTTCACCAATTAATTTAGCTATATCCTTTGCAGATGCCTCGGTTTTTTCCGCTAATTTACGTACCTCATCCGCAACAACTGAAAATCCTTTCCCTGTCCCTCCAGCACGTGAGGCTTCAATAGAAGCATTTAAGGCTAATAAGTTCGTTTGATTTGAAATGGTTGTAATTACAGTCAGAATCTCACTGATTTCCTTAGATCGCGTTTCTAATGAATAAATAATAGAAGATAAATCTTGAACTGTATCTCGGATTATTTTCATTTGATTAACAATTTGTTTAATCAAATCATTTCCTTCTACAGAATGCTGTTCCATGCCTTCCGAAGCGGTTGCAACTTGTTTTGCAGCTCCTGTAATTTCTTCCATCTTACTTTCCATTTCTTGAACAATCACTAAACATTGCTGCACTACATGTTCTTGAGATTGTGCTCCTAATTTTAATCCTGCCATAGAACTTGCAATCTCTTGAATGGCCATACTATTTTCTTCTGTACTTGCCGACAACTCGTGCGAGGATGTCGAAACCTGTTCAGCAGTCTGTCTTACTTTATCAATAATCCCATTAAATTTTTCAATAGTGTTATTAAAGTATGTATTAGTTATACCTATATCATCTGATCTTTCATTTAATTTAATACTTAAATCACCTTCACCAACTTTACGTAAACCTTCTTGTAAATCCTTCAAAGGCGATAGAGAATTTCTTGCGATAAAAATTTGAATCGTAGTTGCGATTGTTAATGAAATTATAATAAAGAGTAAACCTTGTACTATAAACTTTTTCTTTGTAATAGGAATAATAGAAGCATCCAAATCTGCTGCAACAATTGCAATTATATTTTTATTTTCATCTGTAATTGGCTCTAAAATTGTTACCCAGAACCCTAGTTCATCTTCATACACTTCTGTCATTTGTGCCTGTTTCGTTTTCATTACTTTATCGTATGTTTTCATCCAATGAGTAGGCTGCTCATAATAGTCACCTGGTTTTACAGAAACTACATTCGCTAATTCTGTATTCAAACCTACTACTTGTAATTCAACTTTTTCATTAAGCTTAGCCCCTGTAACATATGTTTGACCAACACTTTTCAAACCTTTTGTAGATTTATCTAATTGCTCTGTCAGTTTTTCTTTCTTCACTCTTTGTGCTGTAGGGTCTTTTGCTATCTCTCTTACAAATTCAACATCTAATTGATTTAATACTGCATCACCTGTTTCAAAAGACTGCCTCTCAAATATAGACATCATACTATTTTGAAACATATTAAAACTTAACGCTCCCATACTTCCAACAAGTGTCAAAATCAATAATACAGTTAGTAATACATTTTTTTGAAGCAACGATAGCTTATGCCAATATTTTTTCATTAACATCACCTTTCTTAATTTCTGGAATAAAAGCCAAAGCAAGTAGTAATACCTTTTAAAAAAACTTTTTTCCTTTTATCTTGATAGTTTCACTATATTCATAGCAATATTTAAGGACTCCGAACGTTTATGTACGTATAACCAAAAATATGCAATTGTCATAAGCATTAAAATGCAGCTAATATTTAGCACTCCCTTATATAATAATATTTAAGATATGATAGCCATCACACCTATAAATAATAATGCTAAAATTTTCATATTTCCCCTCCTAAATACAATAACACTTTATAGAATTTAATATTAAGCGGTACAATATTTTTGTAATTATTGAATATTCAACTTATATTGTTTAGTCATTTCACTTCTTTATCATTGCAAATCTTTCATTTTTGAGTATATAGGAGAAAATAAGTACAATCTACTTCTATTTAACAGCTCTAATTCTTTTACTCCACCACAATTTTAAACTTCATACCGTCAGTTAGTGCCCCTAACTCCCCCCCTACAACCGCTCCTCGGTTATCAGAGAGCTATATATTGAACACTCGCACCCTTTATATGCCAAGCTGTTTCTGAAAATCTATCCGATAGAAGATATAAAGCCTTTGATGCTCCATTTTTTCCACTTCTACTTATATTTTCTAAATCGATGATATCAAGGGTGTCGCCTACAAGAACCGCTATAATAATTAATAGACTACAAAGCATGCTTTTTAATTTCATATTTATTACCTTAAAAATTTCACATTAGATTCGTTACAGTTCCTTTAGTGAAGACTCTCTTTTTGTATTATTGTTAATTTTGAACAAAAACGAGAATTATCAAGACCCTTGTCTTTAAATATATTTACCTTTCACAAAAACCGGACGGTTCGGTCTAATTTATTATTCTATAACAACTATCCTTATTTTTCTATAACTTTTTAATATCTAATTGTACAAATTTGATTCTGCGATTGTCTTAATATCGTATGAAGAGCACAATAATTATTTTCTTATTGCGAAATATTTGTATCTTACAAAAAATGCAATTGTGCATACTCCCGAAAACTACACGTACCTTAATATCCATTAAACGACTACAAATACCTAGACAAAATTAAGACTTCCTTATTATAGCTTTAATTTTACTTTTGTAGTAAGTTCATCTCTCTTACTCTCTTCTTTAGATTTCACACCTTTTTCTTCGAATTTTTACTATTTAACATAAAAAGCCACTATAAAGCTAAAAGGGTATGAATTCAAATTACTATTGAATTCATACCCTTTTTTAATAAATAAACTATTTTGTTATATTAATTAAAACGTTTTGAAAGTACTATTTCTAATTCTCGTCTTTCAGAAACTTTTTTTAAATCTATAAATAAGCAATAATGCTCCTGACAGAATACATAAAATCGCTCCAAACATTGGCTCTTTTTTAGCACCTGTTTTTGGTAACATAGGCTTTTCTTTTTTCAGAGATTCATCTTTTAATGGTTCCTTTGGATTAACTGAATCTTTTTGATTCATTGGAATATTCGGCTCTTCTACCTTTTCATATACGTAAATGACCTCCATTAATCCTTCTACATACTTACCTTCGGCATTTTTCGGTTTTTCGACTAACTTATAACCTGGAATTTCTTTATTTTCTGTTGTATAGTCTTTTCCTACCTTATCTGTCGTCATATTACGTTGTGCGATTTCTTTTCCGTCTTTATCAACGTACTTCGTTATTACACTACCTTCTACCTCTGGTTTTGATTCTTCTATCTTTTCATATACATAGATTACTTCTTGCGTTCCCTCTACATACTTACCTTCGGCATTTTTCGGTTTTTCGACTAACTTATAACCTGGAATTTCTTTTGACTCCGTTTTGTAGTCTTTTCCTACTTGATCCGTTGTACTTGTTCCCGGAACTAACTCGTTTCCTTCTTTATCTACGTACTTCGTTACTACATTTCCTTCTACTTTTTCATAAACATAGATTACTTCCGTCGTTCCTTCTTCATACTTTCCTTCGGCATTTTTCGGTTTTTCGACTAACTTATAGCCCGGAATTTCTTTTGGCTCCGTTTTGTAGTCTTTTCNNCCTACTTGATCCGTTGTACTTGTTCCTGAAACTAACTCGTTTCCTTCTTTATCTACGTACTTCGTTACTACATTTCCTTCTTTTTTCGGTTCTACTTCAATTGATACTTTAGGCTTATGAGGATTCTCTGGATCATTTGGATCCAACACAATTGCCATGTTTTCAATTGTTCCGGCTTCCTCTTTTATTACTTTTGCTGTAAAAGTTACTTTTACTTCCCCTACGCCTCTAATATGTGGCACTAATACTTTTAAACTATTTCCTTTTACTTCAGCTTCTACCTTCTTGCCATCCAACAAAATACTTGATGCATCTAATTCTAAGCCTTCTGGCAATGTATCTTCTATCACAACATCTTTTGCAGTTGTTTTTTCTAATACATTCTTCGCAGTAATTGTATATGTTACACTGTCTCCTACCTTTACTAGATTTTTATCTACTAGTTTTTCAGCCTCAATCTTACCTGGTATACAGTTTATTGCGTTCGGATTAGGTGCTACTTTTATAATTGGAATTTCAAACTTCTTATCACTGGAAATGAGGTATCCTCCAATGACATCAGATCCATTCACATCAGGCTTTATTTCTTTACCCTTATAAATAAGAGTGTACTCACCCTCTGGTTGTCTCTCTAAATCCCAAATCAACTGATTATTTTTTATAACCGGATTTGTGCTAAAACCATTTGGTCCTTCAACACGAACATCCTTAACATTTAAATCACTTTTAAAATCTAACACCATTCTATCTTTTTCATTTTTTGCTACCATGCCTACTGTCTGAATTAGGGTTTCGGAAAATTCTGCAATGTTATTTGATAGAACAAACCAATCTGGCTGTGATGCCATACCTTGAAGTGCTTTTCGTGATGCCGGTCCGACTTCACTTTCGTACTTATCATGGTAATTACCTGGAGCTGATAAAGTCTCTTTGTTTTCCCAAAAGGCAGTTATTAATTTATAGCCTTTACCTTTTATTTCATTTGCTATGTTAGTAACTTCATTCATTGCGCCTTTGTAATCTTGTTGATATTCCCCAGACCAAGCTTTTCCTGTCCAATCACTTACTTTATTAGATGTTTTATGAATGTATCCATCTAATTGGACATTTGCAACTCCATCAGTAACAAGTAAAAAAATTGTTTCACGATTCGGGTCATTTGCTCCCTTTTCCTGTTCATATTGTTGCAATGCAAATTGAAGACCACTTGCCGTTGGCGTACCACTAAAAGGCGTAATTTTATCAATTCCTTGCTTTGCTGATTCTAAACCACTATTCAAACCAGAGTGTAAATTTATTTTCACCCCAGAACCGTTATTATTTAGGATACTACCATTCATTGCTTTATATCCTTTATAATCTTGGTAGCTAGTAACCAGTACCCGATCATATTTAGGATCTAACTGTCCCACAGTGTGTTTTAATGCATTTTTAACACTACCTATAGAATCTTTAAAACTTCCACTCGCATCTTGCACAATTACAAAATCTATTTTCTTTTTATGCAATGGCCATTGAAACTTTAAGTGTCCTTCATGCTCTCTGTAACACATATTCTCTGTTTCATTTGTTTTTAGTGTATGGTCTATTCCCTCTACTGATTCAGCAAACACATTGAATCCAGGAAACGCCAACTGAATAAACAAACAAAGTGTCATAAATATTGATAGATTTTTTTTCATACCCTACTCCTTTATTGTTGTATATTCTAATGTTAGAATTTAATATTAGTAATCCTATTAGAATATCAAACCAAAAATATCGTCCTTTATTAACAGGTGCTGCTCCTTTCTAATCTCTCATAACCAAACCGGTCGGTCTGGTTCGTTTCTTATCATATAATAATTCCCTCTGTTTCTAAATACTTTTTTATTAATTTATAAAAGTAATGCAATATTGGTGAAAATACGTAACGTTAAAAGTAGATATTAACACCCGATGTAAAAACAAATATACTAACAATCGTGTGATATGAACCATAAGTTTGCCGGAACGGCAAGCTTATGGTTCTTTTTATTTGCGGCAAACTTATACTTCTAATATGCACACAACAAAAAAGATAGCTCAATAGGCCATCATTAGTAGGTTAGTCGGGTAAGCGGGGGG